>DYYI01000030.1:0-22529 GCA_020741755.1 Aliicoccus persicus | reverse complement strand
GAGCGACTCTCATTGGCGCGCAAATCTGTTTGACGGACTATGAGCGACTCTCATTGGCGCGCAAATCTGTTTGACGGACTATGTGCTAACCTCATTGGCGCGCAAATCAATTTAAAGGACTATGAGCGACTCTCATTGGCGCGCAAATCAATTTAACGGACTAAGAGACACTCTCATTGGCACAATCACCCTCAATAAAGCCCGATTCACCTACAAAACCCGCAAAAACCCCGAGCTGCCGACACTCAAAATGTCCGCCGCTCGGGGTTTCATTATTAATCCAACCTCAACCAAAACTAGCCTTTGTGGCGCTCCAAAAAGTCAAAGACTCGGGTATACACTTTGATTTCATTTTCTTTTTTAGAAAATCCGTGACCTTCGTCTTCTAACACGAGGTATTCAACGTCTCGATCTAACGCTTGTAGTTTCTCTACAATTTGGTCAGATTCTTCTTTCACAACGCGCGGGTCTTTCACGCCTTGGATGATCAACATTGGTTTTGTCATTGTATCCAAGTAAGTAATTGGGCTATCCTCAATGAATTTCTCTTTATCTTCAACCGGATCTCCGACCCACTGTTTCATAATCGGTTTCCAATGGTCTGGCACTGACTCTACAAATGTGAACAAGTTACTTACTCCGAAAATATCAACGACTGCTTTAAACTTCTCGCTGTGTCGTCCGTGAAGTAACAGTGCCATATAGCCTCCGTAACTTCCTCCGATTAAAAACAGGTGTTCACTGTCAGCGATTCCTTCTGATTCCAACCACTCGACGCCTGCGATGTTATCAAGTCTTGGTCCGTGTCCCCAGTCACCTTCAACCATTTTCGTAAACTCAGAACCATAGCCTGTACTACCTCTGAAGTTCGGTGTAAATACGTTGTAACCTCGGCTCAATGCGACTTGGAACAGCGCTCTGAAAAATTTCATCTCCGCTGCTTGTGGTCCACCGTGTGGCCAAAACAATGTATAGCCATTTGCGACAGACTCCTCCGCACGGAACAACATCGCTTCTATTTCAAGACCGTCAAATGATTTATATGTCACCACTTCAGGGTCAACCAACTCTTCTGTTTCAACACCAAGTATTTTATTTTCTGTGAGCTGTGTCCATTCCGCTGCCTTCACATCATATTTAAAGATGTTGTTCGGAATGCGTGCACTCGTTCCCAGCATATATAAGTCGCCATTATCGACAACTTCAATTTGGTGAATCAAATCAATCGGTTTCGGTATGACTTTTACATCACCTGATTTTAATTCCATTTCATAGAATTCATGCTGAACACCCTTAGTTGTAACTAGATAAAGTACACCATTCTTTTTATCTTGTTTAATGGATGAGAGTTCTTCGTTTTCAATAACAAGCTCTTCAGTAAACTCAAAAGTTTTCAAATCAAACGATGCTAAATAAGAAAAGTCCTTTTCGTAATCCGTAATGAAAAATACTTTGTCATCGCCGATGAAATGAAAATCTTGCGTGATGTGAACTTTAGAGTCATCTGGTGTCACCAAGTGCTTATTGCCATCCGCATCTAAAATAATACCTCGTGTGTTCGTGTTGGCACGAAACTCTTGCAAGACTATCAATTGATCATCATCACTTTTCGCAGCAAAAAACGTAGAGTAGTTTTCCCCCTTGTTCAGAACTTCTATTTCTCCACTATCGAACGTGTATTTACAGACGTTCATAAAACTTGGGTTACCCTTTGATGATGTGAAAATCAAACCATCATTGTCTTTTGTGAACATGTACGTTAAGTGCTTTTCGCCTTCTTCTGTCTCGAATAATTTCTCAGGTATACCACCACTAAACGGCACTTTGTATAATTGGTAATTCTCATCACCATCATTATCAAATGTCGTGATGATGAATCGCTCTTCCTTATCTATAATTACGCGACCGCTCTTTTGATTATTGTTAGAGAATTGCATTGGATATGTCTTCGGTAAACGCATTTCGAACAGGTTGCTTTTACCGTTTAAATTCGTTGAAAACACAAGCTTATCCGCTGACTTAGTAATACCAAATTGTCCGATGTTATACGACGTATAATACTGTTCAATTGGACGTGCCTGACGTGCGTTTTGTTTCATTAAATAAAACCCTCCGCTAGTTTAAGACTTCCTCAACTGGTGCTTTCACTTCTGCTCGAATCGCTTCTTCCGTGTCATTATCGAAGTAATGACATTTGGCCATATCAAAGCTGAACTGAACGACGTCGCCGATTTTTACATCTGTACGTGCATCAACGCGTGCGATGAATTCTCGTCCGCTCATCTCAGCAAATAACATAATCTCTGAACCATGAAGTTCGACAACTGAGATTTCTACATCAAATGCAGTGCTCTTATTCGATTCACCGAATGTATGCGTTTCTCTTATATCTTCTGGTCGAACACCGAACTTAAGTGTTTTTCCATCGTACCCTGCATCTCTCAGCATTTTCTGATGACTTTCCGGTAAAACGATTGACTGTTCACCGATATACAGTTGACCAGCTCTAAATTCAGCTTCAAATATATTCATCGCAGGCGAACCAATAAACTCTGCAACGAATACGTTATTCGGGGTATCGTAAACTTCTTTCGGCGTACCGATTTGCATGATTTGACCTTTATCTAGAACGACGATGCGCGATGCCATCGTCAACGCTTCTGTTTGGTCATGTGTAACGTAAATTGAAGTCGTGCCTAATCTATGGTGCAACTTAGAAATTTCCGCACGCATTTGCACACGTAACTTCGCATCTAAGTTTGACAGCGGCTCATCCATCAAGAATATTCCTGCATCACGCACGATTGCGCGTCCGAGTGCAACACGCTGACGCTGACCACCGGATAATGCTTTCGGTTTACGTGTTAAGAATTCTTCTAATCCTAATATTTTTGCCGCTTCTTCTACGCGTCGTTTAATCTCTGATTTTTTCGTACCGCGCAGTTTCAAACCGAATGCCATATTATCGAACACACTCATGTGCGGATAAAGTGCATAGTTCTGGAACACCATCGCGATATCTCTATTTTTAGGCTCGATATCGTTCATGCGTTTATCATCGATGTAGAAATCACCTTCTGTAATCTCTTCAAGCCCAGCAATCATACGAAGTATCGTTGATTTACCACACCCTGATGGACCGACAAAAACGATAAACTCTCCATCATGAATCTCTAGGTTAAAACCTTCGACAACTGTCGTATCTTTACCATAAGTCTTTTTAATATCTACTAATTTTAATTCTGACATTTCTTCATTCCTTCCGCGTGGATTGTCTTTCAATCACTTGTGTCGGTAATGTTATATTGCATTTTAACTTGTTTGGTTCCTGAATTAAACCGATCAATGCGCGTCCTGCTTCCCTACCAATATCAGCTGTATGAATATCAACCGTTGTTTGTGGTGGTGAAGCAAACTGTGTGAGCGGTGATTCATTAAACGTTGCAGTCAGCATATCATCCGGCACGCGTATATTTAACTCGTATAGTGCAGCGAGTACTTTCGCATGTAAGTAACCATCAAATGTAATGATTCCTTCTGGTTGTTTTTTTGTAATCGCTTCTTTTAATGTATCACGAATCGACTCTAATTCTGAACCTACTTGAATTATACATTCATCACTATCAAGTGCATTATCACGCAGTGCATCTTTAAAACCTTTCATACGATCTTTTGCAACTGTGAACCCTTCATCATCGTTAATAACACGAATGTCCCGAATACCTTTATCGATCATCAGTTGTGTTAACTGATAAGCTGCGGTGACATTGTCGTTATCGATGTATATTGCATCACTATTCTGATTGATATCTTTACCAACCACAACGAATGGTGAACCAACTGAGCTCAAATATTCCGTCACTTTATTGCCTGTCTTAGAGAACATGACGATAAAACCATCGACTTGGCGCAAGCGTATTAGCGACTTTACTTCTTCTAATATCTCACGCTCAGTATTTTTTGTCGTCGATATAATTGAATAGCCGTCTTCCCGACACGCCTCGACCACACCGTTATACACCGCATTGTTAAAAGGATTTTCATATGCATCGTGTGCTTCACTTTTTAAAATCATTGCAATCGTATGAGAGCTGTTCAGTACGAGATTACGTGCAGACACGTTCGGTCTGTAGTCCATCTCGTCCATAATCAGACGAATCTTCTCTTTCGTCGCTGTGCTGATCCCTTTATGGTCTTGAATGACTCGAGAAACCGTCGAAGGTGCCACACCAGCTTTTCTTGCTATGTCTTTGATCGTAACCACGAATGCAACCTCCTTTTATCCTTTCGTAGAACCTGACATCAATCCTGAGATCAAGTATCTTTGTAAGAATAAGAAGACAATCGCAATCGGGATTGCAATTAAAATTGAACCTGCTGCGAAACGCGTAAACTGGTTCGCAAATGCATCGTTTACCATGTTGAACAGTCCGAGCGCGAGCGTGTAGTTCTCTGAAGAACGCAAGACGATTCGCGGCAAGATAAAGTCCATAAATGGCGCCATGAAGTTAAACAATGCGACAACTGCGATAATCGGTTTAGCGAGTGGCAACATGATCGTAAAGAATATTCTAAAGTGCCCTGCGCCATCCATCTTCGCTGAGTCATCAAGTTCTCTTGGAATAGTGTCGAAATACCCTTTCACCAAGAACGCATTCATCGGTATTGCACCACCGACATAGACTAGGATTAATCCCCATAATGTGTCGAGTAAGCCTACTTGGTTTAATAAGATATAAATTGCAACCATCGCCATAAGAACTGGGAACATTTGTAAAATCAAGAATGCATATAGTCCATATTTTCGACCGACAAAGCGGTAGCGAGAAAACGCATATGCTGTTAATGTGACAAAAATTACTGCGAGAATTGATGTTGCAAACGCAACGAACAATGTGTTTTTGTACCACGTTAAATAGTCACTTCGTGGGTCTGTAAACAACCACACATAGTGTTCAAATGACCAGTCTTCTGGAATCATCGACGCACTGTATAAACTCGTTCCAGGGTTTAATGAAATCCCCAGAGTCCAAAGCAATGGATAGAAGATAATGACGGCCATGATTATGATCAATGTATACATAATCACTTGACTGATGCGATTCTTTGTCTTTTTGTTCATTATCGTTCACCTTCCTCTCGAACAGCTTTCGTTCGGCTAAACTGAAAAGCAGCTACGATGGCAACAATCGCACCAATAATCAATGAAATTGCAGCTGCCATGTTGTAGTTATTCGTTTCAAACGTTAGTTTATATACCCATGATATTAGGATATCGGAACCACCCGCGTTTTGACCGCGCACTGCCGGTCCCCCGTTGTTGAATAAGTATATGATGTTAAAGTTGTTAAAGTTCCCCGCATATTGCATGATGAGTAGCGGTGCTGTTGCGAACATAATATGTGGGAAAGTAATCTGAGTGAATTTCTGCCAACTGGAGGCACCGTCCATATCAGCTGCCTCGTACCAGTCACTTGACACACTCTGTAAGACACCGGTAAATAGCGCGAACACAAACGGGAATCCAAGCCATGTTTGAATCATAATGAGTGCGAATCTCGTCCAGAATGGGTCGGATAACCATGCAATATTCGTACCGAATATCGGTTGCATAATCTGAGCGTTGATTGCACCGAACTGATCGTTAAACATCGCGGCAAAAATTAAAATTGTAACGAACGCAGGCACTGCCCACGGTAAAATTAAAATCGTACGTATCAAGCGTTTAAAGCGAATCAATGGATTGTTCACGACAATTGCTAACAATAACGCTAGCGCAATTTGTAATGTCGTTGCAACTAACGTCCAAATGATCGTCCATGTGAATACGCTAAAGAATGTATTTCTCCAAATATCGACTTCCAATAAGTTTCTAAAGTTGTCAAATCCGACGTAATCCAATAGATTTGCAGGTGGCGAATTATAGAGATTGTAGTTCGTAAACGCTAGGAAGAACATATATAACAGCGGGAATACAACGACGAAGATTAATAAAAATAACCCCGGCGCGATAATCGCATACGGGAAAGTTTTATCCCACGTGTCTCTGAAACGTTGGAACATTGTTCTGAAGTCACCAGAGTTAATCAGCTTTGCGTCATTATATGCATCACGTATATTTACGAAATAAAAGATGAGAGCAATGATGATGACAAGCGATGCAATAATCCCTTGTGCTAGCAATGTTCGTGAATCGTCTTCCCGTGGCGTCTCACCAAGCGTTACAATACCCCAAATACCAGTTGCTAAAAATTGATAGAACACCGAAATAAATGAGACAAAAAGAATAAAGAGGACACCAGCTTTGATGTACCTCTTATTGTATAATTGGCCCAGCCCAGGAAGGATGGATAAGACTGCGGCCAAAATCGGATTTTTTTTCACATCCATTCCTCCTTGTTATTCCATTAAATATTATTCTGCAGAAGATCCACCTGCGGCTTCAATGTTCGCTTCAATATTAGCTTTCGCTTCTTCAAGAATTTCAGTTACGTCTTCACCTTGAGAGATGAAAACTAATGCGTTTTCCATTGGCTCCCAAACTTGTGCCATTTCTGGAATGTTTGGCATTGGAACAGCATTTGCAGTTTGCTCATCAAACGTTGCTAACAATTCGTTGTCGTTTTCAACGTCGGAACGTGGTACTGATTCTTGCATGTTATCTACAACATACTGAGAGCTCTCTTGGTTTGTCATGAATTGTAATAACTGAAGTGCCCAGTACTCGTTTTCAGTGTATTCGTTCATCATCCAACCTTTAACACCCATGAATGGCGTCATTGGCTCACCATCAAATTCTGGTAGTGGCGCAGTTGCAAGAGAATCACCTAATGCTTCAGAGTATTCAGCAAGTTTCCATGGACCAGTTAATGCAACCGGTGCATCTCCAGCTAAGAATAATCCATCTAATACATCACCGTTGATGTTAGAAGATAAATAACCTTGTTCAAAGTACTCTTTATAAGCTTCCGCTTGTTCAATTACACCTTCAGATGCAACTTGGATATCAGTTGAGTCGTAGTTACCTTCTTCATCTACGCTGAAGATTGATTCATCACCTGAGAATAAGAACGCATAAGCAAAGTAGAAGTTAGTAGATTCCATTAAGAAACCGTATTGGTTGCTTGACTCATCTGTGAACTCTTCCATGATTGCTTCTAACTCTTCTTTAGTCGTTGGTGCTTCATCAACTAAATCCGTGTTGTAGTATAGTGCAATCGATTCAGCAGCAAATGGAAGACCTAAAAGGTGACCATCGTAAGTGAATGCATCGATCGCATTTTCGTTGAATAAATCAAGATCTACAACGTCTTCAGGATTGATTTCTTTAACTAAACCTTGTAAGTATGCACTACCGATCATGTCGTGTGGCTGTTGGAAAATATCCGGACCATTTCCAGCAGGTCCGTCTAAAGAAATTTGGTCAAGCTGGTCGTTCATCGCAATCTCAGAAACTTCTACTTCAATACCTGTTTCTTCAGTGAAACGTGCAAAGATTTCTGGGTAAACTTCGAACTGTACGTCACCATCTAACCAAACTGTTAAACTCTCTGGCTTTTCTGGCTCATCCTGTGCTTTAACAGCCTCATCGTTACCAATCGCTACGCCTGTTAAAACAAGTGCTGATGCAAGAATACCTGTGTACATAAAATTCTTGAATTTCATTGAGAACTCTCCTTTAATTGTATTATACAATTCAATTTTAAAACGCTTACATAAGAAAGTCAATAGAATTCGTGCAAACGATTTCGTCATTATTAAAATTTGATGAAAATATTACGTGATACTTACCCGTTTTGTACGCACAATTGCACCATCATGGTCCGTGTTGTATATTTATCTTACTAATGAAAGCGGTGATTGATATGTTGAGTTTTAAAATCGATGATGAACTAACTTTAAGAATTATGAACGAGCGTGACGCTTACGGTGCATTCAAAGAAGTTGATGCCTCAAGGGATTATTTAGCGACTTGGTTACCTTGGGTCAATTACACACATTCGGCAGAAGATTACAAAAAATTCATCCAGTTCACTCGAGATGAATTTGCCAAAGAAAATAGTTTCCATTTTGGTATATACGATAAAAAGACTTTTATCGGAGGATTCTCACTGAACAAAATTGTCCGTAGCGATAATAAAGTAGAGTTCGGTTACTGGCTCGGCAAATCACACCAAAAACGTGGCATCATCACGCGCGTCGTCTCAAGCATGACCGACTTCGTGTTTAATGAGTGGGACGTACATCGAATTGAGATCCATGTTTGTGAGTTGAATGAACCCAGCCGTAAGGTGCCGGAGAGACTCGGGTTTTCGAAGGAAGCTGTGCTGTGTGACGCAATGCGACTCGATGGCAGATATCACAACTTGTTAATCTACGGGAAGTTGAACCCGAACCATGTGAATATGTAGGAATTTAAAGAGTTGGGCATGGTGATGGACTTTATCTTGGTATGATGGTTAATTGATGGAGGTTTTGAAATGAAAGTTATAGTCTTTGATGGCGACTGTGCTTTGTGCAATCGAATGGCGCGGTTCGTCGTGAAGTGGAATAGAAATCCGGAGTTGAAAATTACAGATTTCGATAGTACGTGGACTAAGGCGAACGTGCCGGAACTTATTGGGAGAAAATCTGTTATTTTTGTTGATAGGGATTACTATAAACATTCGACTGCTGTGATTCGTGCGTTGGATGCGATGCACCATCGCATGATTCCGTTTAAGTTGTTGCTGTGGATTCCCGATGTCATTCGGGATGATGTTTATAAATGGGTAGCGAGAAATCGTGATCGCTTCGGCGGCGGTGCGGATGGTTCTCGCGTTGCTGAGAATTGCCCGATGCCGAGTAAAAAGTTTAAAAAGATGTATTTGGAGTAGTTTATTAGAATAAGTCCAGACCCGGTAGATTGCCAGGTCTAGACTTTATTATGTGCAGATTGATTTGCGTTCCTGTGAGACCCGCTCACGGACTCGCAGATTGATTTGCGTTCCAATGAGGGTTGCTCACGGACACGCAGATTGATTTTCGGGCCAACCCACCTCACTTTTCTGGCTTGAGTTAGCTATAAATTCCAAGAGTCGCCAATTCAAACCATTTTCTTAGCTCGAATTGGCAGGAAAAAGTAAAACCTGCCAATTCAAGATATTTTTCGGCTCTGAATTGGCAGGAACAAGAGAATATTGCCAATTCAAGTCTCTTTTTGAGTTTGAATTGGCAGATGTGGATCTAACCACGGTAACTCACCCCACTTTTCGAGCCTGAGTAAGCATGAAATCACTAACCATGCTCACTCACCCTACTTTTCGAGCCTGAGTGAGCATGAAATCCCAAACTGTGCTTACTCACTACACTTTTCAAACCTGAGTGAGCATGAAATCATAAACCGTGGTAACTCATCCCACTTTTCAGTCCTGAGTTACCACGAAATGATCTTAAAGCGTGCATACTTACACCAAATCAACCTACTGAACAACTAACACTGCTGTTCCACCATCTACATTTCCTGGGATTTCGATCTCCACCATCTGATCATCATCAACGACGTAACTTACATCATTGTATAGATCGACCAACTCTGTACCTGCTTCAAAATCGACTTCAAAACTAGATTCCACCAAGTCCTCTCCAATATTCAACCCGACCAGCACTTGCTCATCTTCCCAGTTCCTCGCAAACACGGAATATCCTTCTTCATCAGAACCTGCGACAAACATTCGGTCTCCTTTAGAAAACACAACCGAATAGTCTGCTCGGATGTTCAACAGTTTTTCATAATGCGCCAACATATCAGCACCATCACCTTCAACTCGATCCCAGTCAAAGTCATAACGATTCTCACTAAACTCGCCTGCATCCATGTTGCCTGCTGACACACCGCTCATTCCAATTTCTTCACCGTAATAAACGACGGGTTGTCCTTTTGCCGTAATTTGCAACGCTGCAGCAACTTTAAACAATCCTTCATCGTCTCCAGCGGCCGTCACTAAAAATCCATCTTCATCGTGACTGCTCAAGAACTGTCCGAGCATCGCCGAATTATCGATTTGTTCATTTCTCTCGACCAAACTCGCCTCCACACTCTCAATATTTCCTGAGATAAAGTTCTGCGCTTGCGATTTAAAGTTGAAATCTAGCAATGAATCCATACGACCTGTGTTCAATTGGTCTGCTGTATTGTTCACACTTGCACCAAACCATTCACCAATCAACTTGAAGTCTGGCTTTTGTAACGTCAACTCATTTTTAAACGCATTCCATGTCGTATTATCGACATGCTTCACTGTATCGACTCTGAAGTAATCAATCGTGTTGCCGTTATCCGTTCTTACACTCTCGATCCAATCGGTTTGCCATTCGATAATTTGCTCGCGTACTGCTGCATCTTCAGTTACCAAGTCTGGCAATCCATCCAACTCACTCATCGTCTCGCTGCCCAATACGATATCTTCGCGAATCATGCCTTCAAACACTGCGCGATCCTCGTCTGTTGGGAACAATGGCACATCATCACCAGAATCCGTCGGCTTTAATCCATAACCCGTATGGTTCAACACAACATCAACCATAAGTTTCATATCGCGATCATGCGCTTCATCAATCAGAGCTTTAAATGTTTCTAAATCTCCAAAATGCTCATCGATTGATGTAAAGTCTTTCGCCCAATAGCCATGATAACCATATTGAGATTCGTCTTGACCGTGTCGTTGGTTGTGATCAATATTGTCAACGATTGGCGAAATCCAAATCGTATTAATACCGAGCGCATCCAAGTAATCTAAGTTATCAATAATTCCTTGGAAGTCACCACCATGATAACTTTCAGGATGGTCTGTATCATATCCGACATCATTTGGATCATTATTCGATTCATCACCATCGCTAAATCGGTCCGTCAACATAAAGTAAATACGCGCCTCATCCCAATCAAAATCTGCGCCATCACTCACTTCTCGTTCCACAATTTCAACGGATACTTCAGACGTATGATGATTACCAAATTCATCGACTAAAGTAACGGGCAATACTTTCTCACCAACACTCGTCTCTTCAGCAACCGCGATCGAATGCGCCATCAGTTCGACGTCAAATTCAACCCTCTCTGGACCACCGACTTCAGTCAAATCGATAAAACCCCTCGAGAACTCTGCATCGTCACTACTGCTTGCATCAATCGATACGACCGCATGTTCTTGATAAGAGATTGCTTCCGGTGTCACCGATGTTTCAATCGAAACGTCTACTTCTTGAAAACTAAAATTACCTTCAGCATATGGATCTTCAACTTCAGTCGTTTCCCCATCTTGCGTTACTAAGAAACTATATTCATAGTCACCAGACTCAACGCCAACAACGGTATACACGAAGTAATTATTCGTTTCATCATATGTCATTTCATACGATTCTTCGACACCGTCACCAACAAGTTGAACTTCAACACGCTCAATCGTGTCTAACTCATCCGCCAGATAAAGAGCCGGATCTCTATAGAAGAAAGTCACGTTGCCATTTACAATGTCTGGTCCAGAAATCGATGGTGCCTGTTCAAATTCACCGACACCTTCATAGACAGTTACTTTCGTAATCTGTTCATTCGGATCAATTTCAATCATACGGTCTTCATTGTAAGCATCTTCTGCTTCCCAATCGCCTAACCGAATTTTAAAACCAATCTCCGTCGTATTCTGACCGATTTCAATATTCGCGACTGCACCTTCATCGGTAACTTCGTCAAATAGAATCTCATCATCTTGTGCACCTGTGTTCCACACCCACACATTCCAATCTTCGTAATCTTGATCTTCTCGAACGTATGTCAGTTGAACGACACGTGATTCTACTTCTTCAATCGAATCATTCTCATAATAAACTGTTGGATCTAACGCGTTGATCCATACTTCAACTTCTGTCTCGCCTTCTGGAATCGAAATGACACGGTCCATTTCTTGCTGTGACCAGTCACCCGGTCGTGTGATCATTGTAATTTCATCAATTGGAAAACTTACCGTCGCTTGTGCATAGCCATCTTCTGTTTCTTCAGTAAATGAATGGGCATCACCCGCCATACCTTCACCGAATATCCACATATCCCAATCCATCTGTGTATCATCAGAACGCGAGTAGTTTATCGTGTATTGATACAGTTCATCAAGTACGACAACTGTATGTGTCGTCTCAGCGACGTCACTTGTCACGACAATTTCAATTGTAGACTCTGCTTCAGCATCCTCTGGAATTGTCAGAGTATTTCCGTCTAATTCGACACCATCGAACGCTTCAGAAATTGCGTATTCCACATCAACTTCCGATTCTTCCCCTTCGTGCTCGACATAAATCGTATTGAATGTAATTTCTGTGCCCGCTTCAACTTCAGTTGCTCCTTCAACACACAACCCAGGTACGATTAACTCGTTATTGGTATTTTCTAATTCCACATCATTTAAAGGGTCGTTTGTCCATTCGTTATTGTGGAACAATTTGTACTCATAAACGCCTGGTTCTAGTTCAACTGTGTACGACCAGACTGAATCTTCGCCTTCTTCCATCATGAATGCAGACTCGTCCCATTCATTAAAACTTCCAGGGACACCAACACTTGTCGTGTTGGCATCACCTTGGAAGTTAAATGTGACAGTACCGTCTTCGTTTATAACAGGGCTATTTACACTAGTATCTTCAGATGCGTCTTCTTCAGTTGCGTCTTCGTTCACGGCATCATCCGCTCCATCGTCTCCAACTAACTCATCGTCAGCATCATCACTCACTCTAACGATGACTGCAGTTAATGGTTCGAGTATTACTTTATCTGCATCAATTGTCACACCGACTGGTTCAGCAATTGCTTCAGTTCCCGCACTCTCGCGATCGACAATCACGTCACCGCCCGTTAAATCAACTGGTAAAGTAAATTCTCGTTCCACTTCATCTGTATTAATGAGTACGTAGAATGTATCACCGTCCGACGAATCGGCACGGTAGACGATTGCTAAGTCTTCGTCTTCAATCTCTGGTACATCAATCAACGACACAGAATCATTCACTTCCTCCATCGTGCCTTTGCTGAAAGCATCCGTACTTCTGCGAAGCTCGATCAATCCTTTCGTATATGCACGAGTTAATGTGTTGATAGGGTAAGCTTCTTCATCTGTTGCTTTAGCCCATTCAAATCTATTGATAATATCTGACGAGTCATACGAATCATGGATAAAGTACGGATACTCAAATGGATTCCCGTCTTCATCTGTCATGAATGTAGACTTGTACGGCACATCTGCTTCATCCACCGGTTCACTGAAGTCCGGATGTTTGAATTGCTTCGTACGTCCGTATTCCTGACCTGCATGAATGAATGGTGTACCTTGAGCCGTTAGCACCATCAGATTACCGATTCTAATGCGTTCATGAATCTCTTGTGCGTGATCTTTCGGATCTTTTTTAATCGATTGTGCAATGACGTCATGCAGTGTCAAGTTGTCATGGGCCGCTATATATGGCACGACATCACCTGGTTCATCTGCATTAAAGTTACCTGGGTTCGCAACTAAGTTATTATAAATCGTCTCAATTGAACGTCGGCCACCAGTTAAGAACATCGGTTGACCTTCACTTCCGAAACCTGATTTCAATTCATTTCGTATCTCATCAGAGAACGAACCGACCGCTGATGTTTGATCCATCCATTGTTGATCAGCAGGTATTACGTCATCACCCGCATCACCTGCGTATGTGACCCAACCTTCACCAATCATCAAGATGTTTGGATTGAGTTCGGATGCTTCATCATATGCTTTTTGAATCGACTCTGAATCATGGTCACCCATCATATCAAAGCGGAAACCATCGACTTTATATTCATCCACCCAGTACGTAATTGAATCGACTAAAATGCGACGTGACATCTCATGTGTCGTACCTAAACGTCCACCGCCAAAACTCGTACGTGGTGTGCCGTCTGCATCCATGAAGTGATAGTAGTTAGGTTCTAGATCTTCGAATAAATGTAAACTTGCGTTGTGGTTGTAAACAACATCTAAAATGACACCCATATCACGTGAATGGATTTCATCGATTAAGTTTTTAAACTCTTCAATACGCTTCGCTGGATCTTCAGGATTCTCAGAATACATACCTGTTAAAGAGAAGTAACTGTGCGGGTCATAGCCCCAGTTGTAGTTCGTATTTGTCGACGCGTATTCCGTCATGCGCTCATCATTGTTAAACTCATCTGCAAAGAAGTAACTCATGACAGGTAAAAGCTGAATATGAGTAACACCTAAGTCTTCAATGTAATCGAGACGCTCAACAAACGCACTGAATGTACCGAATTGACTTTCAAGTTCATCATCGATATCCACATCTGATGTAAAGTCACGCACATGCACTTCATAGATAATCGCATCTTCACGTTTCTCAAATCCATCGATTGTTGCGTAATCAAGTTCCGGACCAATTTCACTCGGATTTACAATCGCTGCTTTACCGACGTAATTGTCAGGATTTCCATTGTCCCAAGCCGCCATCGAACGTGCATATGGATCGAGCGCTAGAACAGTTTCGCCTTCTCGCTCAATTTCAAAATGATAAAAATACCCCATCACGTCAGATAGTCCAGTCGTCTCTTCATCTAAAACAACTTCCCAGACACCTAGCGCCTCCTGAGTCATTTCAATATCATCTCTAACAATTTCTTCTTGATTGTCTTTATCGTATAAAATGACGTTTACTTGAGTCGCACTTGGTGACCATACTTTAAGTGAAGGAACACCATCATCATCAAAGTGCAAACCTAAGTCGCCATCATATGCGTAATTAGAATCTTTCAAACGCCAACCCATCTGAACCAACCTTTCTTGCTCATCGATAATGAGCGTATACGCACCTGACTCCGTATCAAATTCACCCGTGAGTAATACCGTATTGTTGTCATGATCTATCGTTACTGTTGAATCTGAAAGGTCATATGCTTCACCGTCAGCATTATGTAACTCAATTAATTCCAAAACTGTTTCCTCATCCAGATTTTCCGTCGAGTGGAATTCAATTTCAATCTCTGTTTCAGAGATGAGTTCTGCACGCGTTACACCGACTTCACTCGAGAAGTCTGGATTCGTGTACACCTGACTATCTCCGTCACGTAAAAATATTTGTGACTGTGTTAAGTCATCAAATGAAAGATCTTCTGACTGCTCTTCTGTCTCTTTGTTGACGAATAAAAACTGAATGACAGACGCATCTTCAGCAATTTCTAAATCAAAGAACGCACCGTTGTCCCCAGATGGGTCTAAGTCGTGTGCACCATTTGGCCAATCTTCCGTCGGCTCAGCAACGTCTCCCCACGTCCACAGTGCCCAGTTCTCATAGTCACCATCTTCGCGTAAATAATTCACGCGTATTGTGTTTTCATCAGTAATTGGTTCGTATGTCAAGAGCTCCCAATCACTTGTAATCCAAGCTTCGTTCATATCTGGAGTCGCAAGATCAAACTCCATATCTTCTGTCTGCCCATCACCAGATAATGAATTGATTAACAGACCGATACGCTGTGGATCTTCAGCGAGTTCAAAGTCCATGTAGTATCCATAATCTGTTTCAACAGCATCTGTAAAAGGCAATGCACCCGTCGGCCAGTTATCAGATGGTGCTGCAACATCGTGCCATAGCCATAGACCTAAATCTTCAATGTCATCAGATAGCAGTGTTTCGAAGTGTACTCTAAAGAATCCCTCTTCGATTTCATCCTCTTGTGCCATCGTTTCTTTCTGTGTAAACAGTAAGAAAATCACACTGAATATAGCTACCAATGTTCCGATGCTCAAATAAGATTTCCTTCGTATTTTGTTCTTCATGTTCTCTCCCCTTAATCATTTTTTATTGAAGTAAAGTCGCCTTACTTCAGTATAAGAAAACGTTTGCATTTCAATATTAACAGAAGCAAAAACGACCCACAAGTGCATTATTATTCTATTACTGTTAATGTCATACATTTTTACTTATATAAATTTTCAAACAAAAAAAAGCCACACAATTGTGTGACCTTTTAAAGTATCAAAAATATATTTTAATTTTCAACGTAAGCAACTAATAATTTAAATGTGTTAACGAGTGCATCGACATGCGTACGTTCCATACCATGACTACTTGCGACACCAGGACCTATTAATGCAGAGCGAATGTTTGCACCCGCACTTTGTGCTGCACTGGCATCACTACCATACATCGGATAAATATCTACTGCATAGTTCAATTCCAAACGCTTCGCATGATTGATGAGCGTAGAAGTTAACTCATAGTCATATGGACCGGATGAATCTTTTGCACAAATCGAAACATCAAATTCCGTACAATCTAAATCCAATCCGATACAACCCATGTCAACTGCTAGAAATTCCGTAATCTCTTCTGGAATCCATGCAGCACCATGACCGACTTCTTCATACGTTGAGATGATAAACTTCAAGTTTGTCTTTGGCTTTACATCACCTGCATGAATTGCTTTTAACACGCTCACAAGTAAGGCAACGGATGCTTTATCGTCTAAGAAGCGTGACTTCACAAAACCTGAATCTGTAATCTGAACTTTTGGATCATAAGCAACAAAGTCGCCATTTTGAATACCAAGTGCTTGGACTTCTTTTTTGTTGCTCACTCGTTCATCAATCTTCACAACTAAATTGTCGATATCTCGACTTTTCGTCGAAGCATCTTTATGTACGTGAATCGATGGTGACGTCGAAAGAATCGTACCTGTATACGTCTTGCCATCACGTGTAATAATTTCACAATACTCACTATCAAGCGTCGGCGTAATCGGTCCACCAATTTTAGTTAATGCGAGCGTACCGTCCGCATTGATAGAACGCACCATAACGCCTAATGTATCTACGTGACCGCTTAAACCACGCGTGACTGAAGTATCTTCACCTTCAACCGATACGACTAAATTTCCCTTTGGTGTAATTTCAGTTGTAAAGCCAAGTCCATCTACCGTTGATTTCACAAAATCAATCGCGTTTCTCGTATAGCCTGACGGGCTGTTTATCGATAACAACTCCGTTAAAAACTCGAGTGTCTCATCTTTCTTAAACATGTGAATCCTCCCTTTTTCTCTATATAATGAAGTTTACCATATAACCATTTACGCATAAAAATAATATAATGAGGTATGGGGGAGTCACATGAATATTTCAATCATTAAAGCAACCACAGAACATGTAAAAGAAATTAGTAGAATTTGTTCAATTGGTTGGCGACAAACTGTCGAAGGATTTTATACTGAAGAATATCAAATTAAAAATGTAGAATTTTGGTATAACCATAAACGAGTTGCTGAGGATATTGTCAAAGGTACATATACCCACGTCGCACTAGTGGATGGTAGAGTTGCAGGAACAATTGGAGGAACCATCACTGAACCTGGTGTTAGTGAAATTTTTGTTTTCTATGTGGACGATGTGTACAGATATAAAGGAATTGGTAGGAAACTCTTAGATGCATTTACCAAGGAACATTTAAAGCAAGGTGCAACCGAACAGTATGTATCTGTACAAGAAGGTAATGAACTTGGTATACCTTTTTATAAATCTCGTGGATTTCAACAAAAAGAACAAAACAAACGCTTTTGGAGACGGATTCCAAACTAAATTAAAAATTTATACTGTACTATTATTGAATTATTTACCTTTCACTTCAATTAACTGTATTCAAATATAAAGTTTTGGATTGAAAATAAAACTTCACGCCTCATTATTCTCATAGTATAAAAATGTATAATAGAATTAAATTAACGGGGAGATGAAGATAAATGATCCACGCTAAAACGGTATTGTTAAACCAGTTGTTAGCCAATGCAAATGATGATAGTTGGTATATTTCTTTTCAAGAATCGGTAAAGGGAATATCAGAAAAAGATGCGAATTGGAAACCTGATGAAGCGAGTCATAGCATTGCTGAAATTGTTCAACATCTCATCTATTGGAATGAAGTGTGGCAATTAAGGTATGAACAATCTAACGTTAATGTCGTTCAGACGTTAGATGATAATGCAGACACTTTTCTTATTCCAAAAGATAAAAGTTTTACAGCGCTTAAAGATCAGTTACTGGATGTTCTTTTACGCTGGCAAGATTTAATTACAGAAGAGAAGCTAGAATCAAATGTAAATGGTTTTCCAGTAGAAGCTGAGTGGTGGGCATTAATTGGAAACGCAACGACACATAATGCTTATCATATCGGTCAAATCGCCTATATTCGTAAAATGAAAAAGAACTTCTCCTAATGTAGGGTAAACGAATTGATACTATAGTGAAATAATCATGACAAAATCAACCTGTATCTTATGTACTCTCAAATCATTTAAGATACAGGCTTTACTATTATTGAAAAAATTACATTTCACTCCAAATACCTCAATCAACATTATCCTCATAAGCTGTTTTTACATCTTCAATGCAAATTGGATCTTCATTATCAATTGCAGCAAACATTGCTTTCGCTTGTTTTGGGTTCGCGTCCTTTAAGAGATCGTGTATTCCGACCCAGTCCACAATCCAAACGATGCCCATCTTATCTTTTAACCAGCCAGCAGAGTACGACTCACTCACTAGTCCATTATGATACTTATCAATCTCTTCTTGTGTTTCACAATCTAGCACGAGCAATGATACTGCAGTTAATGAAAATAAATCCTTCTCACTTGTCTCACGCACTTGCAATTCGTAGTTTAATAATCTCATTGATACGTGGTCAATCAAACCATTATCGAGATAAGATACTTCTCCAAACTCGACGTCTTCAAAAATAATTTCGTAGTATGTTTTCATCTCATCAATCTTGCCAACCATATCATCATGCATGACTAAACTCGGAAGAATTCCAGGTGCTTCACAATAATCATCCGACCAGAAGTGCCATAGGACGCCATACTTATCTTGTAACAAATACAAGTCATCTGAAAATTTCATATCTTCCACATGACTTAAGTCACGTCCACCTTCTCTAAGTTTTACATGTAATTGTTCTAGTTCATGACGTCTATTCTCTGGAAACACAACCATGTAAAAAATTGCGGGTACTTTATCTGGATGATGTGGTCCACGCATCAGATAAAATTCATGGTCTAATATTCTGACATGCCTAAACTGATCGTTCTCATGCTCTTTAATATCTCTAGATTCAAGTACTTCCACATCGCCAAATATATCGTTATAAAAAGCAATCATTTCATCCAAATCTTGATGATTCATAATTTGCGATTTTATCATCTTGTTGATACCTCCTGACTTTTAAGCATAATTAGAAAACGAACCAATGTAGAGATTAAAAACATTACATTCCACTGACCATCCAGTTCACGCCGAAGCGATCATTGAATGACCCAAAATACTTCGTCCAGGGTGCTTCACCAAATGGTTGAACATCGCTACCTGTGCTACTCGCTTTGTCAAAGAACGCCTTTGCCGCTTCTACCGCTTGATCATCATTCTCGTCAAAAACAAGTGCAACGGAAGTATCTTCATTTGGCGTTGGTTTATTCCCCCAAGAAGTACTGATGTAGAACTGTTGACCCATAATCTCAATCGTTGCATGCATAATAAATTCTGCACGATTTTCAATCATGCTGTCCATATCATCAAATGCTGGATCTTCAGCGGTTTGTTTACTTAATAATTTTGCGTCAAAATTCTCTTCATAATAGGCGATTGCTGCATTTGCATCTTGAAAAACAAAATATGGTATTGCTTTAAACATGGTAAATCACTCCTTATTATTTTCAAACGCTTTTTTAACATCTTCAATACGTATGGGATTTTCATTCATAATAGCTCCAAAAATTGCT
Source organism: Aliicoccus persicus (assembly GCA_020741755.1). Classification (GTDB taxonomy): domain Bacteria; phylum Bacillota; class Bacilli; order Staphylococcales; family Salinicoccaceae; genus Aliicoccus; species Aliicoccus persicus_A. The sequence goes on along the minus strand of DYYI01000030.1, from coordinate 2,698 downwards.
TGTTCCTGCTGTTCATTTGCAATCGATAAAAGATCTGTCATCCCCGGCCAATCAACGCACCACATGACACCCATCTTATCGCTTAACCAACCTCCCGGATAATAATGATCGCCTAGTGCCTCTGAATATCGATCGATTTCTTCCTGCGTTTCACATCCGAGATTTAAAGAAGAAATCGAATTGAAAGAAAATAAATCCTTCTCTGATGTTTCACTGACAACATGAAGCTGATGGTTTAAAAGTCTGATTGACATGTGATCAATTAAGCCATCGTCCGAATACGTAATATCTCCAAACTCAACAGAATCAAAAACAGATTCATAATACTCCTTAATTTCATCGATTTTTCCAACCAAATCATCACTCAACACCATGCTTGGCAATATCTCTGGTTTCTCACAATGAGAATCTGACCAAAAATTCCACAGGACCCCATACTTATCACGCAGTAGAAATAGTTCCTCCGTAAAATTCATATCCTTCACATGGCTTAAATCTTGCCCACCAACTCTTAGTTTCTCATGTAACGGAATAAGTTCAGAGCAACGTGACTTAGGAAAAACGACAATATAATGCATTGCAGGTAACTGATCCGTAATTTCTCCACCATTCATCAAGTAAAACTCATGACCAAGAATTTTCACGTGTCGATACTGATTGTTCTGATTGCCACGAAAATCCTTCGATTCTAAGACCTCTACTTCACCAAATACATCCTTGTAAAATGCAATCATCTCATCTAAATTTCCTGCTGTTAACACTTGTGATACAATCATTGAATCATCTCCTCACAGTGATTGTACACGCTTACACATTTAAAAATTTATTTTAATCTGACCTAAATTCTTTCACTTTATTCTTTACAGTTTCTATAAACAGCTTCGGTAAATTCATAGTGATTGGCGGATCAGAAATATGAGGCGGTCTGAGTAACAGTTCACACTTATAAGTACCTGGGAATTCAAATGGTTCATCGACCTTACCTCTCAAATTATCCTTCAGTACAAACAGCTTTGTTGGATCCAATGTTTTGTGAATAACACACGCCATGACGTAGTAGCTGCCGTCAGGTACGTTACAAAAATCAACACAGTTTTTCTTTGTGTAATTTAAAATTGGTATCCCGATGACAGGCGGTCCGTCAGGGATTGGTTTTTTAAATAGACCGATAAAGACAATGCCGTCGAATGCTTCACCACACTTGATTGAGACGTGTAAATCATATCCAGCATCATCTTTTTGTTCTAAATATTCTTTTTCAGAGTCATTGTAATCTTTCATAATTTCAAGTTTCTTTTTACTCAGTTGTTTCGGCGAAATGGACATGGCTTTTTTTATCAAGTTCGAAAAAGAACCTTCACTTAAATAACCCGCTTTTAGCTGTGAGCTTAATATTGAATGATCGCTAGAGATAATTTCTTCAATCGCTTGTTCGCGTTTCACAGCCTGTATATACGCACTCGGTGATATACCAACTTCCTGTTTAAATGCACGACTAAAATACGCTTCGCTATATCCAAACTTATCAGCAAGCGCATGGACAGTAACAGTGTTCGATTCAGCTTTTATATGTGAAATAACAGCTTCGATATCCATAACATTCACCTACCTAGTTTATTTATAATCGATGATGTGAATATTTACAAATGTTATGCGAGTATGTATACTTGCCCTATCTCTTAAGAAGGACGTGATACACATGAAAACTTTAATCGAAATTAATCAAAATGTGCAGGAAGGTCGCACACGATAAGACCTTCAATTTTAGGAGGTTAAGTATGAAAATTATAGCTGTTGAAAACAGTGAAGAAAAAGCAGCAATTGTTAAAGAAGTACTCGCAGCTCTGCCAGAGTGGTTTGGTTTACCAGAGTCAACGCAAGCATATATAGACGAAGCAAGAGACTTACCGTTATGGGCAGCGTTTGATGACAATGCAGTGCTGGGTTTCGTGACATTAAAAGAAACAAGCAAAAGTACAACGGAGATCCATTGCATGGGTGTCAAAAAAGCGTTTCACCATCAAGGTATAGGTAAAGCGTTGCAGTCAGCACTTGAAGAAACGGTCAGAGGGGAATATGACTTCTTACAAGTTAAAACTGTCGATGAAGGACATTATGATGAATATGATTCAACCATTCGATTTTATGAGTCCGTCGGATTCAAGCGATTAGAAGTGTTTCCGACGCTTTGGGATGAATGGAATCCTTGTTTAGTGATGGTGAAGTTTATTGGATAGTTTAATCGACGGTAATCTAGAGATAAGAAAAATAACAGAAAAAGATTTACCAGAACTTTGGGCACTTGCTTTTAAAGATAAAAATCCCGAATGGAAAAAGTGGGATGCACCGTATTTTGAGCATGAGGCTTTATCTTATGAAAACTTCTTGTATCAAAAGTATGACTATTTGAATCAACCATCACGACAAGCAGTTTTGGTCGATGGTGAATTCATTGGTATCGTCACTTATTATTATGAAGATGAAATGAAGAAGTGGCTTGAAGTAGGAATCGTACTATACGCGGGAAAACAATGGGGTAAAGGCATCGGGACCCGAGTATTGCGCCAGTGGATTGATCATTTGTTTAGGCAAGTCGACTTGCCACGGATCGGACTGACAACATGGTCCGGTAATGCGCGCATGATGCGTGTGGCGGAGAAACTGGGCATGACGATGGAAGCTCGAGTGAGAAAAGTTC
>DYYI01000029.1:0-24813 GCA_020741755.1 Aliicoccus persicus | reverse complement strand
ATGTCAGTGATGGAACAAGTAAAGAAACTTGAGGATAAAGACTGGGTACTGAAGAATGATGACCTTATTGTTAAGAAGTTTACATTTGAAAACCATTTGGATGGTGCAAACTTTGCTAAAAAAGTGAGCGTTTATGCTGAGGCAGTCATTCATCACCCTGAAATTCGTATCGGTTATAAAGAAGTAACCGTCGGATGGCGCACGTATTCAGAAGATGGTCTAACAGAGAAAGATATCGCTGGGGCAAAAGCGACCGATCGTTTGTTTAAAGTGATGTTTTAATTTTATGGGAGTCTAAATTCAAAAAGCACATTTGCTTTCCTGGGGCGTTGCGCGAGCCTGTAGTCTCGCTGCATACGCTATTCCCCTAGGAGTCAAATGTGCTTTTTTCTGAACTTTGTAAATAAAAAACACCACCGCGTTCACACATACGCGGTGGTGTTGCACATATAATTTCACACATTGCTTACGCATTTACTGATTGATACTGAGTTTTAAAATTAAAGTGGTAGATCATCATCTGAAATATCTACTGGACCATTGTCAGCATCTGAGAACGGATTCTCTTCTTTCTGACGGTTGTTCGAATTCGCATATGATGAATTGTAATTGTTGCGCTCCGGTTGACGTGAACCAGTTTGTTGGCCACCACCGTAAGCATTCGCGTAACCATCAGCGATACTAGAATTCGTATCTTGACGGTTGTTGCTGTTTTTCGGCTCTAGGAATTGAACGCTATCGCACACGACTTCAGTAACATATACTTTTTGGCCTTCTTTGTTTTCATAGCTACGTGATTGTAATCTTCCATCCACACCCACTAAGCTACCTTTACTCAAATATTGGCTTACATTTTCAGCTTGTTTTCTGAACACAACACAGTTAATGAAATCTGCGCCACGCTCACCTTGCTGATTTGTAAAAGGACGGTTAACTGCTAAGTTAAACGTACCTACAGGTATATTACTTTGACTGACTCTTAATTCAGGATCTCGTGTTAAACGGCCAACGAGTACGACACGGTTTAGCATGTAATCAACTCCTGTTGTTCATTATTTTTTTGCTTCAGCTTGCTCATCACGAACGATGATATGACGAATGATGTCATCGTTGATCTTAGCAAGACGATCGAATTCACTAGTAGCAGTTTCATCAGCATTAACTTTGATGATTTGGTAGAATCCATCTGTGAAATCATTGATTTCGTAAGCCAGACGGCGTTTACCCCACTCTTTAGATTCGACGATTTCTCCGCCGTTATCAGATAAGATCGTATCAAAACGTTCAACTAACGCTTTTTTCGCATCTTCCTCGATATCAGGACGGATCACATATAAAATTTCATATGCACGCATAATCTACACCTCCTTATGGTCTTTGCGGCTAACTGATGACAGCTAGCAAGGAATAATTTTCATTACTCACAATCAAACATTATATCAGTTCTTACACTTATTCGCAATATTTAATACAGTTTTATTCAGCTGTAAATTTTAAAGTACACGCTAGGTTTTTATCGTCTGCGCCGATCGTTCATATTATCAATATCAAGTAGGTCATGCATGATATCCACACCGATTAATACAGGTAGTGAAGGCGTTCTTGCTGGTGGGGTATTTACCATGACGACGACGCCCACTTCTTCCTCTTTATTAAATGCCGTGTAACTACTATAATCCGATGTCTGACCCGAGTGATAATAAATCTAGTTCTCCTCGTCGATGCGCCAATGATAACCGATACCATCGAGGCGGATTTCTAAATCACGAATGCGCTGTGGATTTCGATCGAGTGACTCAAGCATCATATGAGAGCGTTCTACACCGTCCAGTTCACTATCAATGTTAACCTGCAAGTAATTCATCATATCTTCAACGTCTGAAATAATTGAGCCAACTGGAATATAGGCATCGCCCTCATTCCACTCCCAATTTTCTTCAATTTCCAATATTTCTGTTTCAGAGTAGACGATTGAATTGCTCATATCGAATTCATCGAACAATCCTTCAATCATTGCATCGTATGGTTCATCTTCAACTTCTTCTAAAACGAGCCCAAGCACTGCCGCACCGAAGTTTGAATACTGATAAGTATCTCTCCGCGACACAAATTCTTCAGCCTGACGCAAGACTTCAGTTTTAGAGATACCTGCGAATGGATTATTTCTATCGTTGCTCTCTTCACTGTAGTAAATGCTCGCATAGCCAGACGTGTGCGTCAGCAATTCCTCTACTGTTGGAAAGTTTCTGTTACGATCAAAATCAAGTATGTCGTCAATCGTATCGTCGAGTGAGAGTTTATCTTCTTCAATTGCACGTGCTGTTAAAATACCATTAAACGTCTTAGTAATCGAACCAATTTCATACTGATAAACTTCATCGTTCTCCTCGGTACCGTCTTCTGTGTAGACATAATATGAACGATCAGAGCCATCGATCACACCGATTGTAATGACCGCATCGTCATATCGTGAGAGCGTCATTTCGACATATCGATTTTCATAATCATCGACATCAGCTGAAATATCCGTCGTCAAAACCAATGCCAAAATCATGCTCAGTATTACGCTGATTCTAATTTTCATATGGGAACATGCCCCCAATTTTTTATCAGTCTACCAAATTTCTACACGTTCTTCTTCAGGTATAAACATCGGTGAATCCTCATCTATATCATAGACTTCATAAAATTCATCCATGTTCGGTAACTGAACATTAACGCGTAATGGGCTTGGCGAATGTACAGCTGAAAGCGCATTGTACGCTGCGAACTCATCTGTCACTTTCTCACGCCATACGCGTGCCCATGATTCGAAAAACTCTTCATAATCCGCATCTTCATTTTGCTTCAATGCATCAAATGCCACACGTAAACCGGCTTGGTCTGCTATATTTTCGTTTAAAGTCATCGTCGGGTTCACTGTCACAACACCGTAAGACTCACCTTCAAATAGTTCAACCATATCTTCTGAATGTGCAGCGAATGCTTCATAATCTTCATCTGTCCACCAATTCGATAAACTACCGTATTGATCAAACTGAGCCCCACGCGTGTCAAATGCGTGTGAAATTTCATGTCCAATAACAGCACCTATACCGCCGTACTGCGCACTCACCGGCATTTCATCCGAGTAAAATGGCGGTTGAAGAATCGCTGCTGGGAAGAAGATGCCGTTCGTATCGTCGCTATAAAATGCGTTGACCATATCTGCTGTGATCGTATCCCAAGCGTCTTTACGGTCAACTGGCGTACCCAGTTTAGAAAACATATCTGCCGTGTACTCCTCATTGAACTGGACAATAAACTCAATTAAGTTATGGTCCGGATTTACAGTGACAAAATCGTAGTAATCCGGCATGGAATCTGGGTAACCAATATAGAGTTCCATCGCCTCAAGCTTAGTTATCGCTTGTTCAATCGTTTCATCAGATAGCCATGAATTGTTGTTGAGGCGGTCTATATACACATCGATAATATTTTCAGCGATTTCCGTTACTTGATCACGATCTTCTTCAGAGAAATAAGTTTCCCCGTAATACTTTCCAATCGCACCGCCAAAGATATTTCGTGTAAATGTAAATGCATACCAACCATCGATGTACTGCGTCGATTCAACACCATACATCGCATCTTCAAACATCACTTCAAGTTCAATATGCTCTTGTGTTAAATATTCTGCACTCGAAATCGCAAGTTCAACGAGCATCTTCGCTTTCAGCTGCTCTAAGTTGTCATCGTTGAACATCTCGTCGAAGTTCTCGAAATACTCAGGTGTCGTGACGATAATCTCATCAATTTCCTGCCCATCCGATAGAGTGGTGAACGCTTGATCGAAATCTATAATCTCTGACATTTCTGTCCATTCCTCATAGTCATAAGGATTGTACATCCCGATAGTGTCACTCATCTCTTCGGCCGACTTCATGTACGGTGCCATAATCTCATCCATCTCGATTGCGAGATCAACAAGCTCAGCCGCTTCAGCTTCTTCGAAACCGTAACGCTCAAGTAATTCCGTACGCGTGTCTCGGAAAACTTCTAACATCACGTCCCCTTCATCCGTGCCGTATAGATTTTTATCCGGTAAAAATAAATAGAACGTATCAAGGTAAACCGTGTATTCCGTCGAGTCGAGCATGTCTTCGTAGACGCTGAATCTAAATGGTGTATGGTAACCCTCGATATACCAGTCCGGGAGCACCTCGTTTAAATCCTCAACCGATTGTAAGTTTTGAATGTTTTCAAAGTAAGGTAGAATCGGGTCGTTGTTTTGCTCATTGCGTCTGTTCCAATCATTTGCGATGTTGAACAGTCCGATGAATTGCTCCATCTCAGGCGATTCAACAGGAATCTGACCATTGACCATGTCCACAACGTCGTAGTACAACATCGTGTTGATGTTCGTACCGAGTTCATACACATCATCGATGATCGGCGTGTATGATGGGATCGTCGTTGAGTCCAACCATTCGTGGTTCACATAATGGTAATAGTCGTCAGCTGGGTTGGGTTCGTCAGTTGATTGGTTTTGTGCTTGAATATTTTCTTGGTTCATTATAGAAATCGTCGTCACTGCTAGCACTGCCGTGGTTGCTTTGGCGAGCATCGTAATATGCCTCTTCCTATTCGTCATAAGTGTGATTGCCTCCAAAATTGATAGTTCCATTATAGTTAATGAGACGAGATGTGTCTTTCATTAGGATTATGCACCCTTGTAAAAATATGCATAAAAAAGGTGCCCCGTTGTGTGATGGGCACGTTGTGTGTTGATGATTATGTGGTGGATCGGGTTGTTTTATGGTGGATCGGGTTGTTTGGCAGAGCTAGGTGTGCGGCAGATGTGGTAAGTCGTGGCTGACGCACAGTTCGAGTCGCAAAGTGTGCGGCAAGTCACTTAAAGTGTTCCACAGCACCATGATTTCACCTCGTGAGGAACACTAAACGACTTAAAGTGTTCCACGGCACCATGATTTCACCTCGTGAGGAACAGTAAACGACCTAAAGTGTTCCACAGCACCTGATTTCAACCTCGTGAGGAACAGTAAACGATCTAAAGTGTTCCACAGCACCATGATTTCACCTCGTGAGGAACAGTAAACGACCTAAAGTGTTCCTCATCACCTGATTTCAACCTCGTGAGGAACAGTAGATACCACCATAGTCTTGGTAGAGGGTACATCGTGTCAATGAGCGTTTCTCACTGACTCGCAGATTGATTTGCGTTCCAATGAAACTCGCTCACTGACTCGCAGATTGATTTGCGTTCCAATGAGACTCGCTTACTGACTCGCAGATTGATTTGCGTTCCAATGAAACTCGCTCACAGACTCGCAGATTGATCTTCACGACAATCAACCAGCCGATTATCCTTCTGGATACTTCTTTTTGTTGATAAAGAACATGATCAAACCGTAAAATGCTCCAAAAATGACGATTGGCAACCATGTTTCCAGGCTAACTAGTGCTTCTAAAAATGGAATGTCTCTCATTCCGACTGAAAAGACGATGCGGACGATGAGAAATAGTATCATAAATGTAATCATCGATGTAATCGTCAGTCTTAAAGCTGTACTCATCTATTTTCTCCTCTGTCTTTCAAAGTTTACTTCCAAAAATTTTATAAAGTTTACTTTCAAAATATCTTTAAATAAATCTAAAAACAAATAATCTACACATTAAACCTAAAATGAACGACGTCTCCATCTTTCATCAAGTACTCTTTACCTTCTAAACGCACTTTACCTGCTTCTCGCGCTTTTACCATATTCCCAGCATTCATCAGGTCTTCATATGCAACTGTCTCTGCTCGGATAAAGCCCTTCTGAAAATCCGTGTGGATAATTCCTGCACACTCTGGTGCGGTCATGCCTTTTTTGAATGTCCACGCGCGGACTTCTTGTTCGCCTGCTGTGAAGTATGTTGCTAACCCAAGCATGTCGTATGATGCACGGACTAACTTATCCAGCCCGCTCTCAGCCAAGCCGAGCTCTTCTAGGAACATCTCTTTTTCATCGTCTTCAAGCGTCGCAATTTCTTCTTCAACACGCGCTGAAATAACGATGACTTCTGCGCCATCCTTCGCCGCATACTCATTGATTGCTGCTAAATATTCATTATTGTCCAAATCAGCAAGATCGTCCTCAGCGACGTTGGCCACATACAATTTCGGCTTGAACGTCAACAAGTGTAAACCTTTCACAGCTTTTTTCTCATCGTCTGTAAAATCAATCGCACTTGCTGGAATGTCGTTCTCAAGGCCTTCTTTAATTTTCGTCAGTAACGCCGCTTCGGCCATAGCGTCTTTATCTTTTTGCTTCGCCATTTTTTCTAATCGTGGCAAACGACGATCGATACTTTCTAAGTCAGCAAAAATCAATTCCATGTTGATGACTTCTATGTCATCAATCGGGTCTATTTTTCCTGAAACGTGTGTAATATTGTCGTCATCAAATGCACGCACGACCTGACAAATCGCGTCTACTTCACGGATGTGTGCGAGGAATTTGTTTCCGAGTCCTTCTCCTTTAGATGCACCTTTTACGATCCCTGCGATATCTGTAAATTCGAATCCTGTTGGGACGGTTTTCTTTGGTGTCACCATCTCCGTTAATTTTTGTAGGCGTTCATCTGGCACTTCTACAATTCCAACGTTGGGGTCGATTGTTGCGAATGGGTAGTTTGCAGCCAGTGCACCTGCTTTCGTTATTGCATTAAATAATGTTGATTTACCAACGTTTGGTAAACCGACGATTCCTGCTGTCAATGACATATCTTATTCCTCACCTTTATGTTTCTTTACAATTTTTTTAATCCGTTTTACAAAGTCACGGCGTGGCATCATAATGACGCGTTCACACTGCTCACATTTAATCTTAATATCTGCACCCACGCGTGTAATCTTAAAAATCGAATTTCCACACGGGTGCTGTTTTTTCATCTCTACTATATCATTTAATCCAAACTCACTATTCATTATTTCTTCCCCCGATTCGCAGGAAGTTGTGATAGATCCATCTTCGGTACAGCCATCTCAATGCCGTGCTCTCTCAAGACACGCTTGATGACTTCGCGCGTACGACGTGTTGCGCCCCATTGTGCCATCGGCTCTACTTCAAGCATGATGCGAATTTGCGACATCCCATGCTCGACACTATTCAAACCAAGCACCATCGGAGGTGCAATGAACGTCTCTTCTTCTTCCCAGTGATCTTTGAAGTAATCATTGATGATTTGCTCAACGTGACTCTCATCTTCTTCACTACTCACCGCAATATCCAAGAAGCTATATGCATTTTCTCTTGAGAAGTTTATCACTTCATTGATTGTTCCATTCGGTATAAAATATAGCTCACCTTCGAATCCACGGAGTTTCGTGCTACGCAGTCCCATCGAAATGACCTCACCCGTTGCAACTGTCGTTCCGGATGTATTTACCGTTATGAAATCACCTTGATCAAACTGATTCTCTAACAGGATAAAAAACCCGGTGATGATATCTTTCACAAGTGTCTGCGCACCAAAACCGATGGCAAGACCGATGACCCCAGCCCCGGCAAGCAGTGTTCTCACTGGCAAGTCGAATGCTTCAAAAATCATCATGATGACGACAAACCAAATGAATACAACGATGACATTTCTAAGCACAGACACCAGTGTATCCTGTCGCTTAACATTACCTTGTAAGCGTGATTTTGTTCTTAATTTGATTGATTTTTCTATAATCATCGTCAGCACTTTGATAATTATGTATCCGATGATGACGAGTACTAATGAATAGACGAGTCGAGATGCAAGCGACACCCACATCTCTGGATTCGTAATCGTCGCGATGACCTCTTCTACAAAAGAGAGATCCAGTGGTTCTTCTAGATTATCTAAGTTAACAGTATTTCCAAGCATTGTGTCACTCCTTATTACTCAATTCATCTATCAATCGTTTAAACTCTTCTTCGCTCGTAAATTCAAATGTGATACGACCGGTCTTTTTGACAACTGCAATGTCCACCGTTGCACCATATAAATCTTTTAACTGCTCTTCATACTGTCGTATCAATTTTGGCTTTTGTGTCACCGACTCTTTCCTCGGTGCTCGAAAGACAAAATCATTGACGTATTTTTCAAGCGTACGCACACTCCAATTTTCACGCATACTTTTCTGGGCAACCGTCATCATCACATCTTCTTCTTTAAGCGGCAACAATGTGCGGCCATGCGCACTAGAGAGTTTTCCTGATGTGATTAACTTTTGAATGCGTGACGGCAATGCGAGCAATCGTAACATGTTGGCGATATAAGGCCTGCTTTTTCCGAGTTTTTCTGCAACTTCTACTTGAGTTAACTCGAGATGTGTCATCAGTTGCTGATAGCTCTCCGCTTCTTCTATGGCTGTCAAATTCTCACGTTGTAAGTTCTCAATAATCGATAAAACCATCATCTCTTCATCAGTTATCTGCTTAATAATAGCAGGTATCGTCGTTTTCTTTGCCATGCGACTGGCTTTTAAACGACGTTCACCTGCGACAAGTGTATAACCTTTAATTGATTTTCTAACAACGATTGGCTGCATGACACCATGCTGCACAATGGACTGTGCAAGATCTTCGAGTGCATGTTCGTTAAAATGCTTACGTGGTTGATACGGGTTTGGACGGATTTCATTAATCGGGATATGTTCGATTTTATTGTCATCAAATACTTCTTGATCCATGAACATCCGCCTCCTTTGATGACACCGATTATATCATATTTCGTGTATATAATAATGGATTTCCGGCTATGTGATTTTTGCGCGACTATGAGCAACTTTCATTGGCGTGCAAATTTGTTTACGCGACTATGAGCAACTCTCATTGGCCGTCAAATCCGTTTGCGAGCCCGTGAGCTACTTTCATTGTCCGTCAAATCCGTTTGCAAGTCCGTGAGCAACTCTCATTGTCCGCCAAATCCATCTGCAAGACCGTGAGCGCATTTCATTGTCCGCCAAATCCATCTGCAAGACCGTGAGCGCATTTCATAGTCCGTCATATCCATCTGCAAGACCGTGAGCGCATTTCATAGTCCGTCATATCCATCTGCAAGCCCGTGAGCGCATTTCATAGTCCGTCAAATCCATTTAAACCCAAACAGAATCCAAAATCTTTAAAACATTCCGTTCTCATTTACCATATTCTCTGGAATCTCTTGGCCATAGTCCCACATTTCCACAATTTTGTCGTCACGGAAACGGAAGATGTGTGTAGACGCCATACCGATGTGATCCTCATTCAATCTAAAGTGTGAATGCGTTGAAACGTAGTCGCCATCTTCTAAAGCGAGCTTTACTTCAAAAATAACGTCGGGCTGTTCTTTTGCAGCGTCTTCCATCGCCAACATAATCGTTTCTCTATCACCTCTGAACCATGGATTATGATGAAAAAAATCATCCGCAACGTATGATTCGTAAACGCGACGTACATCTCCCTTAGCTGTGCTGACTAAAAAATCTTCTGCAATGTCTTTTTTGTTCATAATTAAAACTCCCTTATTTAAATAACGTCCATCACTTTCATTCACATTATACACCACAATAAAAACGACTTAAAAATCTTCATCTAAAGATTCTTAAGCCGTTTATCTATTCACTAATTTTTCTTTACACGCACGATGACTTCAATCAAATCATCCGTCTCTTTCGTCTGACTTTCAACATCTAATCCTTTATGTTTTAACTGTTCGATTTCATGATTCAAATCGTTCATCATAAAGACGACATCATCAGAAAAATCTAAAGTACCCGGCATCTCTTTATGCTTTTTCACCAATTCTTCAGTTTCACGCACATTCAACTTTTCTTTTTTCACTCGTCTGACGATTGTTTTTTGTGAATCATCACTCATTGGCAGTAGCGCACGTGCATGACGCTCAGAAATTTCGAAGTTCATCAACGCTTCTTTCACATCATCAGACAACTTCAACAAACGTAGTTTATTCGCAATAAAGCTCGGTGATTTACCGATACTTTCTGCTAGATCCTTTTGTGTAATGCCTTGAATTGCCAACAGTTTTTCGTAAGCAATTGCTTCTTCAATCGGCGACAAATCCTCGCGTTGAATATTTTCAATTAACGCAATTGCTGCTGTTTCATCATCTGACATATATCTGACGATGACTTCTGTTTCAATAAATCCTAACTTATGCAACGCTCTAAAGCGGCGTTCACCTGCGATGATTTCATAGAATCCTTCTTGGATTGGTCGTACTGTAATCGGCTGCAACAAGCCATGTTGTGAAATCGATGTCGCGAGTTCTTCGATGCGTGCTTCGCTAAATTGTGTGCGTGGCTGGTACTTATTCGGAACGATGTGATCCACGCGCACGCGTACGAGTTCGTCTTTATTTGGCTCAGTTGTTTTTTTCTCTATTAATTCGAATAATCGCGAAAATGGCTTACTCATGTATTCCACCTCATTGGAGTGGTGATTTGTTCGGTGTTCCTGGCTTTCTTGGATATTTCTTCGGCGTCTTGTGTTTCTTTTTAATTTCAAAGATAAAGCGCTCGGAATCGTCATTTGGTAACTGGAAATCATGTGTCGCTTCAACAGTCCCACCAAGTAAATCTAAAGCGAACGTTGATGCTTCAAGCTCTTCGATCCCTTTTTTACCTTTCAACACGATAAACTTCCCGCCGGTCTTTATCAGTGGTAAACACAGCTCAAGCAGCACTTGCATGTTTGCGACCGCGCGTGCGGTCACATAGTCAAACATGTGTCGTCCTTGGTGTTGACCGAATGTTTCTGCACGGTCATGCACGAGATGAATCTTGTCCATGCCGAGCTCTGCAGTCAGTTCGTTTAAAAAGACGAGTCGCTTATTCAAAGAATCGACGATTGTAATCGTCAAATCTGGGCGTAAGATTTTCATCGGAATCGATGGGAACCCTGCGCCAGAACCGACGTCACACAATCGACCGCCTTCTTCGATATCGACATAGAAGAGCGGCGTGAGAGAATCATAGAAGTGTTTTAAATACACTTCGTCATGATCTGTCACCGCCGTTAAATTAATCTTCTCATTCCATTCAACGAGCATTTCAAAATATTTTTTGAATTGCCACTGTTGATGTTCAGTTAGTTCGAACCCTTGCGCTCTTAACGCACTGAGGAAGTCTTGTTCGTTCATGCTTCCACCCGCTTCACATTCCCTTGCTCAATGTAGATGAGTAAGATTGAAATATCTGCTGGGTTCACCCCTGATATGCGTGATGCTTGTGCTAAATCTAATGGTTTCACTGTTTTTAATTTGTCACGTGCTTCTGTTGCTAACGAATGGATCGCATCGTAATCAATGTTATGTGGAATCTTTTTATCTTCCATGCGCTTCATCTTATCGACTTGGCGCAATGATTTCTCGATGTAGCCTTCGTATTTTGTTTGAATTTCAATCTGCTCATACACTTCAGTGCTCACTTGAATATCTTCTTCTAAGATTTCCATAATTGATTTGTAATCCATCTCAGGACGGCGCAGTAAATCGAGTGACATAATGCCATCTTTTAACTCTGTACCACCACGAGAACGGATAACGCTTTGCGTATGTGCATTTGGTTTAATACGAATTTCACCAAGTCTCGCCATCTCAGCTTCAATCTGTTCTTTTTTCGTCAAGAACATATCGTAGCGTGCGTCAGAAATTAAACCGTATTTGCGACCGATTTCTGTCAGACGCATGTCTGCATTGTCATGACGCAGTAACAGACGGTGTTCGGCACGTGACGTGAGCAAACGATACGGCTCGTTCGTTCCTTTTGTCACGAGGTCATCGATCAACACGCCAATATAAGCATCTGTACGACTTAAAATTAGCGGTTCTTCACCTAAAATTTTTGCTGCTGCGTTAATTCCAGCAATGATTCCCTGTCCTGCCGCTTCTTCATAACCGCTCGTACCGTTGATTTGACCTGCAGTAAATAATCCATCGATCTTCTTCGTTTCAAGCGTTGGCCACAGTTGCGTCGGTACGAGTGCATCGTACTCAATCGCATAGCCGGCGCGCATCATGCGTGCGTTCTCTAGTCCTGGAATCGATGCGAGCATCTGGCGTTGAACGTCCTCTGGCATGCTTGTCGAAAGCCCTTGTACATACACTTCTTTCGTTTCACGACCTTCGGGTTCTAAGAAGATTTGGTGACGTGGTTTATCGTTGAAACGGACGATTTTATCTTCAATTGATGGGCAGTAACGCGGACCAGTGCCGACGATATTGCCTGAATACATCGCAGATAGATGTAAATTGTCATTGATGATTTGGTGCGTCGATTCACCTGTATACGTTAGCCAGCATGGCAGCTGATCCGTGATGAATTCTGTCGTTTCAAAACTAAATGCACGCGGCACATCATCACCCGGCTGAATTTCAGTTTTACTATAATCGACTGAATCTGCATTGACTCGCGGTGGCGTACCCGTTTTAAAACGCACGATGTCAAATCCTAAATCTTTTAACTGATCAGCTAAAGTTACCGAAGGCATCTGGTGATTCGGCCCACTTGAGTATTTCAAGTCACCTAAAATAATTTCACCGCGTAAAAATGTGCCTGTCGTAATGATCACCGTGCTGCTGTGATACACAGAACCGATATTTGTGCGCACGCCTTTCACGACATCATCTTCGATGAGAATTTCATCCACCATACCTTGTAAAATATCTAAGTTTTCTTGGTTTTCTAACACACGCTTCATCTCTTGCTGATAAAGCACCTTATCACTTTGTGCACGGAGTGCACGTACAGCTGGACCTTTACCTGTATTAAGCATGCGCATTTGGATGTGTGTTTTATCTGTGACTTTTGCCATTTCTCCGCCGAGTGCATCGACTTCGCGTACGACGATACCTTTTGCCGGTCCACCTACAGAAGGGTTACATGGCATAAAGGCGATATTGTCTAAGTTAATCGTCAACATCAACGTCTTCATGCCTTTGCGGCTTGCAGCAAGTCCTGCTTCAACACCCGCATGTCCAGCACCGATGACGATGACATCATATTGACTGTAATTTTCCATTGTTTCCTCCTTCTTTACTTACCGAGGCAGAACTGGCTAAAGAGTTGGTCGATCAGCTGTTCACTGACATCTTCACCAATCACTTCACCAAGTAATTCCCAAGTTTTCACTAAATCGATTTGCACAATGTCAATGGGTACATCCATCTCTGCACTTCCGATAGCATCCCCAATTGCACTGCGACTTTGTTCGAGTAAATGAATGTGGCGATTGTTCGACACATATGTTGAATCTGCATTTTCCACAGTACCGCTAAAGAATAATTGTGCAATTTCATCTTCTAACTGCTTTAGGCCTGCTTCATGCAAAATACTCGTTTCAACGATTGGCATACCGTAAGACTGCAGCGCTTCAAGATCCATGTTTTGCTCTAAATCCGTCTTGTTCAACACGATGATGACCTGTCGCTCATCGCGCTCTAATGATTCTAAAATTTCAATATCATCCGTTGATAACGTGTCGTTATAATTCATGACATAAAGAATTAATGCCGCGCTACCAATTGCTGCGCGACTTCTCTCTACACCTATTTTCTCAACGATATCATCCGTATCGCGAATTCCTGCCGTATCGATGAGTTTCAACGGGATCCCACCGACATTGACGTATTCTTCTAAAATATCTCGCGTCGTTCCTGCAATTTCTGTCACAATCGCTTTATTATCCTGGACTAAATAGTTGAGTAGTGAACTTTTACCAACGTTTGGTTTCCCAACGATTGCAGTCGGTAACCCTTCGCGTAAAATACGGCCTTGAGATGCATCTTTTAACAAGTGCTCAATATCTACAAGTACTTTTTTTGCCTCATCCAACAAAAATGCCGTCGTCGCTTCTTCCACATCGTCGTATTCCGGATAATCGATATTAACCTCGACTTGCGCCAATATATTTAAAATACGTTGTCTTAAATCTTCAATGTAAGATTTTAAACGGCCTTGCATCTGACCCGCAGCAACTTTTGATGCTTGCGTCGTCTTCGCACGGATAAAGTCCATGACACTTTCTGCTTGTGACAAATCGATACGACCATTTAAAAATGCACGCTTCGTAAATTCACCAGGTTCTGCAAGCCGTGCACCGTGATTTAATGTCAGCTGCAGCACGCGATTAATCGTGTGAATACCGCCGTGACAGTTAATCTCAACGATATCTTCGCGCGTATATGTTCTCGGAGCACGCATCACTGCAACCATAACTTCTTCAATCACTTCATCAGTCGTAGGATCAACGATGTGTCCGTAGTTTATCGTGTGAGAATCGACTTCACCTAACTGCTTTTTTCCACGATATAACAAATCTGCAATTGCCAACGCATCGATGCCAGATAATCGAACGATACCGATAGCACCTTCACCATTTGGTGTTGAAATACTCGTAATTGTCTCGAGCTGCATGTGCGCACCCCCTTTCTTGTTTATAATAATTGAATTAACTTTTCGTAATGACGATATAACGGTTTGGGTCTTGACCTTCAGAATATGTCTCGATGTTGTGAATGTCTGTTAAAACGTTATGCATAATCTTTCTTTCGAATGATGGCATCGGCTCTAACTTCACAGGTTGATTCGTACGAATCGCTTTTTTCGACATATTGATTGCTAAGTTTTCTAAAATTTCCTTGCGCTTCGCACGATAATTCTCAACATCTAAAAAGACGAGACCGAAATGTTTGTAATGTCCATTAAAGTACGTATGTGCAAGCTCTTGTAACGCATTCAATGTTGAACCGCGCTTACCGATAATTTTTGCACTCTTTTCAGCTTCAAACGTAATCGTTACTTCGTTGCGATCAATCGAAATTTCCGTCGTGTTCGGAATATCCATCTTAGCAACAACATTAGAAATATATTGCTCAGTTAATTTCGCTGCGTGCATGATGTCGTCACCTGCATCGCTTTCGCTAACAACTTCTTCAGCTTGATACGCTTCATCTGCTTCTTGAACGTGATCGACTGCATCTTCAGTTTTTGTTTCTTCTTTTGTTTCTTCATGCATCACTTTTGCTTCTTCATGTGCCAAAGTTTCTGCTTCAACCGGTGATACTTCATCTTCGATATGTTTATCGGTTGATGTGTGAACACTTTCCTCTGGTTCTGTCTCTTCTTTAACCGGTACTTTAGATGCTGGTTCTTGATCAGCTTTCTTCACATGGTCACTATTTAGCAATGCATCGATTGAACCATACGCTTTCAACTCTGGATTAATAACTGTCAGTTGTACTTCCGCATCTTTTTTACCGAATCCTAAAAATCCACTACTTCCACTTTCAAGCACATCGATTTTGACATCATCTTCAGTCACATTTAACGATGATAAACCATTGTTAATCGCTTCATCAACAGAACTGCCCACAAACACTTTATACATTTGAACTACCTCCTGTTATTCATACACTTTGCAATTTTTAATACATGGATTAAAGACTTTTCAATTTCATGGTAGTCCATATCGCTGACAGGATGTCTGGCGATCACAATATACTCACGTGGTTTAAGGTCGTCCTGATACTTTTGGAAAAAAGCGCGAATGCGGCGTTTTATCTTGTTACGCTTTACTGCATTTCCAAGTTTTTTCGATACACTGATACCGAGTCTCAAATGTCCTGTATCCGGGTTATCTTTGAAATATACGACGAATTGACGATTGGCAAAAGATTTTCCACGTTTGAACACCATTGTAAAATCATAGTCTCTTTTAATACGATACTTCTTTTTCATGTAGGTTCTTACTCACCTTTATTATGATAGTCTATATTATACAAAACTCTGATGTTTATTGAAAATAAGAGCGCACAAAAAAAGACCATCTGTGATTAGATGATCTTCATGTACTATGCTGATAATACTTTTCTGCCTCTTCTTCTGCGGCGTGCTAATACGTGACGGCCATTTTTTGTGCTCATTCTTTTACGGAAGCCGTGCACTTTAGAATGTTTACGTTTATTTGGTTGATATGTGCGTTTTACCATGATTCCACCTCCATTATTATTTGCCCGATTGGCATCATCTAAAATTGTAACTATTAAAGTCTACCAAAATGATAAACACTTTTCAACTAAAATTTTAGAGATTATAAGTTTTATTGTGGATAAGTAGTTATTCGTGATAAAATGTGGATAACTTTTTAGAAATTTATAAGAAATTCACAGTTTTTTATGAAGTTATTCACATATTCACAACTGTTGACTAAGAAACTGTGGATAACTATAATAATTACATATGATATTTGCAAAACACGTGATAATCGGATTTTGTTTCAATTTCTTATCCACAATCACCCGTTTATAATCATAAAATATCCACGATTAAATTCACAGCATGTGGATAATAAAATAAATGTTATTAAGACATGTGCATAACATAAATATGACCTGTGGGAAGTGAGGATACTTTCATATGGAAGGTATAGAACAAATTTGGGAACAAGTATTAAAATCAATTGAACAAGAAGTCGGCAGCGCTTCATTTATGTGGTTTGAAGGCAGTTCACTACTCGATTTTAATAAAGATAAAGCGATCATCAAAGCAGAATATGAATTCAAACGTAAATGGTTGGAAGATAACTATTCTGATGTTGTAGAAGATGCATTTTACTCAACATTTGGCGAGCGACCATCGATTCAGTTCGTCGGAAATAATGGTGATGTAAACGATGCTGTCAAACAAGCCGATCAAGCGCGTAAAGAGGAACTCGAAGATATCGATCGCTTTATCAACACAAGTAACTTAAATGATGAGAATAATTTCGAATCGTTCGTCATCGGCAGTGGCAACAGATTTTCGCATGCGGCTTCACTCGCTGTCGCTGAACAGCCTGGAAAAGCGTATAACCCGCTCTTTATCTATGGTGGGGTTGGTCTTGGAAAGACCCATCTGATGCACTCGATTGGAAACTATGTGCTTGAAAAGCGACCGAATGCAAAAGTTGTCTACATTACGAGTGAAAAATTTACGAATGACTTCATCAGTTCAATTCGTGATAATAAGCCAGAAGAATTTAGAGAGAAATATCGCAATGTCGATGTATTGCTCATCGATGATATTCAGTTCCTAACAAATAAAGAGCAAACACAAGAAGAATTTTTCAACACATTCAATGAACTGCACCAAAATAATAAGCAGATTGTTATTTCTAGCGACCGTACGCCAAAGCAAATCGAAGGGTTACAAGACCGTTTGGAAAGTCGCTTTAACTGGGGATTAATCACAGATATTACACCACCGGATTTGGAAACACGCCTCGCGATATTAAAGAAAAAATGTGAGACTGAAAATGTCGATATTCCAAACGACACGATGATTTATATCGCCAACCATATCCAGACCAATATTCGTGAACTGGAAGGTGCACTGACACGCGTTGCAGCATACTCGAAACTAAACAATGAAGTATTGACGCCTGACATGGTATCAAACGTGTTAAAAGATTTGGTGAATCAAGAGAAGAAGACAGCGATTACTGTCAATGATATTAAGAAAGTTGTCGCGGATCAGTATGGCATCCGCATGGAAGACTTCAATTCAAAAAAACGCACAAAATCCATTGCATTTCCACGTCAGATTGCGATGTATTTAACGCGTTATCATACGGATAAATCGCTCCCTAAAATTGGAGAGGAATTCGGTGGTCGCGATCATTCAACAGTGCTGCATGCGTCAGCAAAGATCAGTGACTTGATTGAAAATGATGCAGCATTCGCTGAAGATATTAAAGCAATCGAGAAAAAATTGAACATCGAATAGCTATAATGATACTGTGAATAATGTGGATAAATGGTACACTGTTATTAACAAGATATACACAGCCTAAGCATCAACTGTAACCAAGCGTTAATGCTGTTATCCACAGGTTACACAGGCCCTAATACTATTACTACGATTTTTTATTTATTAATTTATATATATAAGGAGAAGAAATGATGAAAATTAGCATCAATCGACAGTATTTTATCGACCAGTTAAATCATTCTTTAAAAGCAATCTCATCGACAACAACAACACCGATTTTGCATGGTATCAAACTCGAAGTAACAGAAGATGAATTAATTCTTGTCAGTAGCAATTCTGAAATTTCTATTGAGATTACAATACCAACAGAAATTGATAATGAAGAAATTTTAGAAATTCACCAGACAGGTGCAGTTGTTATTCTCGGTAGATTCTTCGTAGAGATTATTAAAAAATTAGATGGAGATTTCGTTCACATTGAAAGTACAAGTGGCAATACAACGACGATCTCATCAGGAAAATCTAAATATGATTTACAAACATATGATGCCAATCAATATCCTTTACTCCCAGATGTAAATAATGAAAATGCCGTAACTTTTCCTGCATCGATATTAAAAAATATTATCAATCATACTGTTTTTGCAGTATCGACTTCAGAAACACGTCCTGTGCTTACAGGTGTGCATTTAGAATCTCATGAAGATGGATTAAACTTTACTGCAACAGATTCTCACAGATTATCTTTCCGTAAATTAGAAGATAGCAGTTATTCACTCGGTGAATTAACAGCAGTTATTCCTGGGAAATCATTGCAGGAGTTAAATAAAATTATTGTCGACAGTGATGAGACAGTAGAAGTTTATTTTTCACAAAACCAAGTGTTATTTACGTATCGTAATATCCGCTTGATCTCTCGCTTGATCGAAGGTAAATATCCAGATACTTCACGTTTCATTCCAACGAATTTTGAAACATCGTTTACAGTATCAAAACAGGAATTTTATCATGCGATTGATCGTGTTTCTTTACTTGCAAGAGAATCTCGCTCTAACCAGGCAGTTAAATTAATTGTTCAAGATGGACAGGTGCGCGTATCATCACAATCTGCAGAGATTGGTTTTGCAGATGAAGATGTTAATGTAAATAACTTAGAGGGTGACGATTTCAAAATTGCATTCCATGCAAAATATATGCTAGATGCACTCAGATCTATTCAAGATGATGAAGTATCCGTTCAATTCTCTGGCGAAATTCGTCCGTTCATCATCACACCGATTGAATCAGATGAAATTACACAGTTAATCGTTCCGATTCGCACATATTAAATCAATCATTTAATCCATAAAAAGCGATTGAGCCTAAATTATTTAAAATTTAGCGTTCTCAGTCGCTTTTTTGTTTTCATGTGGATTCACCTTTTTTTGTCTAGCTGTTCAAAATAAGCAGTATATTTCGCTTTCTCGTGAATTTAAGCCCATTTTGTAGTATAATAAGGGAGTAAGTTTTTAAGGAGGTAAGAAAATGAGTATGAAAACGATTCGTTTTAATAGTCAAATTACACTCGGACAATTTCTAAAGCATGAAGGAATTATCGGTAGTGGTGGTGAGGCAAAAATTTTCTTAAGAGAAATGCCTGTTCTATTAAATAATGAACCAGAAAATCGTCGGGGTAAAAAACTCTTCCATGGAGATGTATTAGACCTCGGAGAACATGGTTTATACAAAATTGAGTACGATGCATGATCTTAGAATCACTGAATGTGCATCAATTTAGAAATTATGAGTCGTTAAACATTCATTTTCATCCAAAGTTAAATATCTTTCTTGGCAATAATGCACAAGGTAAGACGAACCTGCTTGAAGCAATTTATGTATTGGCACTAGCAAAGAGCCATCGTACATCGAAGGATCGCGAATTGATGATGTTTGATACGGATGAAAGCTACATCAATGGTATCGTTCGTACATCAAATCAATCGTTCCCTTTATCGATCAGTATTTCGAAACAAGGAAAACGCGCGAAAGTAAACCACCTTGAGGTGGCAAAGCTCAGTGAATTTATTGGGCATTTAAACGTCGTATTATTTGCACCAGAAGATTTAAGCATTGTAAAGGGATCTCCACAGGTGAGACGAAAGTTTTTAAATGTTGAATGCGGACAAATTTCAAAAGTGTATTTGAACGCACTCAGTCAATATCAGAAGCTGCTCATACAAAAGAATCATTATCTTAAAGAACGTCAAGTGGACCCCGTAATGATTGATGTATTGAACAGTCAACTCAGCGAGTTTGCAAGTGTAATAATGGCGAAACGATTGTCTTTTATCCAAATGATTGAAACATTTGCAGCTGAGATTCACCGTGATATTTCAAATCAAAAAGAGAAGCTTTCAATTGCTTATAACGCAAATATAAAAATCGATGACAATGAAGATTTAAAAACAACGATTAAATCAGTTTTTGATCAGAACATCGATAAGGAAATCGAACGGATGCAAACGCTCGTCGGTCCACATCGCGATGATGTGACATTTTACATTAATGGAAAAAATGTTGGGACTTATGGATCACAGGGTCAACAGAGAACGACGGCACTTTCTGTGAAACTCGCAGAGATTGAGCTCATCTATCAGGAGACGGGTGAATACCCGATACTACTTTTAGATGATGTATTAAGTGAACTTGATGAATCGCGTCAGACGATGCTTTTATCAACCATAAAAAATCGAGTTCAAACGTTCGTAACAACACCGTCCATCAGTGATATATCGCATGACATATTAGAAGATATGGAAACCTTCACGATAATCGATGGAACAGTGAATGATGAAAGGTGATAAATATGAATCAAAATCAAGAAATACAATATGGTGCTGAACAGATACAAGTATTAGAAGGTCTTGAAGCCGTTCGTAAACGTCCGGGGATGTATATCGGTTCGACAGGCTCTCGTGGACTCCACCACTTGGTATGGGAAATTGTCGATAACAGTGTTGATGAAGCACTTGCTGGTCATGCAAATCGCATCGACATTACAATTGAAAAAGATAACTGGATTAAAGTGACGGACAATGGTCGTGGTATCCCGGTTGATAACCACGAAAAAATGGGACGTCCAGCAGTCGAAGTTATTTTAACCGTGCTGCATGCCGGTGGTAAGTTCGGCGGTGGTGGTTACAAAGTATCAGGTGGTTTGCACGGTGTTGGTTCATCTGTCGTTAACGCACTGAGTGAGCATCTCGAAGTCTACGTGCATAAAGATGGCAAAATTTATCATCAGGCATATTCACGTGGTATTCCCGAATTTGATTTAAAAGTCATCGGTGACACTGATAAAAATGGAACGACAATTCGTTTTAAAGCCGACGGTCAAATTTTTACAGACACGACGGAATATGAAACTGAAATTTTACAAAAGCGCATTAAAGAGATGGCGTTTTTGAACAAAGCGTTAGAGCTTAATCTTATAGATGAACGCGGAGAAGAAAACGTTGAATTTAGTTACTACTTCGAAGGTGGTATTAAGTCATACGTTGAGCAAATCAATGAAAACAAAGATGTGCTTCACGAAGAAGTCATTTACATGCATGATGAACGCGATGAAATCGAAGTTGAAATCGCACTGCAATATAACCGAGGCTACAACGAGACGGTGTTATCTTATGCAAACAACATCAATACGATCGAAGGTGGTACGCATGAAGATGGATTCAAGCGTGCATTGACGAAATGTATTAACAACTATGCGATTTCCAGCAAAATCATTAAATCGACTGAAGATCGTCTAATTGGTGAGGACGTACGTGAAGGGATTACGGTTGTTTTATCGATAAAACATACGAATCCACAATTTGAAGGTCAGACAAAATCGAAACTTGGTAATACAGAAGTTCGTTTGATCACGGATCACCTATTCACTGAACACTTTGAGCGTTTCTTACTCGAAAATCCGAGCGTGGCACGCATCATCGTTGAAAAAGGGATTACAGCACAACGCGCACGACTTGCTGCGAAAAAAGCGCGTGAAGTGACACGTCGTAAATCAGGTCTAGAAATTTCGAATTTACCTGGGAAACTTGCGGATTGTTCAAGTAAAAATCCCGAAGAAAGTGAACTGTTCATCGTTGAGGGTGACTCAGCCGGCGGTTCAGCGAAATCCGGTCGAGATTCAACACGCCAGGCGATCTTGCCGCTGCGTGGTAAAATCTTAAACGTTGAAAAATCACGACTCGATAAAATTCTATCGAATAATGAAATTCGCTCGATGATCACAGCACTTGGTACGGGTATCGGTGAAGAGTTTAACTTAGAAAAAGCACGCTATCATAAAATTATCATTATGACGGATGCGGATGTTGACGGTGCGCACATTCGTACACTGCTATTGACATTCTTCTACCGCTTTATGAAGCCGTTGCTTGAAGCTGGCTACGTATATGTTGCGCAGCCACCTTTATACAAAGTCGTCCAAGGTAAAAAAGAATACTATCTGTACAATGATGAAGCACTTGAAAACTTGAAGCGTACTGAATTAAACATGAATCAGAAGTTCGATCTTGCTCGCTATAAAGGTTTAGGTGAGATGAACGACCATCAGCTTTGGGAGACAACGATGGATCCTGAAAATCGTACGCTCTTACAAGTATCGTTAATCGATGCAGTCGAAGCGGACCAAACGTTTGAAATGTTGATGGGTGACGTCGTTGAGCCACGTAAGAATTTTATCGAAGAAAATGCGAAATACGTACAAAACTTAGACGTTTAGAACAGGAGGGTAATTAAAGTGAGTGACAATATAGAAAATCATCCACAGATAAACATTTCCAAGGAAATGCGAACATCGTTTTTAGACTATGCGATGAGTGTTATCGTATCACGTGCTTTGCCTGACGTTCGTGACGGCATGAAACCCGTTCACCGTCGTATTTTGTACGGTATGCACGACAATGGTATGACATCGGATAAGTCATTTAAAAAATCTGCACGTATCGTCGGGGACGTCATGGGTAAATATCACCCACACGGTGACTTTTCAATCTATGACGCGATGGTGCGTATGGCACAACCATTTAGCTATCGCTACCCACTTGTTGAAGGCCAAGGGAACTTCGGTTCAATGGACGGCGACGGTGCTGCAGCAATGCGTTACACAGAAGCAAAAATGAGTAAAATCTCAATGGAATTAATGCGTGATATTAACAAAGATACAATTGATTTCACGGATAACTATGATGGTAATGAACGCGAACCTGTTGTATTACCTGCCCGTTTTCCAAACTTACTCGTTAACGGATCGAGTGGTATTGCGGTCGGTATGGCAACAAATATTCCACCGCATAACTTAACAGAAGTCATCAATGCAGTGCTTGATTTTTCTAAAAACCCTGATATTACGACTGCAGAATTAATGGAGCATGTGAAGGGTCCAGACTTCCCAACTGCCGGTTTAATCGTTGGTAAATCTGGCATTAGAAAAGCGTATGAAACTGGTCGTGGTGCAATCTTAATGCGTGCACGTTGTGAAATTGAAGACATGGGTAAAGGCAAAGAACGTATTAAAATTACTGAAATTCCTTACCAGGTGAACAAGGCGAAGCTCGTTGAGAAAATTTATGAGCTCGCACGCGATAAGAAAATCGAAGGTATTACGGATCTTCGCGATGAAACGTCACTCAAAGAAGGCGTTAAAATCATCATCGAGCTGCGTGCCGATAAAAATGCAAACGTCATTTTAAATAACTTGTATAAATTAACGCCATTACAAACATCGTTTGGTGTAAACACGTTGGCGCTTGTCGACGGTCAACCGCGTGTGCTTGGGTTAAAAGATACACTGTATCATTACTTAGAGCACCAGAAAGTTGTCTTGCGACGTCGTACAGCATTTGAATTAAAACGTGCACAAGATCGCGCACACATTTTAGAAGGTTTAATGATCGCACTCGATAATATCGATGAGATTATTGCTTTGATTCGTGCAAGTGCGAATGACCAAGAGGCGAAAGACGGTTTGATGAAAAAATTCGACCTTTCAGAACGCCAAGCACAAGCAATTTTAGATATGCGTCTCCGTCGTTTAACAGGATTAGAACGCGATAAAATTCAAGAAGAGTACAATGAGCTTATGAAGCTCATTGAAGAATTAAAAGCAATTTTAGCGGATGAAGAGAAGTTGCTAGAAGTCATCCGTGAAGAATTGATTGAAATTCGTGATAAGTACGGTGACGAACGCCGTACAGAAATTGTCATGGGATCAGTCATGGATATCGAAGATGAGGACTTAATTCCAGAAGAAGCAATCGTTGTTACGCTGTCGCATAACAACTACATCAAACGCTTGCCATCCGATACGTACCGTGCACAAAACCGTGGTGGACGTGGTGTTCAAGGTATGAATACAGTTGAAGATGACTTCGTTTCACAGATTGTCTCAATGTCGACGCATGACTATATCTTGTTCTTTACGAATAAAGGCCGTGTCTATCGACTAAAAGGTTATGAGATTCCAGAGTTGAGTCGTCAATCAAAAGGTATTCCAATCGTGAATATGCTTGAAGTGGACAAAGATGAAAAGATATCGACAATGATCTCTGTTAAGGACAAGAAAATCGAGCATCAAACACTATTCTTTGCGACGAAAAAAGGTATCGTAAAACGCACGGCATTAAAAGATTTCGAACGCATCAATAAGAATGGTAAAATCGCGATTAACTTTAAAGAAGACGATGAACTGCTTGCTGTAAGACTGACAGACGGCACGAAAGATGTCATCCTTGGAACGAATAATGGGTTGTTAACGCGATTCGATGAAAATGACATACGTATCATGGGCCGTACAGCTGCGGGTGTTCGCGGAATCAGATTACGTGAAGATGATGAAGTCGTCGGACTTGATGTGTTGACGGAAGATAAAGATATATTAGTCATCACAGATAAAGGATACGGTAAGATTACGCCAGAAGAACAATACCGAGTTTCACGCCGTGGCGGACGCGGTGTGAAGACAGCAACGCTGACAGAACGTAACGGTCAGTTAGTGTACATCG
>DYYI01000028.1:0-7098 GCA_020741755.1 Aliicoccus persicus | reverse complement strand
CCGACTTCTGCCTGACATCCACCTGATGCACCGGCTATAAACGCATTGTTTGCGACAACGAATCCAAATGCACCAGATGAAAATAAAAATCTGACCATCTGTTCTTCTGTTAAATCTTTCTTCTCATTCACAGCAAACAATACACCTGGGACGACCCCAGCAGAACCAGCAGTTGGTGTTGCACAAATTTTACCCATCGCTGCATTGACTTCGTTCGTACTGACTGCATGCATAATAGCGAGTAAATTCAATTCACCACTCAACCCTTGACCGGATTCAATATATTTTTTCATCTTAACGGCATCTCCACCCGTTAAACCAGTCGGGCTTTTCACACCATCTTGACCTTCTTTAGTCGCGTTCATCATGACATCTAAGTTCGTTTTCATTGAGTTATATATATCCAAGTATGGAAGATCTCGATACTCCATCTCCTGGCGAATCATCACTTCTGAAATTGTAATGTTTTCTTCTTCTGCACGTTTTACGAGCGCTTCTATACTATTAAACATACCTTTCACCTAGCTTTCATCCATTAGAAAGACGCGCTGTACACCATCGACGCCTTCGATTTTATTTATAGTTTCTTCACTGACGACCTCATCAACTTCAATCGTCATGAGCGCTGTATTCCCTTTTTCTTTTCTCGATACATTCATCTGTGCCACGTTAATGCCTTCATCGCCGATAATCGTCGTAATGCGTCCGATCGTTCCGAACGTATCCTTATGGAAGACTAATAGCGCTGGATTGTTACCACTGATGTTGATGTTATATTCGTCAATGCTGACGATTTCCATCTTACCACCACCGATTGAAATTCCTTCAACACTAATGCGTGAATCACCTTTTCTTAAGAATAAAATTGCAGTATTCGGATGTGATCGCGTCTCTTCGAGTTCAATAAACTGATAATGCATACCCGCTTCTTCTGCGTATTCCTTCGCTTTGATGATTCTTGAATCATCGGTATCAAAGCCGAGTAAACCACCGAGTAAGGCAACATCTGTGCCGTGCCCTTTATACGTATCTTTAAATGAACCAAACAGATAAATATCGACGTGATCAGGCGTCTCACCAAACAAACTTCTGGCAGCGAGCCCAATTCGAGCTGCTCCGGCAGTATGTGAGGAAGATGGTCCCACCATGATTGGACCAATTATGTCAAACACACTTTTAAATTTCATATCTTCACTCCTCAAAAAAAACCACAAGATTTATGTATCATGTGGTTTAAAGGTAATATAATTTTCTGATTTATTCAACATTATTCAACTGAAAGGAGGTAGCTGTAAACCGGTTGGTCACCCGCATGAACCTCGAATTCGACTTCGTCATTCTCTTCTTCAATGCGTTCAATCACACGTTCTAACTCTACTTCACTACCGTCTTCACCGATTAACACCGTGATGATTTCTGAATCTTCATCAAGCATCGATAAAATCAGTTCAGTTAAAGTATCTTCTCTACTGTCTTTACTTGCTATGATTTTACCATCAGCAATACCCATATGTTGGTCTTTTTTAATAGACACACCGTCAATCGTTGTATCTCTAACCGCATGTGTCACTTGACCCGTTTTTAAATGTTCAAGTGCTGCCATCATGCTTTCCACATTTTCATCAATTTCTACGTCTGGACTAAATGCAACGAGTGCAGCTAATCCGTGCGGAATTGATTTTGTTGGAATTACTTTTAGTTCAACATCTACCATGTACTTTGCTTGTTCAGCCGCCATAATAATATTTTTATTGTTCGGCAACACAATGATATTTTTCACATCGTCATTTTTAACGACATCAACGATATCTTGTGTCGAAGGATTCATCGTCTGTCCACCACTGATTACATGCGTCGCACCCATGCTTTCAAAGATCTTCTTAATACCGTCACCCGCCGACACTGTGATGACCGCCGTGTCGTACGATTTCTTTTCCTGCTTTTTACTTTCTTTTTTCTTTTGAATCTCTCTAAATTGCTCACGCATATTTTCCACTTTAACCTTTAACAACTCACCGTACGTTGCACCGTAAGTAAATGCCTCACCAGGCGTTTCAGTATGGACGTGAACCTTAACGATTTCTTCATCAGAAATAACGAGTAATGAGTCACCAAAATCGCTCATCTCGTTACGGAAAGTATCCTCATCAAATATTCTTTTATCTTCTTGGAAACGCACCATAAACTCTGTGCAGTAACCAAATTCAATTTCATCTTCTGTCATGAAGTCGTCAAACTCATGATGATCATCTACAAAATCATCCGTGTTCTCTTCAGCGTCGCTCACCTTTTTGGCGATTGTCTGACCCTTAAGTGCTGCTAAAAATCCTTCATACACATAGACTAAACCTTGGCCACCAGAATCGACAACACCGACTTCCTTTAATACTGGAAGTAAGTCAGGCGTACGCTTTAAAGATGCCTTCGCCTCTTTGATGACCGCAGTCATCAACTCGACAACGTCATCAGACTCTGTCGATTCTAAGGCAATATTCGCTGAATCTTTAGCAACCGTCAAAATCGTACCTTCAACAGGTTTCATTACCGCCTTATAAGCTGTTTTAACACCTTTGTCTAGCGCTGATGCAAACGTGCGTGCATCCAGTGTCGCTTCATCCACAATCGCTTTAGAAAATCCTCTAAATAACTGAGATAAAATGACGCCAGAGTTACCACGCGCTCCCATAAGCAAACCTTTTGAGAAATACTTACCAACTTCACCAATATGCGTTTCATCTAATCCTTCAACTTCACTTGCACCTGAAGTCATCGACAAGTTCATGTTTGTTCCCGTGTCACCGTCTGGCACTGGAAAGACGTTCAGTGAATCCACGTAGCCAGCGTGCTGACGTAAGTTATCTGCACCGCTGATAATCATTTCTCTGAACTTTGCACCGTCTATCGATTTCATCACGCTAATCCTCCTAGCTACTCAGACTCATTGTTGATAATACGCACGCCTTGAACATGAATATTAACCGCACTGATTTCTAATCCTAATGTATTTTCTAACTTGTACTTCACTGCACCTTGAATGTTCGATGCGACTTCTGAAATCTTTACCCCATAACCGACAATAATAAATAAATCGATTGTTAATTGATCGTCTTTTAATTCAACAACAACACCACGTGAGTAGTTCTCAATACCGAGCAATTCACTGACACCGTCACGTACTTGGCTCTTTGAAGCCATGCCAACGATACCGTATGACTCGACTGCAGTACTCCCAGCAAGTGTTGCAATAACATCTTCTGAAATACCGATGCTACCGAATTCATTTTTAATTTCGAGAGTCATTATTATTCCCCCTGACACATTATATAAGTATAAGCAATTATGATATGTAAAAACAACCTTAATTTAAGTAGAATCATAAATAATTGGATTGTCGTTCGTTCATCTACATAAAAAATGCTTGAATGTTAATTAATTGTATTGTACTATATTATAGTATTTAAATTAATAGACAACTGAATTCTATATGCCGTTGTATATATATGAAAGGGTGAATCACATGGCAAAAGAATGTTACGTAACAGGTCGTAGATCTAGAACTGGTAACAACCGTTCTCACGCATTAAATGCAAACAAAAGACAATTCGGTGCAAACTTACAAAAAGTAAGAATCATGGTAGATGGTGAACCAAAACGTGTTTGGGTATCTGCTAGAGCTTTAAAATCAGGTAAAGTAGAACGCGTATAATTAAACGCGCTGAACCTCAAGCGAATGCTTGAGGTTCTTTTTATTTATTCCGCCTTATCCCTACTTTGAATGACAATCAGCGGTTTGTTCGTTTCGATGATTGCAGGTGTCTGTTTATCGATGAACGCGTTGCTCACTGTCAAGGTCTTTCCAATCTCCAGTTCTAAATCATCTGCTTCATATTCCAAATCAGATAAAGTAATTCGTGTGCCTTCAAACATCGGGATAATCGAGACGTAATGCATGCCGTCTGCTTGCGTGATTTCATGTCGCCCATTGTCGATGCTCACAACAATATTTTTCTCATTGAGTAATGAAATATCATAATCCACAAAATCTTTGTGAACGAGGGCTTGAATGTTCGCAATCTCGTGATCCAGTCGACCACCGAGTGCCCCATATACATCGATGTCACGATACCCTTTTTTAACCAACTGATAAAGAGAAAGCTCAAAGTCCGTAAAATCCTTTTTGTGTGGCACGATATCAATTTCTAATGCGTCCTTAATTTTTTCTAACTCTTTCTTTGTGACAGAATCAAAGTCTCCAAACGCATAAATTGGTGTTACACCATGCTTAATTAAATAGTATGCACCATAATCAACACCAACCCATTTGCTACCTTCAATCGTCTTAAAATAATCCTTTTTAATCTTGCGCAGTAAGACGTTAACCTTCATGTTGACCCCTCAATAATTGGACCATTTCTTTGGCGTCTCGTGCTTTGAACAAGTAAGAGCCACTGACGAGTAATGTAGCACCTGCATCGATGCAATGCTTCGCCGTCTCGTCATTTATGCCTCCATCGACTTCAATTTCAAAATCTAAATTCTTCTCTGATCGAATTGCACTGAGTTCTTTTATCTTGTCGATGCCTGATTCGATGAATGATTGTCCGCCGAATCCAGGGTTCACTGTCATGATGAGCACATAATCGACATCGGCGAGTAAATGTTTCACTTGAATGATTGGCGTTTGTGGATTTAATGCAATCCCCGCTCTCATCCCTTGCGCTTTAATGTATTTGACCAATCGGTGCGCATGGGCTGTTGCTTCGATGTGAAACGACACCATATCTACACCGATTTCACCGAGCGTTTCAATAAATTGTTCAGGATCCTCCGTCATCAAGTGCACATCGAGCGGCGCATCCGTCCCACGTCTAATCGCTTCGATCAGCGGTAACCCATAAGAAATATTCGGTACAAATTGACCATCCATTACATCGAGATGAAACATATCCACTTGAGCAGATTCCATTCTCACGATGTCATCTCGCAAATTTAAAAAATCTGCGGATAATAGAGATGGCAATACTTTTACTTCCATTAATATCGCTCCTTTCGGTTTGAAATTTCTTCGTGTATTGCTAAATAACTATCGTATCGTGACTGCTTGATACCACCATTTTGAAGCGCTTCTTTCACCGCACATTTCGGCTCGTTAATATGCATGCACTCTCGAAACTTACATTGATTTTGATAATCATTAAATTCTTTAAAGCAATATTTTATATTATATTTATCGATTTCCGTGAATTCTATCGTACTAAAACCAGGCGTGTCCGCAATTAAGCCACCACCAATGTCAACGAGTTCCACATGACGTGTCGTATGTTTACCACGATTCAACGCGCTCGAGATTTCATCCGTTTTGAGTTCGAGTTCAGGCAATAAAGTATTAAGTAACGATGACTTACCGACGCCCGACTGGCCGGATAATACAGTCACTTTATTCTCAAAAATGTTGAGTAAATCATTGTTCATCTCGTCTTGCGATGTAAAAAACACAGGATAAATCGCACCGTAAGTGTCTTTAATTTTATCGATTAAATCATCATCGTCCGCAAGATCCATCTTCGTAATGACAACAACAGGTTCAATATCATGCGCTTCTACATACGCTAAAAATCTATCCAGCAGATAAAAACTGAAAGCCGGTGTCTTCAGACTCATCGTAATGAGCACCTGATCAATGTTCGCCACAGTCGGTCGGACCAGTTCATTTTCCCTCGGATGTATTTTCGTTATATAGCCGTCCGTCACATTTTCAATTTGGAAATCAACAATATCACCAACTAGCGGTGACTCTTCAGTTTTTCTAAACAAACCACGCGCACGTGTTTGGTAAAGCGCACCGTTAAATTCCACATAATAAAACCCACTCAGCGCTTTAATAATTCTACCTGTATGCATACATCACCTCTAAGATTTTCTTATATTATATCAATTTCTAGTATATGATAAAATAGCACGGAGAATAGTGATAAGATAATATTGGATTTAAGTATTGAAAACATTTTAAAATACTATGAAGACAGTAGTGAAAAGACGAGGAGATGTTCACGTGAACGAAGCAATCAATAGCAGTCAAGTCAATGAGTATAAAAACTTGGAGAATCATGTATTAATCGACGTCCGTGAGACGGATGAGTTAGAACAAACAGGATTCGTACCAGGCGCGGTCCACTACCCTTTAAGTTCATTCGAGGATTTTATCGATGAATTTGATAAGGACAAGACATATGTCGTGATGTGCCACTCAGGCGGACGCAGTCGTAATGTTCAAGAATATTTACAAGGGCTAGGCTACAAAGCGATCAATGTTGAAGGCGGCATTACATTGTACGATGGTGAAGTTGAGTATCTATAGGTATTTAGTGTTACTCCCGAGGTTGAAATTGGATGCTGAGTAACACTTTGAATCATTGACTGTTCCTCACGAGGTGAAATCATGTTGCTGTGGAACACTTTGGATTGTTTACTGTTCCTCACGAAGAAAAAATCGAGACTGTGGAACACTTTCGGCTGTAAACTGTTCCTCACGAGGAAAAAATCGGTGCTGTGGAACACTTTGGACTGTTGACTGTTCCTCAGGAAGAAAAAATCGGCGCTGTGGAACACTTTGGACTGTTGACTGTTCCTCATGAAGAAAAAATCGGTGCTGTGGAACTCTTTAGGTCGTTTACTGTTCCTCACCTAATGAAAATCAGTAATAAGGGTTCATTTTTTAAACTTCGTTCCCATGAGCAACTCTCATTGGAACGTAAACCAATCTGTATCTCTGTGAGCGAACCTCATAGTCCGTCAAATCCGTTTGTACGCCCGTGAGCAACTCTCATTGAAACGCAAATCAATCTGCGTGTCCGTGAGCAAGCCTCATTGAAACGCAAATCAATCTGCGTGTCCGTGAGCAACTCTCATTGAAACGCAAATCAATCTGCGTGTCTGTGAGCGAGTCTCATTGGAACGCAAACCAATCTGCAAGTCCGTGAGCAAGCCTCATTGGCACTCAAAATGTGTCAGCTTATATCTCCCAGCCTGCCGCGCACCCCAACCCCAGAAATCCAAATCAACCCAACTCCAGAAATCCAAATCAACCCAACTCAAAAA
>DYYI01000027.1:0-31382 GCA_020741755.1 Aliicoccus persicus | reverse complement strand
GAAAGAAAACAATATTCATAAAAAGGAGATCTCTACCATTTACATGGAGGGAAAAGATCTTGTCTTCTTAAGCACAAACGGAAGTGAGTTGTTCCGTGGACAACCAGAATCAAAGAAAGAATTAGTGTCGGAAGCTTTTAAAAAGCATTGGTATCCGTGGGAAGATAAAGACCCATATGAGAATCAGTATCAGCGTTGGGTAGAAGACCATCCTGATTATCCTCAACATGTGAATGCTCTGCTTTCAGCAAGAGAACGCGCTTTAAAAAATGATGAATCAGAAGAAGCGAAGGTGCTTCGAAAAGATTTGGCCGATTACGGCGTTGTTATTCGTGATCAAGATAAACGTCAGTATGTAAGAATTGTCAAAGGTGAGAATCAATGAAAGAAAATCAAAACATGGAAGTTAAACAGTCATTTATCGCTGAAGCAAGACGAGAACAAATTATAGAGGCTGCCATCAAAACACTTGATGAAGTTGGTTACGTAAAAGCAAGCCTTGCACAAATCGCAAAAAGAGCAAGTATTAGTACTGCACTAATTTCATATCACTTTGCAGATAAAAACGATTTGATGAATCATCTGCTTACAAACCTATTAGAATCATCAACTGCATATATATTAAAGGAAGTCCATCAGGAAACGACACATCACGGTAAAATTATGGCCTTTATTACAGCAAGTCTCGCATATCAGGGCACTCATCCAGAACGTAATACGGCACTGATAGAAATTATCTTTAATGCGAGAACACCTGATAATATTCCTTATTATAAGTTGAGTGATGATGATGAAGACCCAATTCTAAACGAGCTGATGAAGATTTTGCACGATGGGCAGGAAAAAGAGGTTTTTGGAAAGTTTAATGTAGACGTCATGGCGAATATGATTCAAGGCGCAATTGGTGAGTATATGTTTAATGCAGATATAACAAAAAAATATGACTGGAAAACGTATAGTAGCATACTCTTAAGCATTGTTAATCAAGCATTAAAAGGGTATTGAGTTAAGTTATTTAGATTAAATGGCAGAGATGGAAGAGGGTGCTTTTTTACCTTCTTTTCAAAATATTTCAGATTACCCTAATTAAAAAAAAGCAACCGTGTCGGTTGCTTAATCACATTTCCATTGACCATCTTCCATACGACAAGCCTCACCGTCGCCGCCAATCATTTGGAAACCAGTATTCAATTGTAGATTTTCCTTTTCAGCAATTTCTTCTAACGTTTTTTCAATCACTTCTTGCGGCTGTGCACCATTGATTAAATACTTATCTTCAACAATCAATGCAGGCACACTATTGATACCGTTCTTTTTGACAAAGTCTAGATCCTCTTGTACTGCTTGTTCAGTCTTTGGATCTTCAAATCTTTTTTTCCATTGTTCAAAATCTAAAGAAGTATCGCGAATCACTGCTTCAATCACACTTGTATCTGCGATATCTTTATTATCAACAAATAGCGCATGTTGCAGTGCATCAAAAACTTCCCAATAAGACTTCTCTCCACCTAGTAGACCTGCGGCTTTAGCTGCGATAAGGGGGAACTTAGATGTAGGGAATAAAAAGTCTTTCTCGCGCATGCCTTCAATATTAAATCGAGAAAGATCATCATTTTGATTTGCTTGTTCCCAGTGACCTAATACTTCAGGTTTAACCGCCTCATGAGAACCAAACATTCCCTCAAAGTTAGAAACATCCCAACCAAGTGCAAATGAACGATGTGTGATTTCTACGTTATTATATTTTTCATCGATTTTTCTCATACGATGTGACATTGGAAAGCAGAAGCTACAAATGACATCATGAACGAATTCAATTTTCATAATTGAAAGACTCCTATCTTTAAGGTTTTCTTACTAATAATTATATGGTGGCGGGCATGTGTTTGCTACATATTTGATTGGTACCTCGTTGCACGTGAGAGGTTAGGGCGGAACGAAATCGCTGTTTTTTGGTCAGCTCGTTCCGCGGAAGCGGTTAGGGCGGAACGAGATCGCTGTTTTTTTTTCAGCTCGTTCCGAGCTCCCACTTAGGTGGAACTCAGACACTGGTTTACACCACGGGAGTTCCACGACAAACAAAAAATCCCACTCTTAGTCGAGTGGGATACTGAATTTCGTATAACTAAATTACAATATTATGAAGATAATGCTGAAGCTCCGCCATCAATTCTGTGGAATGTACCAGAGATATATGATGCTTTATCTGAAGCTAAGAAGACGATAAAGTCTGCGATTTCTTCTGGTTGTGAATAGCGTCCTAATGGAATTGTCTGGATTACCGCTTCTTTAGAAGCTGCTGCTTCCTCAGGGTTTCTGCTTGCTTCAATACGTCTCATCATTTCAGTTTCTACAGCGTGTGGTGAAACTGCGTTAACACGTACGCCATATTCAGCTGCTTCTAATGCTGCTGATTTTGTAATTCCTGCAACTGCGTGTTTAGACGCAACGTAAGGGCTCATCGATGGTGATCCAATCCAGCTACCGATTGATCCTAAGTTCACGACTGAACCACTTTTTTGTTCTTTCATTACACGTAGTACGTGTTTCATACCGTAGAACACACCGAATACGTTAACTGCGAATACTTGCTCGATATTGTCTTGTGTAATATCTACTAAGTCTTCAGTTTTACCATTGATTCCGGCGTTGTTCACGAATGAATCAATGCGTCCATAATGTTCTTTCGTTCCTGAAACGAATCTTTCAACATCTGCTTCGTTTGTTACATCTGCACTGAAAGTAATAACTTCAGCACCTTCAATTTCTTTTGCAGCTTTTTCAATTGCTTCTTGGTTCATATCTACGAGTGCTAGTTTAGCACCTTCCGCAGCGAAATTTTTAGCTGTTGCAAGTCCAATACCACCTGCAGCACCTGTAATTAATATAACTTTTCCTTCATGTAATTTACTCAATGTAAATCCTCCTAATTTTTTGTCTATACTCAATATAACTCTAATTAGAGTTATATACACAAAAACTGCTCACAAAAAAATGACAACCGATTAAGATTGCCATTTCTACTTATTTCCGCTTCCATATTTCGTACGTATGCGGATGTTTATTTTTTTCATCTACGGGTCCTGCCCAATGCTCCACGCGCTCAAACGGACTATAGTCAAATGATGAAGGAAAAAATACATCACCCGTGAAAGTACCATGTATCACTGTACGATAAAGTTCATCGACCTCTGATTCAAACATGTCAAACAGTGTACCGCCTCCGATGATGTATAGATCTTTATCTCCATTTTTAGCAATATTTAAAATCTCATCTTTCGAGTGTACGACAATGGCACCAGGTGCGTCATAATTCTTGTCTGATGTTAGGACGATGTTGCGCCGTCCTGGCAATGGTCGGCGTGGAATTGTTTCGTATGTTTTCCTACCGCTGACAATGTCACCACGCATCGTAATTTCTTTAAAGAATTTCACATCTGCTGGTAATCTCCATGGTAGTGCGTCTCCATCACCGATTAATCTGTTTTCATCTTCAGCCCAAACATATGCAATCAATTTATTCGCCTCCTTCAAGGTCAACTTCAACAGTACTATGTTCTTTATCGTCGTTCATCATCAAAATTTTTGTCGGAGTGATTTTCAGCGCTGTTAAATGCGGGTTCTCAGGATGATCAAAATAAGTCTGATCTTCATCCTCCCATAGCCAATCTATAATCTTCTGATCATTTGTTATCTCAACATCTCCAAGTACTTCAACAAATGCATGATTATTACCTTCGTTAAAACCGAGTAAAATATGAGCAATCGGATTATCCAATAGTTCATCATACTTTGTAGATTTTTCATTCGTTTTTGCATACAACGTAAGCCCATCATTGTAAAACCACATGTATCTAGAGTTCGGTATGTTATCTTTTGAAGTCGAGCAAACACCTATCTTAGATTCATTTAAAATCTCCGTCATACGTTTTATTGCATCACTTCTTTTCATACCATCACATCCTAAATTGATTAATGCTTATTATTTACCACTTTTATGGCTATATTAATCAAAAATGCCTAGATAACAGATAAAAGTCCGTCATCCAGGCATCATCTTTTCTTATTTAAAATGAGTTCATGCATAAAGTAAGACGTTATAACTACGTTACTTCAGTTCAAATTCATTCGCGAGCAATCTAAAGGCTTTCTTACTGGCTTCTGTGTCCGCATATGCTTCCATAATCATAATTTCATCTACCATTGCTGCTTCCGCAATTTCTCTTAACTTCTTGGCTACTTTTTGGATACTGCCAATAACAAATCTATCCTTATTGTATTTTATCGCTGTTCGTTCAGCAGAAGAAAATTCATGATTGGCTGCTTCTTCCAAAGTAGGAAAAGGGGACTTCGTATCTCTGTTTTGAATCCGAGCCCAGTACAATTCTACAGGGCCCGCTTGATATGCCGCTTCTTCATCCGTAGCCGCGGTAATAACGATGATTGAATAAATCCCCTTCGGTGCAGTTAAAGATTCTGACGGTTGGAAGTTCTTTCGATATTCTTTAAGTGTAGTCACTGCAATTTCTGGGTTAATGTGTGCCGCGAAGACAAACCCGAGACCTTCTTTCATCGCGAACTTTACACCACCGTCACTTGAACCGAGCATGAAGATTTTAGACATTAGAGACTCATTATCTTTTTTATCTACAGCGTTAATATATCTGAACTTATGATCTCCTGGGAAATCCCTATTATAGAAATGTAACATCTCATAAAACTGGTCATCAAAATTATAGTTTTTCACCGCATCTAAAGAGCGTCTTAAAGCGAGTGATGTCATTGGATCCGTACCCGTCGCACGTCCAATCCCAAGATCAATTCGACCCGGATGAAGGCCTTCGAGTATTGAAAAATTTTCAACGACTTTCAGTGGACTGTGGTTTGGCATCATAATACCACCTGCCCCAATTCTTATCTGTTTAGTATGGGCAGCCGCATGCGCAATCATCACTTCAGGCGATGTACTCACTTGATTGGGGGAATTATGATGTTCAGCGAACCAATAGCGTGTGAATCCTAAAGAATCTGCGAGTTGAACGCGTTCAGTCATGTTCTGTAACGTAGTTGTAACGCTGTTATCTTTTAGTTTTGTCCCGATATCGAGAATCGAGAGTTTGAGATCTATTCTGTTAGCCAATCGTATCTCTCCTTCACAATACTAGTTAATATTAAGTCAACATTAGCAATCAGAACGCTTCAAAGTAAAGAGAATGAACCTTCTCATATCCAAATAGAAGACTTAATCGTGGTAAAATTATTATTAGAACGATTCTAGATATGAAAGGGTGAATCACATGACAAAGATTATACAAGTGATTGCAAATTTTTCAGACGGTCGGAACGAAGAAGTCTTTCTTGGTTTAAAGAAAATTGCAAGCGATTCTAAACATCATCAATTAATCGGAGCGCTTGCTGAAGCGGATTACAATCGCAGTGGTTTCTATCTACTCGGTGAGCCTGAAGAAATATTAAATACTACACTTAATATGCTAGAGTATGCGGTCAAGCATATCGATATGACACAACAAAAAGGGCCACATCCATGGATTGGTGCAGGAGATGTGATTGCGGTCATTCCTGTAAAAAATGTGACGATGGAAGACTGTGTCACGTACTCAAAAAAACTTGGTAAAACAGTCGGCGACACGTTGAATTTACCAGTCTATTTGTATGGAGAAGCTGCGACGCATGATGATAGGAAAAACCTTTCGAATATTATTCGGGGTGAATTCGAAGGTTTCCCAGAAAAAATTAATCAACCAGAATGGCAACCGGATTTTGGTCCGAACAAAGTCCATCCGACTGCCGGTGTAACGGCGATAGGTGCGCGCCAAGACTTAATTTCCTTAAATATCAATTTAGATACGAATAATCTTGTATTGGCAAAAGAGATTGCTACCGTTATTCGAGAGAAAAATGGTGGTTTAAAAGGATTAAAAGCCATTGCCTTAGAACTGGATGGTAAAGATGGTATTCAAATATCTACGACTATAGAAAATTATAAAGAACTTCCGTTCCATGTCGTCTTTGAACATGTAAAACTCGAGGCACATAAACGTGACATCGCAATTATTAATACGGAAGTTTTCGGGATCATTCCTGCTGAAGTGATGATTCAAACTGCTGCGCATTACATACAAGCCAATCACTTCCACAGTGAAAAACAAATACTAGAGAACTATTTAATTTAGTTCTCTAGCACATGTTTTAATACAACCGCGTTATTATGTTTCTCATCTTTTGCAGCATACAATAACGTG
This sequence comes from Aliicoccus persicus, assembly GCA_020741755.1. GTDB lineage: Bacteria > Bacillota > Bacilli > Staphylococcales > Salinicoccaceae > Aliicoccus > Aliicoccus persicus_A. Next base: position 25,119 of record DYYI01000027.1, on the reverse strand, counting down.
ACATTATGTCCGTCCGCACTCTCACGAATCTCATTTAATATATCTTTATGATCTTCAAGTTCATCCTTATACTTTTTCTGAAATTCTTCCCATTTATCTTCATCATGATTGAACCATTTCCGAAGTGCCGTTGACGGAGCAAGATCCTTATACCATGTGTCATGTTCAAGTGCTTCTTTCTTCACACCACGCGGCCACACACGATCAATTAATATACGCATCCCATCTTGTTGAGACATATCATCATATACACGTTTGATTTTTATCATCGAAACCTCTCCTTACATTACATATACCCCAATGCATCTGCGTTATACTTATAACATCAGTTTAGAGGGAGATGACGATTATGAATGCCGTTGAAATGTGGAAAGCGTTTTGTGATTCAGAAAATATTGACGTTACAGTCGCGTACGATGCTTGGCCGTTCGGTGACTCACCCGATATTCTCGCACAGCTTGTTGTACATGGTGAGAAGACGGCGACTGCTTCAGCATATCCTTTGTATGAAGCCGATAAAGAACCATTGCCGGAAGTCGGTTCATACAGTGTCGTTTTGGACAGCAAAGAAGAAGCGGTGTGCGTGATTCAATGTACAAAAGTATATGTCGTTCCTTTCAATGAAGTGAGCGAAAATCAAGCTTACAAAGAAGGAGAAGGGGATAAGTCACTGCAATATTGGCGCAAAGTCCATTCAGATTTGTTTAAAGTGTGGATGGATGAAGCAGGCTTAAAGTTTGATGATACTATGCCAGTTGTTTGTGAAGAGTTTAAGGTCGTCTATAAGTAATAGAACTTTCGTCTTAACGTAATGCTCAACATTTCGGGTATATGATACATAAAAGCACATTTCTTTTTATCTGTGTGATGAGGGGATCTCTTATGAATCAGTCAAAGCAACATGTAATAAAAAACGAGAATTGGATTGATTTGGTCGGTGAGGACGATGACACACTAGTCGCGTATACGAAGAAATACCAACTGCCCACAGACTACTTGTCTGGGGTGAATGATCGATTTGAGATTGCACGTACAGAAGAATCAAATGACGCAGATGATGTGCAGCGCATGCTTGTTTTGCTGCAATATATAACAGATGGTGAGTCGATAGATGATTATGTTGAATATACGACACATGCAATTTCTTTGGTGCATGTCGAAAATCATGTGATTACAGCATATAAAAAGAGCACGTTTTATTTCGAAGATGTATTCGATTCACTTAGAGATAACGATATTGACTATGAAAAAATTGTGCTTAATGTGTTTTATGCCATTCAAAAAAATACAATTGAGATGTTACGCAGTATTCATAACGAAATTGGTGAAATGCAAAATGATATTCAACAATCGTCTAAAAGTCAAGAATTATATCGTTTAATCGCAATCGATAAAAGTCTATCGGCGATCGATAATGCCGTACACAATAACCGAAAGGTGTTAGATAAACTTGTAGCGTCAGCTCAATTTAATCGTTCAGGCGAAGCGAAAGATATCCTGCATGATGTCATGGTGGAATCATTGCAAGCAGAAAGTATGGTAAACCAAGCGATACGTATTGTGGACTTATTGAATGATGTGTTTGGCAATGTCATTTCAAACAATTTAAACCAAGTTATGAAAGTACTCACATCAATTACAATTATTTTAACTATTCCAACGATAACAGCTGGACTATGGGGGATGAACACAACGATTCCGATGGAACATAATGATCAAGGATTCATGATTATCATCATTATTTCAATTCTTATCAGTGTGCTTGTCGCTATTTGGCTGAGAAAAAAGAATTACCTATAAAAAGATACTTTTTAAAATCCATATGATGAGCTAGTCAGAACAATTCTACTTATTCACGTGTTACGCTTAAAATATACGGTACATCTAATATTAGAAAGGATGTTATATATGAAAGTAGCAATTATTGGTGCGAATGGAAATGTCGGGAGACGTTTAGGGAAAATATTATCTGAACATAATCATGAACCCATCGGTTTTATTCGTGATGAAGCACAATCAAAAGACTTAGAAGCACTTGGGATGAAAACAAAAGTCGTTGATATGATGGAAACGACAACTGACGGTTATGCTGAACATTTTAAAGGATTAGATGCAGTCGTCTTCAGTGCAGGTGCTGGCGGTAAAGGACTTCATCTGACTCAGGCAATCGATGGAGAAGGCGCAGAAAAGGTTATCCATGCAGCTGAAACAGCTGGGGTGAATCGATTCTTAATGGTATCTGCCTTTCTAGATGCTGGACGAGATTCAGACACGACAGAGAGTTTAGAATTGTACATGAAAATGAAACGCCGAGCGGATGTAACGCTCGTAAACTCAACATTGAATTGGACGATATTGAGACCAGGTGGACTTACTAATGATGAAGGTAACGGCAATGTAACGCTAGGTGCAGCAGTGACCAATGGCTATGTTACACGAGATCACGTTGCGCAAGTACTTGCAGAACTCCTTGAACATGATGACACTGGCCGATTGATTTTAGAATTAGTAGATGGCGATACACCAGTATCTGAAGCGGTGGAAAATGTAAGAAGACCTCTAAAATAATATAGTGAACCAGTCCGATATAACGGGCTGGTTTTTATTTTTTATTTACTTTCTCCACACCATACATCGACAGGTTTTCACATGACATACATCATTCACTCATTTATATTAAATGTATAAATAAAAATGAAAAGAGGCATTTTATGAAACGAATCACAAAAATACTTTTGATAGTTGGCCTACTTTTACTACTTGTCATTGTGCTCGCACCATTGTTACTTGTACACCAAATTTACCAGGAAAGTTTTGGAGAACCCGTAGAGACACCAGCAGCACTTGCATATCCTTTTGATGAGTTCCCAGATTTAAATGTCGAAGAATTTGTCCTTGAAAGGGATAATAATCAAGATATTTATACGTTTCTATTCACACCAGATGATGACTCAACTGAAGCAAATGCACTGATTGTACTTGCACCAGGTCTCGGTGGAGCAACCGAATTCTACACACCACTCATCAATTATCTTGTGCAATCTGGATACCACGTGCTTAGTTACGATCCAAGTGGACACGATAAAACAGCAGACGACGACGGTTTTGGTAGTTTCTCTCAAGGTATGGTAGATGCAGATGACATTCTCACACATGTCACAGAAAATCATGAAGACTACGCAGATTTACCAATCGTTGCGATGGGTCATAGTTGGGGTGGATACTCAATGGGTGGTTCACTGGAATGGCATCCTGAAATCGAGGCCGCCGTTTTATTTGCTGCATTTGATCGACCTGGATTACTCATGGATGATGAAGCGGAAGTAATTGCAGGTTCAGCATTCGCAACTATTTTGAAACCTTACTTTAGAATCTATGAATTTATTCGTAATAGTAGTCATGCAAATCAAACAGTTGTAGATGGGGTGACAAATGCTGAGATACCAACACTCATGCTACATAGTGAAGATGATCCAATCACCGATGGACCTTTATCGTTTGATATATTTGAAGAAGAACTTTCCGCACTCGATTGGGTAGAGATTGAAGTCGCCGCTGACCGAGGTCACTCATTCATGTTCTATAGTGAAGAAGACCGTGAGACGTTTGCACCATTTGATACCATTGACGAGGAAGAAATCGAAGCACAATCTGATGGATTCGAACGTCCATCATCTGTAGAAATTGATGACGATTACATGACCCAAGTAATAAACTTCATTGAAGAAAATATAGAATAAATGAGACTGGCCATACAGAAAGAATTGTTCTAATCTGTATGACCAGTTTTTTTTATACAAACACCATCTGCACTAATATCATATAAAATATCGTGCCGCCTGCAATAGAAATCAGCATGTTCTGTTTCCAATAGTGCAATACGATGATCAGCCCAACAGCTAACAGTTCAGGCACAAAACCTGTAATACTCGTGAAGTTGACATGTCGCAATGAATAGACAACGAGCAAACCAAAAACTGCCGGTGGCAATACATAGCCAAGGTACTTTACATATTGTGGCGTTTCTTTAGCACGTGAAAAAATCATAAACGGTAAGAACCTTGTCAGCAACGTCCCCAACACAACGACACCAATAATCATTATTTGTTCAGAAATCGTCATTTATGAAATCACCTCTCGCTTTTCAATTGTCTTTTTAATACCTGTTAAAGAAATGAGTATAAGAATCATCGCAGGAATGATGAAATTGTCTGTGCCGAATACGAGTAACGATAACACAGACGCACCGATGCCAATGAGAGAACTCACATGATTACGTTCCTTCATCCATCGATCTAAAAATATGACAACGAACAATGCGACCATGACAAACTCAAGACCTTCTGTGTTGAACGAAATCGCTGAACTAAATAAACTTCCAATAGTTGTTCCACCCACCCAATAAATTTGGTTGACAAGCGTGACATAGAACATAAACCATCCTTGGTTTATGTATGGCGGTAAGTGTGTCGTACTGTTTATGACGAAAGATTCATCACACATACCATATATGAGATATGGTTTCTTTTTACCAGTACCTTTGAATTTATCGAGCATGGCAATTCCGTAAAACAGATGACGGGCGTTTATCATCAGTGTTAAAAGAAATGCACTCAAAGGTGCGAAGGGACCGAGCAAGAGACTGCCCGCAACGAATTCCATTGAACCCGCGAAGATAAACAAGCTCATCGAAATCGCATAGATTGGCTCAAATCCTAGGGAGTTCATGTAAATACCGTAAGACATTCCAAGAAAAGCGAAACCAGCTAAAATGGGTATCGTCTTTGGGAAAGCATATTTAAACGTTGAGATATGATCATCGAATGTCATTTAGAAAACCCCCTAAGTAATAAAATTTATTTATAATTAATATAAATACGAATGTATCACAAAGCATGACTGTTGTGATAAAAATTGCCTGAACTTTGTGAATAGCTGGGTGGCCCGCCTCGCTTCTATTCGTCAATCCCGCGAATAGATGAAAACTCCAGCGAAGCAAATACAAAACACCCACCGATTCGAACTAAAAGTTCAAGTCGATGGGTGCATACGCAACATGATCGTATCATAAAATCCTATCCGCTATTTTTTTGCTGTATACTTCCGTATCGCCGGCAATATTTCTTCACCGATTAACTCAACGTTCTTCATTAGTTTATCGAATGGTACGCCACCGAAGTCCATCTGAGCGACGTAACGTTGGTGCCCGAATACTTCATGTTGGTATAAAATTTTCTCAATCACTTGTTGTGGGCTACCGACATTCATTACGCTTTCTTTTTCTTTCGCATGTTCAAATTGATATCTGGGGAAGCCACGACCATTTGTTAAATTCATCCCATAGTTCATATGCGGATAAATTTCATCAATTGCCTGATCTGTCGTCTCTGCGACATAGAAAAATCCTGCTGTTGCCACTGGGAAATCTTCTGGTTTGTGGCCTGCATCACTAAGCGCTTCTCTATATGCTTCTATTGAAATTTTAAATGTCGAAGCTGGTCCACCTAATGTCGCCAGAAACATTGGCACGCCTTGATAGCCTGCTTTCACCGCACTCGGTGGGGCGCCACCAACTGCTCGCCAAATAGGTAGCTTTCCTTCTAGTGGTCTAGGGATTACTTCAGCATCACGTAGCGGTGCGCGGAAGTTACCTTCCCAAGTCACACTTTTTTCTCTGTTAATTTTAAGCAATAACTCAAACTTTTCTTCAAATAATGCTTCATAATCTCTGACATCATAGCCCAGTAACTCGAACAATCCGACACGGGAAGCACGTCCTCCTACAATTTCTGCACGACCGTTTGAAATTAAATCAATCGTTGAGAAGTCCTCATAAATTCGTACAGGGTCTGATGTACTCACAATCGTTGATGAACTCGCTATTTTAATTTTTTTCGTTGCTTGCGCAATGGCGGAGAGTACAACTGTATGTGCTTGTGTTGTAAAATATTCCTGGTGGCTTTCACCGACACTAAAGAAATTAATACCCGCTTCATCTGCTAATTTAGCAAGCTCAATAATTTCCTTTATGCGCTGTTGAGCGGATATTCGATCGCCTGTTGCATGATTCGCAATATGATCTCCGAGTGTGTAAAGCCCAAACTCTAACCCCTTACTCTGATCAATACGAAATTGTTCCATTCCCATTATCTATACCGCCTTTTCCGATTAAAACTCGATTGCATTCATTATATTATTAAATGATTCTTTAATGTTGAATTAGGATTATGACGGTCGACCTTTTTAATTACTGAACTGCTGTTTTCTTTATTCGTTTCCGCGTTGAAGTCACCAATACAACAATACCTAAGAAGATAAAGACCATACCAATCCAAGAAGTAACCGATAATACCTCTCCAAGGAGGAACACGCCAAGTATTGCTGCTGTTAGTGGCTCTGCAAGTGTTAATGTAACGGCAGTCGATGATGTCACTTGTTTAAGTCCTTGTGCAAACATGAAATATGCGAGTGCAGTAGCAACAACACCTAAGTGCAGACTTGCGACAAGTCCATTTATTTCTGTTATCCATGACATATCAAAGATGAACAAGAATGGTGATAAGATCAATCCACTTAACGAGAAGATAACCGCAACGGCAGATAATGATGGTTGTACTTGGACTACGCTTCGACTTACAAGTGTATAGCTCGCAAACATGAGCCCTGCACTTAATGAGAGCAGGATTCCGAGTGGATCGACTTGTACAGATTCACTATTCGCAAACAGTAAAACACATCCAATTATTGAGAGAATTGTTGAATACCACCATATTCTAGATGGTCGTGTTTTTAAGAATAACCATTCTAAAACGCCTGATAATATCGGCGCACTACCGATTGTTACGACTGTTCCGACCGCCACACCCGTCACCATGACCGCTGAAAAGAAGAGTGGTTGGTAGATTGCAATAGAAAGTGCCGAAAGTAAGGTTGCTTTTATTGGCCAATTCTTAAGCGATAAAGACCTGCTTATTAATAAAATAAACAATAAAAAAAAACCACCGATTGCAAGTCTCGATGCACCGATTGCTATAGGATGCGCATGATCTGGTGCAAGAGCCTGCACCGTGCCCGTTGTCCCCCAAAGTATTGCTGCAAATAAAATTAATAATGGCGCCATTCTGTTCAATCTACAACCCCCCCTAAATATAGTTAATTAATACTCATACCATGTAGATTACTTCATAATATCCAGACTCTCAAGAAAATAAGTTCACTTACATAAAAATACGTAGAGAACATAAAAAATAACCATCCTAACCTGTTTTAAGTGGGATGGTTATTAATCAATATTTATGTTCTTCAAGTTAAAGTTTAACCAAACATTCTCGTCAATGATGCCGGTACTTTAGACTCAAAACGCATGACTTTTCCAGTTGATGGATGCTTTAGAGCAATGGCATGTGCATGTAATCCAAGTCGCTTAATGATGCGTGATCGCGCACCATATTTTCTATCTCCTACAACTGGATGTCCCATATCACTCATATGAACACGGATTTGATTTTTACGTCCTGTTTCAAGATTCACACGAAGCAATGTATAACCACGTGTATGGTTCAGAGGTGCGTAATGCGTAATTGCTTTTTTACCTTTTTTAGGGTCATTTGATGAATGCACTTTTAACGTCTTATCTTCGCTCAAATACGAAGTGATCGTGCCCGCTTTTCTAACACTACCTTCAACTAACGCCACATATGTCCGTTCTTTTGCACTCTCTTCCCAATTATCCTGTAGTTTCTTCTGAACAAATTGGTTTTTAGCAAACACCATGACACCCGACGTGTCCTTATCTAACCGGTGCACGATGAAGATGCGTGTTCTTGGATTAATTGTCTGTAAGTAATTCGATAGCAATCGATATGCTGTAAATCTATCTTCACTATCTGTCGCAATCGATAAAAGTCCCGCTTCTTTAGAAATGACAATGATATCATCATCTTCATGCAAAACTTCCATTCCACGAATATCAGCATGGTGCTTCGATGTACTCTTCTCGATTTCAACGCGGTCACCTGGTTTTAATGGGTCATTGAATTGTGTCGTTGATTTTCCATTAACAAGCACTTGCCCACGTGAGAGCAATGCCTTCACTGATTTTTTACTACGATCTTCCATCTTTTCAAATAGAAATTTTAATACTTCGTTAGGTGCTTCAACTGTCCAATCTTCTTTAATTAAGTTTAATTCTTTTTTGTTATTCATTAAATACTTCCTTCTAATACTTCTTTTGTTTACTAAGTATACACTTTATGATGCGATTATCGCTTGCCATTCCACTCATTTAAAAACTGATTTAAAAATTCTTTCATAAATAATTCTCTATCTTCAGCAATTTCAATTGCTGTTTGAGTGTGCATTTTATCTTTTAAGAGGAGTAGCTTTTCATAGAAGTGGTTGATTGATGTCGATTTACCACCTCGATATTCTTGAAAACTCATCTGCTCGCGGACTGGAATATCCGGGTCATACATCGCTTGACCTTTTGCTCCGCCATATTGGAATGTACGAGCGATACCAATTGCACCGAGCGCATCTAATCGATCTGCGTCCTGTACAATCTGTGCTTCGATGTATGTCAGTGTCTTCCCAGTGCCACCTTTAAAGGACATCGTCATTATAATATCCACGATTGTTTCAATATCATGCGGTGTAATGTCGTTATTATTTAGTAATATTTTAATTTCTTCAATGGACGCCTCAACATTATCCGTTACTTTATCGTCTGGAATATCGTGGAGGAGTGATGCAGCAGTGACAATGAATTCGTTTGCTTCTTCATGTTTCAAAATCTCTTTAGCAAGCTCGGTAACTCTGTAAATGTGATACCAATCATGTCCGCTCTTTTCAAACTGAAGCTTCTCTTTAACCCAATTTTCAATATTAGTTAATACATGTTGCTCATTCATACGTGTTGATCTCCTTAGACGACTTAATTATTTACCGCTTACTCTCTATTTTCTACCACTTACGGAAAAGTTACTCTACGTATCGATATTACATTATATACTGTGAACAACAAATCTTAATGACTCGTTTGTCCGTGTGATTGTGTGGAAATCACTTGCAAATACATTCAACTTGTCGACAAAATAAACTAAGAGATAAGGGGGATTTTCATGAAAGCCGAATTAATTATCGACGAGCAGCTCAATGATGATGAAGTAAAGATTTATACGAAAACATCGACTGTCGGTGCTAAAGTACTTTCTTATATCGACCACTTCACGACTGATAAAGAAAATCTTGCCATCCGTTCAGAAGATGAATTTTTGATGATTCAAAAATCTGAAATTGTATGTGCTGATGTGCAAGATAAAACACTGACCATCTACACGACAACCGATGAAATTGTAACGACGAAAACATTGAGTTCATTAATGGATGATCTCAACTCGGATACTTTTTTAAAAGTCTCTAAGTCTGAAATATTGAATATTCAAATGATTAAACGTGTAGAACCTTCATTCTCAGGAAATTTAGTCGCACGCATGAAGAATGGTAAAAAAGTTGGAATTTCTAGACGCTACGTATCCACATTAAAAGAAAGGTTGGGCATATAATGTTTAGAATCATCTTAAAGAATATTGCAATTGCTGTCGGAATAGGGAGTTTTATCTACCTGATTAATGTACTCCCAATTTTAGAAACCTCTGAAGTCATGTCAATATGGATTGTTACGGGGATTATCGGGTTAGTATCGACGTTACATTACACAGAAATGTCTGGAAGAAATGCGATTATTATTCAATTCGTTACTGGTATTGTCGCGTTTCTTGTAGCTGCTTTCTTCAACGGATGGATTGAACTTACAGCAAGAGACATAATCATCTACGGTTTCGAAATATTCGTCTTGATGCTGATTATCTATCTAATTTTCTATGTCATGTCTGCTTTAGATAGTCGAAAAATCAATAAAAAATTGAATGAATAGTCGAGTAAAGGGATTGGATTAATTTCCAATCTCTTTTAAATGATCCAAAAGATAAGGACACCGACGGTAAAACCGAAAATAGAGTGGCACGCTGTCCAGTTAAACCAAGATATCCAGTCATCATGTTTAGGTGGCGTGCGTGTCAGTGCGCTTAAAAAGTACAGAATGCCCCCGCCCAGTGAAAACACAAAAATATATGGCCAAATTGCAAATTCTAATTGAAATGGAATCAATAAATAATACAATACTACTGCACTCGAAATACATGTTAAGTAGTGAAAGATAAGACCAGTTATGCGGAGATGCGCCCATTGTTTAAGGACGGGTATGTAATCCATATTATAGAGAAGTATTTCTGCTTTATTGCCAGTGGCTATTCGTACAAGTTTCATGATTGCAGAGAGTACTACACCGGATACGGCTCCGATTAAAATGAGTAACAAAAAAGTTTCCATCGCATCATGCCTCCAAGCATATAGATTCGTTTAATCTACTAATTATTTACCCTTGATTAACATGTTGAAATCATGCGATGACGAATATAGTTCTAAATAGATTGCTTGAGTGATATCTGTTACGGTAAGGGTGTACCTAACATCTGAGGATATGATGCATTGGTCATTCTTCAAGCAGTTCCTTCAACATGTGAGTTCTTTTATCAAGAAACATGTTTCATAAACGCATTTATATACAGCAATCAAAGGAGGAAAATTAATGTCTGTCAGAAATGAAATTGATCAAATCAATAAAAAAGAAGACGTAGTCGGAGTATTGACACTGTATTTGAACACAGACGCGAGTAATCCAGATTTGAATAACGGTGAGTGGAAAATCCACTTAAAAAATGAAATTAAAGAGATGAAGCATTATGCGGATAATGATGCGAATGATGCTGAGAAAAAATCACTAAAAAAATTACTTAAGAAGGTTGAAGATCGTGTTGGAGAACTTCAAATGGATTTACAAAAAGGTCTGATGATAACCGCTTCAGCAGATGAGGAGTTATGGGAAGAGAAAATACTCCAAGTACCCGTAACGACGACGCTACACTGGGAAAAGACACCTGCAACAAAACAGCTACAAGCCATTGTACAAAAATATCCTAAAGTCGCTGTGATCGTTCTACAAAAAACAGATGTACGTTTCGTTGAAACAGAACTGGGTGCAATTAGAGAGGAAATCACCTACAGTTGGGATTTTGAAAGTGAGAACTGGCTCGACTATAATAATGACTCTCCACCAGGATCAAGAGGTTCTGGCCAAGATCATTTTGAGCGACGTTTCAATGAGAATAAACATCGTTGGTATAAAAATATCGCACCAAGGCTTGGTAAACAAATCAAAGATCGCGGACTCGAAGGCGCATATCTTATCGGCAGTAGTGAACTCGTGCAAGGACTTGAAACACATATGGACAAAGCCCACCTGAAGGGTGTCGTAAATAAAAACATTGGCATGATGCCGAACCACGAAATTGTCAATGAAATCTATGAAGATTTGATTTAATGGGAAAAAAGGGGAGAGATAAGAGTTTGATGGCCGTTAATCGGATCTACGTGCCAATGAGAGCGGCTCATAGTCCGTTAAACAGATTTGCGTGCCTATGAGAGTGGCTCATGGTCCGTTAAATGGATTTGCGTGCCTATGAGAGTGGCTCATAGTCCGTCAAACGGATTTGCACGCCAATGAGAGTGGCTCATGGTCCGTTAAACGGATTTGCGTGCCTATGAGAGTGGCTCATGGTCCGTCAAACGGATTTGCACGCCAATGAGAGCGGCTCATGGTCCGTTAAATAAAGTGGACCCCTTGTCAAGGACCCACAGAGTTCAACCTCAAAATAGAAAGCGCACTCGCATCCACTAGGATTCGAGTGCGCTTTCTATCTTAAATTTTCCGAATCAAAACTTATGTCCAAACACCGTTGGTTATATATTAAAACATATCCGTTGAATGTTTTGGTTGAAGTCTTGCATCTGGATCCATATATTGTTTCGCATGATTCACTGCAATTGGACCATCACCAAACCCAGTGACAATCAATTTGACTTTTCCTGGGTAAGTGTTTATATCACCAGCAGCATAAATTCCTGGAATATTCGTTTCCATTTTCGAATTGACCACGATACTATTCTTCTCAATTTCTAGTCCCCAATCTTTGATTGGTCCTAATGTAGAAACAAAGCCATAGTTACAAATGATTGAGTCCGGACGTAACTCATGAACTGTATCGCCTTTAACTTCTTGCAGAGTAATCGAATCAATTTTGTCTGAAGTTGTAATGCTTTCTGCTTTATATGGTGTCAATACTTCAACACTCGATGCATGAAGACGTTCGACACTGTGCTCATGTGCACGGAACTTATCGCGTCGGTGAACAATCGTTACTTTTTTAGCAACCTCTTCGAGCATCAGTGCCCAGTCAACGGCAGAGTCTCCACCACCGAGTAACACGACATGCTGATCTCTAAATTGTTCCATATCTCGAATGTGATAATGTAAATTCTTGCCTTCGAATTCTTCACTGTTATCAATGTTTAAAAGACGTGGCTTAAATGCACCGTTACCAGCTGTCAAAATCATCGTCTTCGTTAAATGTGTTTCACCAGTGTTAGACGTAAGCTTCAACGTGCCATCCTCTAAACGTTCAACATTCTCGATCGCTTGTGAAAGAACAATTTCTGGATCGAATAGTTTAATTTGTTCTTCAAGTTGATCGACTAAATCCTGCGCTTTAACTTTAGGGAATCCCGGAACGTCATAAATATCTTTCTCCGGATATAGTGATGTAAGCTGACCACCAACGTGTGGTAAACTTTCAATAATTTTTACACTTGCTTGGCGCATGCCACCATAAAATGCGGTAAATAATCCTGTCGGGCCTGCACCAATAATCGTTATATCGTAAACCTTTTCCATAACTTACTGAGACCTCTCCTTATGAATTTCACCTGTAAAGGTATTGCTACATACAAGTATGAATACGAAAAATTACAATGTCAATTTGTGAGATTGTGTCCAAATTTCAAACAAAAAAAACACACCATCTAAAAAGATAGTGTGTACAATCAGACATTATTTTGTAGCAATCTTATCCAGAACAAAAGCATAGCATTCCGCTTCTTCTTTCAATTGATTAATACGACCTGATGCGCCAAAGTGTCCGGCACCCATATGTGTTTTCATGACAATCGTATTATCATCTGTCTTCATCTCACGCAATCGTGCAACCCACTTCGCGGGCTCAAAGTAACCGACACGTGGATCGTTTAAGCCAGCCGTCACGTATAAATGTGGATAATCTTTACTTTCAACGTTGTCATATGGACTATATGACTTCATGTAATGATAGGAATCTTCATTTTGAGGATTTCCCCATTCGTCCCATTCTAAAGTCGTTAGCGGCAATGTATCGTCAAGCATCGTCGTTACAACGTCAACAAAAGGCACTTCAGGAACGATGACTTCAAACTTATCACTAGCCATATTTGCAACAGCACCAACGAGCAATCCACCAGCACTACCGCCACGTGCAGCGAGCTGATCTGAAGTCGTATAGCCTTCATCAATTAAATAGTCTGCAGCTGCAATGAAATCTGTGAATGAGTTCATTTTCTTGTTCATCTTTCCATCTTCATACCAACCGCGACCCATTTCAGATCCACCTCTAATTTGAACAGTAACAAACACAACACCTCGATCTAATATCGGGAGTATATATGGACTAAAGAATGGATTACTATTTGAACCGTATGAACCATACGCTTCTAAAATAAGCGGTGCAGGACCCTCATTCAGTGCATCCTTATGATGTAGCATCATCATCGGCACCTTCACACCATCTTTGGCAGTGACCCAAAGCTGTTGCTGAACATAGTTTGACTTATCGTAGTCACCACTCACTGGTGCAACTTGTAATACCTCTTTGCTACCACTAGCAATATCTAATGCATACGTCGTCTTTGGTGTAATCAATGAGTAAAATCCGATCAACACTTCTGACGCATCATAGCTTTGATCTCCAATGATATAGACCGTATAAATATCTTCATCCCAACGCACAAGTTCCAACTGACCCGCTTCCAGTCTCCAAATCTGAGTCATACCATTTTCACGTCCGGCTACAAATATCTCATCTTTAAACGGATAAACACCTTGTAAGAAACGTTTTTCATCATGTTCTACAAGTACTTGTTTCTCACTATAATCATCTAAAGAAGCACGCAATAATTTAAAATTGATTGCATCCTCATTTGTCGTAATGATTAAGTCATTCTCCCAATGTTCGACAAAATAAATCACACCACGCTTACGCGCGTCTACAAGTCTGGGCTCTTCAAGAGGTCGTTCCGTGTTAATCAATCTAACTTCAGTCGTCATCGTCGATTCTGAAATCGCACTGATAAACTTCTCGCTTTGCGTCATTTCCATAAACAATGTAAATGTTGAATCTTTCTCTTCATACAAAAGATCGTCCGCATCATTACTTGTACCTAACTCATGACGCCACAATTTATCTGGACGCTGCATATCATCAAGTGTGACGTAGAAAATATACTTACCGTCTTTGCTCCATTCAATACTACTAAACAGATAGACATTCGGAATCGTATCTTTCAACAATTCACCCGTCTCTAAATTTTTAATATAAAGCGTATAACGATCCGTACCGTCTCTATTCTCTAAATAAGCAAGCAATTTATGATCCGCACTCACACGCTGTTCCGTCACGTTTAAGTATTCCTCTTCATTACTTGAATCAGACAATGTATTAACATCAAGAACAATCTCTTCCTCAGCATCATCCAAATCTTCACGACTCTCAGCACGCTTACGCGCATAAATCGGATATTGCTGTTCTTTTTCTAATCGTGAGTAATAGAAGTAAGGACCACGTTGTACCGGTACGACTTCTTCAGTCTCGGGTATACGTTCAACCATCTGTTCTAAAATCTGATCTGATTGTGATTGTAGAGCCGACAGTTTATGTTTGAAATATTTGTTCTCTTCTTCCAAATAATCAATGACTTCTTGATTGTCCGAATCTTTCAACCAATAGTATGGATCTTGGCGCACGTCGTTATGTATTTTGTGCTCATATGGTATTTGTTTCGCTTTAGGTGGTTGCATATGTATCTCCTTCAATTGAAATATTACTACTAATTCCTTATATTTATTATACTATAATCAAAAGGAAAGAATGAGGAAGACAAACCTTTTTCTGATATATTGCTTAGTCAAACATAAACACACCAATTGACGTACGTTATAATTTTGAATTCGGGGAGGTAATGAAATGATTATCAAAAGTCCAACGACAGCTAGAACAGAATTTTATGATCTTTTGGAGCAAGTCAACACAAGTCACCAACCAGTCATGATACATGGCGAAAATAGCGATTATAATGCCGTTATAATCAGTCAAAAGGATTGGGAAAGCATACAAGAGACTTTGTTCTTAGAATCAACAGGAACACTAGAAACTGTAAGAACACGTGAAAAAGAAGATAGTGGTTTTACAAATATTGATGATGTGGTTTGGAACAATCTCTAATTAATAAGTATGAATAAATCCATAGTGTTTTTTTGTTAAAATAGGGAATTATTTTTCTATATGGGTTCTGAATACATAGAACTAAAATATTTGCTTTAACTAGAGTGACGAACCCGAACCGTGTATACTTTAAACTAACTTAAATATAGCAAGTCAATCATAAAGGATGACACACTATGAGTAACGATAAAAATTCTAACGACGTTTTTTCTGCAAAGTCCGTTATTTCAATGGCTTTTCTCGTCGTCGTTATCGGTGTATTGATATGGATTAGTTTCAATGTAAACGTACCGTCTCCAGAAGCCTTAAGAGCCATGGTACAAGGCTATGGTTGGGCAGGGTGGTTGATTTTCATTGGTATTACTGCCTTGATTGCTGTCACACCAATTCCAGTCACAATTCCAGCGTTAGTCGCTGGTTCATTATACGGTGCACTAGAGGGCAGTCTATTTTCTTTTACCGGTGTATTAATCGGATCTTGGCTCGGATATTGGTTGGCGAGATTGACTGGTCAAAACGTAACGTTCAGACTGCTCGGCAAATATGGAAAAACGGTTAAAAAATATTTGAAAAATGCAGGATTTTTAACGATGTGTACTGCACGACTGATGCCGGGCTTACCTTACTGGCCGGTCAACTATGGTGCAGGTGCTCTAGGTGTGAATCAAAAAACATTCGTCGCTGCGACGTTCATCGCTTCTATACCAGGACAAGTATCACTCGTTTCCCTCGGTGCATTCGCAGTTGATCCGACTTTAGTTAATGGCACCATATTAGTTTCAGCATGGATTGTCGTCCTTGTCTCGACTTGGATTTCATATCGTTATTGGTATAAAAAGCAAAATAATAAAAGAAATTTGTCATAACGACAAGATAAAAACCTCGCCCAAAATTTCATGGGCGAGGTCTTTTCGTTCATATTTTAAATATTAAATTATTTTCTAATACCGAACTGGTCAACTAACTCAACTGTACGCTCTTCACCTTCAAGAAGTTCACCTTCGATTTGGTATAAGCTTACAACTAACTCGTTACCGTCTACTTCGTATACTGCGAAGTTTTGAACTGCAGAGTCTCTGTTGTTCGCGTGAGATGATTCGAATGCATCTGTTTCTTGAGGTTGGTTACCGTAAGCGAATAAGCTGTTGTAGTAATCCATATCCTCTTGAGTCATCCAGTCTAAGCTTGGACGTACTGCATGTAAGTGTTCTACACCTTTAGAGTAAACATCGTCATACTCTTTTGTACCACCAGTGTTAGGCAGGATGTATGTTGTTCCTTCAGGTTGTACATAGTATTCAATTCCATCTTCGCCTTCTTCGATTTCTACTTCTTCAACAGCACCGTTAGAGAAGTTTTCATCAGATGAAACGTGTGTTAATGAGAATGTTCTAGAACTCACATGGTCATGACCTTGTAATGCAACGTCAACATCTAGCTCATCAAATAATGCTGTTAATTCTTCTCTGATTTCTTGAACGTCAGCATCTTGTAATGAGTGATAAGATTTAGAGAATAATGGTTTGTGGTACATTGCAACGACCCACTCCGCACCATTTTCACGTGCAGCTTCGATATCTTCACGGATCCACTCCATTTGAGCTTCACCGATAGCACCGCTGTTCGGGTTGTCTTCAGATTCTTTGTTATCATTCGTGTTAAGTGTTACGAAGTGAACACCGTTGTAAGTGAATGAGTAGTAAGAACCACCAGCAATTGCATCGTTTGTAACAGGAACGTTGATGTGCTCATTGAATTTTTCAGTGAATGGCTCATCACCATATACTAATGCATACTCATCATGGTTACCTGGAGCAACTGCCATTGCAACACTCATGATTGATTCTTTAGATTGCTCTAAAATGTCAACCCACTCATCTTCGATTTCAGCGATTTCTACAACATCACCTGTGTGGATTGCAAAGTCAGCATCTTCAGCAGTTTCTAAAGCACGCATTAATGTATCTGCACCGAAAGCCGCTTCATTTCTTAAGTTCTCGTTCCAGAATGCGTTTTGAGTATCTGTGTAATGAACGAATTTGAATCCTTCGCCATCTTCACCTGAAGTTTTAAACTGACCCACTTCACTCATTTCGCCATCTTCACTACCAACTTGATAGTAGTAAGTAGTGTTTGGCTCTAAACCAGTTGCTTGTGCTTTATATGAATATTCTTCAACATCGATTAGCTCAATATGGCCACGCTCTCTACCATACATCCAGTCACCACCAGCAGCTTGCTCATCTGTGTAGTAACCAACGATTGATGGGTTACCATCTTCGTCAACAACAACTTCGCCTTCTTCGTCTACTTCAACTTCACCAAAGATATAAAAACCATTTTCATCTCTTTCACCGTAGTGAGAAGTCACTTGAGTTGCTTCAGCATCGAATTCAATTGTATCGTCAAAGTCACCTGACTCTGAAATAAATACTTTAGAGTTTTCGATCTCTTCAGTTGTATACCAGTTGAAACCCATCTCTGAAGTCGTGTCACCGTTGAACGTAGTGATTACACGGTTAGGTACGTTATTTACTTCAATTTCAGCAACATCTGGTTTTTCCTCAGTAAGTTCCGGTGCAAATTCAACATCTTCTTCTTGAGCGTCTACAGATGTTGAAACAACAGTAAGTAACAACATAGAAGTTAAACCTAAAGTCATCAAGCGTTTATTCTTAAACATGAAAATGAATCCTCCTGAAAGATTA
The DNA here is from genome assembly GCA_020741755.1 of Aliicoccus persicus. Taxonomy (GTDB): domain Bacteria; phylum Bacillota; class Bacilli; order Staphylococcales; family Salinicoccaceae; genus Aliicoccus; species Aliicoccus persicus_A. Next base: position 6,926 of record DYYI01000027.1, on the reverse strand, counting down.
TAATATTTTCTTGCATATAAAATATTAACAGTACATTATTAATGGATAGTTAATACTTAGTAAAGGTTATGTTTACGAATTATTAAGAAGACTGTTGAAATAAAATTTTGGAAACAATTTACAATTATTAAGAAGAAAAACTATGAAAGGACTTTGGCTATGGGGAAAATTACATTCAGAGATGCAGTTATTGATGATTTAGAAAAAATTGTCGCCATTTACAATTCGACGATAGAGAGCAAAATGGTCACTGCAGATACAGAACCAGTAACAGTAGATGAAAGAATGGATTGGTTTAACAATCACGTACCCAATCACAGACCATTGTGGGTTGCCCTAGACGATCAAGAAATCTGTGGATGGGTGAGTTTAGAATCCTTTTACGGAAGACCTGCATACGATAAAACTGCAGAAATCAGTATTTATATCAGTGAAAATTTCAGAGGTAAAGGACTTGGTAAAAAAGTACTAACGATGGCCCTTGATGAAAGTGCAAAACTAGGGATTGAAACAATACTCGGCTTTATATTCGCCCACAACGAACCGAGCATTAAACTCTTTGAACGCTTTGGCTTTGAAAAGTGGGCAGATCTTCCAGCAGTCGCAGAACTAGATGGTGAAAAAAGAGATTTAGTGATTTTAGGTAAGAAACTATAAAACGTTTTTTATCTAATACCACTCAAACGACTTCTGTTTTCAATTGAAGATGAGATGTTAATAAATAAGTGAGTAGGGTAGTGGAATATAAAGGAAACTGGGGGAATTACATGTTGATAAAAGCGGCGATTATTAGAGCGATCATTCCTTTCTTGATTATGACCGGGATTTCTTTACTTATGCGGTATCAAGAGATAGATGCGACACAAGTTAGAAGCACATTTTTCGTAGGGCTTATTGTCACAGTTGTAGCAGCAGCCACGGTTATTTATGACATAGAAGGCTGGTCGTTATTGCAGAAATCCGTCGTCCACTTCATCGTCATGTTATTGACAGTATTCCCGTTACTGTTATTGAGCGGAATGTTCCAGTTAAACGGCTTCCTGGACTACTTAAAAGTGTTCGGTTTATTCTTAGCAGTCGGTGCTGTCGCTTGGACAGTTTCCTACTTGTTTATAAGAAAGTTTGGGTAGGGATAATAAAATTCTCGCCCTCAAAAAAGATGGCCCATTCTTCTTTGAATGAGCCATCTTTTTATTTAAAATTCATGTTTTTTATCTGCTGGATATTTCTCTGCATTTTTCTTTATTTTACTAAGAATTGCATCTTCAACATCTATGTCTAATTTTTGTGCTAGCATAATCGAATAAATCATTACATCAGCAATCTCTTCCTGAATGTTTTGTCTATTCTGTTCAATAGCTGTATCTGAATCTACCCATTGAAAGTTTTCTAGCAACTCTGAAGCTTCTAACGTAACAGAGAGTGCTAAATCTTTAGGGTTATGATATTGATCCCAATCTCTATCACTAACAAATTGGTTAATCTCATCAATGATCTTGTTATTCATTAGATTGTTCTCTCCTTTGTAATGCTCTTCTTAGTTTTTCATCACTTGCATAAATATATAATCCCTTAACGCCACGTTTCATCAATACGTTAATTGAATTCAATATAATTTGCTCTTTTACTTTATCTATATTATATTCCACGCGTGTGATTGTTGAGTCACGAAAAGCCTCAGTATCTTTATAATTTTCGGGTTTCACTACAAGTTCATTTTTTTCTTCATCGTATGAAATTGAAGGTCCTAAAATCACGCCTACATAATTTAAGTCAAATCCTTGAATGGTATATATTGAACCGACCTCATTGATCGTGTCCTTTTCTTCAGCCCAGGTTCTCTTATATTCAGTTCTATTCCAAATCGCTTTAAACCCAGGTTCTTCAATGTAATAATCTTTACCATCTTTTTTATGAACATAATCAAACGTTGCAACGATTCTAGATAACTGATGTTTTTCATTCTTGTCTTCAATCGCTTTTTTCATCTCACCAGCATTATCAAATACTTTTAGTTCATAATCACCAGTATCAGAAGGGATTGGAAGAACATTCTTTTCTACGAAGCTATCAATCCATGCAACAACATTTTCTTTTGCTCTAATTCTAAATTGATCTGTTAATTCAAATTCTTCAAAGTGAACATTGCCACTGGATGATTTCATTAAATCAGAAGACCAATACGATTTAGCTTTTAAAAACTGCTTTTCATCAAAAACAGCAATTGTTATCCTACTGTTTTCAATGATATCCTCGAGCTGGTTATATCCGTGATAGCTATTAAATTTGTCAGGTCGTGTGAGTAACAAATGTGCTTCATCTATAAAAGTAATATCGGCTTCAATTTCTCCGTTATTTGATTTATTAATGAAGGGAGTTGGTTTCATAAAATTCTTCTTTTTTAAATTCGGTAGACTTTCAGAGATTGTCTCGTATGTTTTCAACATTTCATTATGATTTACTAAGAGAAAGTTGTTTAGCTTGTGAAGGCTTGAATGTGCGTCAACCCCTTCATCTTGTATCGTATTAAATGTTGAACTAAGCACCACACTTTTTCCTGTACCAGCTTCACCTTTTATAAAGAAGACTGCCTTCTTATCACCTTTTATGTGTGCTTTACAAAAATCGATAATCTTCTCTTTTAACAACAATTGAGATTCAGATAGTTCTTTGTATGGTGATAATTTAAATATATCTTTGTTGTTTAATGACTCAAGAGACTGATTGACTATTTTTTGATCCATTAACTTTTGCCAAAGTGCACCGAATATATCATAGTCATATTTACTTTTTTCATAGTAATTATGTGAAATAGCAGATGTAATCTGGCTCTTATTTAAAATCTTATACTTTCCATCAGCAATGAAGTAGTTGATTAAGTTAGTTTCTATATTATATGTAGCTGAACGATTAAAATGGTCATGCTCAATGATAATGGCTTGATCAAGATTATCTCGTTTTTGCTTGTCTGCAATGTGGTTTCTTAACCTGTTTCGAATCTGAACTGATTCACCGATGTAAGCTTTAGGCGTTTTAGCATGCTTATGTAGAATGTAGACAACTGGGAATTCATTAAATTTCAATGTTCCAATTTCATTGATAGATTCGCGGTTAAATTGTAGATGTGTTAACCCTACTTCTTCTAGCGCCATGAAATCACCCCGTACTCTTTTCATCTATTATACGTTAAAAGTCGATTGCTATCATGGGCATTCATATAGGATCAATAAATAGTTAACACATCCTTTAAACACTCACTTTTTTAACAAAATAATTTATTTTATATGAAATTCCAACCGTAGACTCTTTCAACACATTGCGTTCCACCATATTCAACAGTTCTTGTACCCAATAATTTACCACCAAGTTTTTCATAAAAGAATGTAGCAGGATTATCTTCAAAAACAGAGAGTACCATATTTGTGTATCCTTGATTCAAAATTAAATCTCTTACTTCTACAAACAGAGCTTTTCCAATCCCATTGCCTTTATATTCTGGTAGAACATGAATTGCATGTAATTCCCTGTCAAATGAAGAAAACTTTTGAATCCTATTATGACCACAACCTACAAATCCAACAACCTTATTCTCGACAACATAAACAAAAAGAGTACTAACTTCTATAGTTTTTTTGATACCTTCTGTTATTTTTTCAACATCCATCTTATTTAAATAATCATCAGGAATAATTCCTTTAAAATTAATCTGCCAAGAATGTACTAAAATATATGCAATTTCATTTGCATCACTTATGCTAGCTTTTCTTATCATAAGTTTTCTCTCCCTATCTTATGACTTATTAATCATTTTAATACTAAATTCCAATCCATATCATAGTAAAACTCTGATAGAGAATCCGTATTCATTACTTCAAACATCTGCAAAAAATCATTTGCAAGTTTATAGTCTTTTAACTCAGCCTTATTAATCCAGAAAACTTCACCTTCAGCTGAAGACTTTAGTGTGCCAGAGAAGTGCATAGTTTTATACATAATAACTACATATCTCTCATCATTAGCTGTCTGAAACTGTTTTGTTCCACAAATCTGAGGCTGACTAATTGTAAGGCCAGTTTCTTCAAATACTTCACGAATAACCGAATCAACAAAAGACTCATACTTCTCTACTTTTCCACCGGGAAAAGTGATACCTGGCCAATTATTGCTAACACGATCTTGTACTAAAATCTGTCCTTCCTCATTCTCGATCATACACATATTTGTAATAATTACTTGTTCTGATTTAGACATGTTGCCTCCGAATATTAATATGATTTGTATAACTTTAATTGAATATCTCTTGAACTGTTCACCTGTATTCATTCATAACTAGAATCAATTCTAACAGCAATATCCATTATAGATACTGTAAAAAATTAACTTATGTTCCCATTAGTACTCAGAGAATTTCACACATGCGAAATGTTTTTATCTTTCAGGATATCTATCATGTGGATGAGTTCTTTCGTTAATAACTTATCCTTTCTATATATAATGTAAATCTCACGGTTCGTCTTCCAATTGGGAATTGGGCGATAGTGAAGGTCAATTACTTTTGCTGATTGTTTCACCAACGTTTGCGACAACACTCCGAATCCAAAGTCTTTCATAATCGATTCTTTAATCACTTCTGATCCAGACGTTTCAAATTTAATATTCAAGTTCACACCATTTTCTTTCGCCCAATCATCAAAGATCATTCTACTTAAAGAACCCATCTCATGATGAATCATCGGCAATCCATTTAAATCACTTGGCACGAGTGTTTCTTTCTCCATAAACGGATGATTTCTCGAAAATGAAATCACCAAGTTATCATTCATCACCTTCATAACATTCAAATCCGGATCTTTAAAAGCTACTTGAGAGATCAATCCAAAATCAATTTTATACGATTTCACCAAGTCAATAACCTTCGTTGCCACTTGTACATCTAGATTGATTGATAGATCATTAAACTTCTCTTTAAACGCCTGTATTTTAGGAACAACTAAGTAAGTCGCCGTCGTATGCGTTGCACCAATATGGACAGATCCCCTGTTATAGTTCTTATAATCATTCATTGCACGCATCGCTTCATTATTAATAGACGTCAACCGCAGCGCATACTTATATAGTTCCTGTCCCGCTTCAGTCAGTTCTACATTATGGAAGCTTTTTGTTTTGAATAATTGAACAGCTAGAGACTCTTGCAAACTTTTCAAGTGGAAACTCACCGTCGGCTGTTTAATATTTAGTTTTCTAGCCACTTCTGACAGACTCTTCATCTCGACGACTTCTATGAAGATCTTTAATTGATTCGAATTCATTATGACACCTCCAAAACCCATTATAGATAAAATCTATGTTTCAAACAAAGTTATCGATGAAAATTTATAATACCTTTACAGAAAGAATATTTCATATTAATAATCATTTCTTATAATGAAAATACAAAACATTGGAGGTTGAATCATGAAAAAGTTAGTTTCAGTATCAAGTGTATTTAGTGCAGCAGTAATTGGCGCAGGATTATTATTTTTATCGGCAGGGAATGTAGATGCTCAAGATTCTGAAGGGTCAATCACGCTATACGGTAATGATTTTATAGATGAGATTCCACCAAGATTTACGGAAGATACAGGTATTGAAGTCAACGCAGTACACCATGCTGGTGGTGAGTTATTCGCACAAGTTGAAGCGGAGCAAGCAAACCCACAATGGGATGTATTATTCGTAGACGGTCATGGTTCAATGCAGTCATTAGCAGATAGAGATTTCTTACTGACAGATTGGGAACCTGAAAACTTAAGCAACTTAGATGATTACTTTTTGGATTTAGTGCCTGAAGATTACGCATATTTCCCAACAGGACTCCACGCAGCAGCTGTTATTGCTTACAACACAGATTTAGTTGATGAAGCAGACGCACCACAGAACTGGGAAGAGTTCTTCGCATTTGAAGGTCAGGTTGGTCACGCCGATCCCGCAGTTGCAGCACCAGCATATCCATTAGTTTCTGCTCTATTCGAATACTTCGGTGTTGAAGAAGCAAAAGAGATGTACTTAGACAGAATGGACATGGGATTAAGTGTATATCCTAAAAACGGTCCAGTCACTCAAGCATTACTCAACGGTGAGATTGAAGTTGCTGCATTACAAGAGCACAACGCTTACGGTGCGTACTTAGACGGTGAGCCGGTTGAAATCATCTGGCCAGAAGAAGGTGCGCCAGGTTCACTAAGAATTGTTGCGATTAACGCTGAGTCTGAAAACCTTGAAGAAGCAAAAGCATTTGTTGAATACTTACTAGAAAATGAAACACAACAATTTATGGCAAGTTTAGAAAATACGGATTCATTCTTCACACCGAGTGTTGCAGATATAGAAGGTCGTGAAGAGAGAGAAGAAGATCCTACTTTCTTACTACCTGCCGCTTCATGGGCTGCTGAATTTGAAGCAGAAATCAAAACATGGTTTGCTGATCAAAACGTAAACTAGTATAAGGAGTACTTATGAAGTTTTTAGAAAGACACACAGCAGGTATAGTTACTTTTTTACTATTCTTGTTTATATTCTTGCCACTACTCGCAGTAATCATTAATGCAGCGATACCAGGTATATTCTTTGGTAACTTTCAAAATGTGCAGCTTGGTGATTACAGAATATTATTAGACATATTTACGCGAAGATTATGGACTGTGTCTCTTCAAAACTCATTAATGCTAGGCATCGGGGCTGGGGTACTCGGAACAATTATCGGTGGTGTACTTGCGACAATTCGAGCGAAGTATGACTTCAAGTTAGGAAAAGTACTCGATATTAGTGCTTGGGTACTCCTCATTGCGCCGAGTTTCCTGATTGCTCAAGGATGGATACTATTTGCAGGTTCGAATGGACTTGCAAATAGTGTTTTTGGCTTATCATTTGTAAATGAGTTTATATTC
>DYYI01000026.1:0-14111 GCA_020741755.1 Aliicoccus persicus | reverse complement strand
AAATCGGTGTGAAAAAAACGCTGACAGTAGAAGAGGGGCATGACATCGCAGAGTTTGTGCGATCAGAATTGATGAGGAAGTATGAAGAGGTAAGTGAAGTGTTCGTGCATGTGAATCCTTATTAGGTGATGAAATTTTTAAAAGCTAAATTTGATATATTTAACTTTTTTAACAGAAAAAGTTTCAAAACATACGATTATGACAAAAACGCTGACAATTATGTATTTATTGTCAGTGTTTTTTTCTTTTTCATTAAAATAGCTTGAAATTAAATACAATATTTTAAATTTTGCTTTTTTACTTTGGCGATGACATAAAATATAGTTCTCTTTGGAAGGGGGCTATTATGGTTATATTAGGGATTGTTGGTAGTGTTTTTGCTTCTTTTATGTATACATTGATTCACTCTAAAGATTCAAAAATTTTGACACGAAGAAGCGAATGTAACCATTGTGAGAGAAAACTGAAATGGTTCGAATTAATACCTATCGTAAGTTATTTATGTCAGCGAGGTAAATGTAATTCTTGTAAGGAACAAATACCTCTAATTTACTTGGTATGTGAGATCCTGCTTGGATTATTATTTTTAGTACCAGTCATATTTCAATTACAGTTTGATGATTTTCTGTTGTATTACTTGTTAATCATCTTCCTGGTACCCATAGGATTATATGATTATGAAACATATACAATTCCTAATCATATGTCATTAATTTTATTAATCAGTGGACTGATGCTATCAGGTTTCGCTCATGTGGAGATATTAGTTGACCTGATAATCATTACAATTTTTCACATCATCTATTTTCTATTCAATAATTCAATTGGATATGGAGATATAAAACTCTTTTCAGTCATAACCTTATTGACTCCAGTAAATTTCATTCTTTACACTTTTTTATTTACTTTTATAATTGGTGGATTGTTTATTCTTACACTCTCGCTTTATAAAAAAATGGTACAAGAAAAAGTACCACTCGCTCCATTTATTGCTACTTCTGTTATTCTTACCTTTTTGATTTATGAGGATTTAAATAAAATTTATTTTGGAGGGCTTCTATGACCTTGATGATTAAAGAATTTCACCCATCAGATAAACCAAGAGAGAGACTGTTAACTTATGGTGCGGAAAATCTTACGAATAAAGAGCTGCTCGCTATTTTAATAAATACTGGGAGCAAGAATGAATCAAGTATAGCTCTGGCGAATAGTATTATTAAAGACTTGAAGTCTATTAGAGATCTTAGAGATATAACATTCCAAGAGCTTACGAATATTAAAGGAATTGGTGAAGCAAAAGCGATATCTATTTTAGCAGTTGTAGAATTAGCGATTCGCATGCATACGCACAATTCTGAAGAATACTACTATATTAAGAGTCCGGAAGATGTCTCAAATTTTTTAATGGAAAAAATGCGATATTATCAACAAGAGCATTTCGTGGTTCTGTTTCTCTCGACTAAAAATCAAGTGATACATCAACAGACGATGTTCATTGGTTCCCTCAATGCTTCGATCGTTCATCCTCGGGAAATATTTAAGGAAGCGGTGAAGAGAAGTGCTGCTGCTATCGTATGTGTTCATAATCATCCGAGTGGTGATCCTACGCCCTCTCAACAAGATATTGAAGTGACAGAACGTTTAATTGAATGTAGTGAGATTCTTGGAATAGATTTTCTAGATCATATCGTTATAGGAGCAGGGAAGTTTGTCAGTTTAAAAGAGATGAGTTATATCAAATAGGGGGCGTAAGATGGGATTAGATGCTTACTTTTATTTAAAGGATAAAGTCACTGAAGAAGTAATAGAGTATAGTTATTATAGAAAATTCAATGCATTGCAAGGTTACTTTGTGAAAAATCATGACATCCTCAATTGTGGTAGAGTACAAATTACATCAGATATTCTCTCTGATTTAACTGATAACCTAAACAAAATACGTAATAATCCAGAAAAAGCGAATGTGCTACTACCAGTATTTTATGGACCATTTTTTGGCTATTATGAATATGATGATTTATATTTCTCATTTATCCACCGGTGCAGCAAGGATTTATATCATGCCAAGTTTATTGACTATAACCGGTACGATTTATTTTATAGCTCTGACTGGTAATCATAAGTTAGATAAAAATTAAAAAGGTGGCTATTGCCACCTTTTTTTAAGATATTCTAAAATTAATACGCTGTCCATCCTGCATCTGCTGCGATTACTTGTCCATTTACGAAACTTGATTCATCTGAACCTAAGAAAAGCGCAAGTTCAGCAATTTCTTCTGGTTTCCCAGAACGCGGAATAGTAGGGTGACCTGTTGCATGGCGCTCATAACCAAATTCACTAAGGTTTGTCATAGATGAACTAATATTAGTTTCGACTCCACCTGGGGCGATTCCATTACAACGGATACCAGACTGAGCATACATGTATGCAGTGTGTTTTGTTAATCCTGTGACTGCATGCTTAGAAGAAACGTAAGCAGCACCACCACGTGCGCCATTTAAGCCAGCAACTGAAATGGTATTTACGATTACACCATGACCTTGTTCTAAGAAGATATTGGTTGCAATACGCATTGCTCGCATTACACCTGTTGTATTAATAGAAAATACACGATCCCATCTTTCATCAGAAATTTCTCCGACTGGTTCCATACCGTCCATCGTACCAGCATTGTTAACTAAGATATCTAATTTTCCGAATTTTTCTTTAGTTTCTGCAAATAGATTTTCTAAATCTTTCAATTCAGCAACGTTAGCGCGATTAGCAATCGCAACGCCACCGTTATTGTTAATCTCTTGTGCAACTGCTTCTGCACCTTCAAAGTTATAGTCAGAAACGACGACTTTTGCGCCTTCTTTAGCATATAATTCTACGATCGACTTACCAATACCTGATGCTGCACCTGTTACAATCGCTACTTTGTCTTTTAATCTCATAAATAAACGACTCCTTTAAATTTATTGTACAATTGTTCAATAAAATTATAGTATTAAAATAAAACGCTTTCAATAAACAGAAAATCATCGAATTGTACAATATTAAACAAAAATGAGTTGAAGTGTTGAAAAAGTAGGGATGGTATTTGAATAAACATGATTTACGCGTTGTAAAAACAAAGAATAGGATTCATGCTGCTTTAGGCGAATTACTTAGAAACAAACCATTAACACGTATAACAATTTCGGAGTTATGTAGAGAGGCGAGCATAAATAGAGGTACATTTTATTTTCATTATCAAGAAATTGGAGATGTCTTTAAAGAACTTTTTGAGGAGATCATGTTGGATTTAAAGGAATCATATTATGAACCTTATCGTCAAACAGATATATTGGATGTCGATAAATTAGATCCAAATGTGGTTCGGATTTTTCATCACGTAGAAAAATATCAAGACTTTTATAAATTTATATTATCTGAAGAAGTATCTACAAAATTCTATTACATGTTATTCGATGAAATTCGTTCATTCAGTATAGAAAGTGGTAACACATTAAAAGACGCGGAGTTTAACGGTTATTTACACTCCTATGTATCTAATGCTATTATTGGGTTGATCATAGAGTGGTATCGTAATAATTTTGAAGAATCAGCTGATGATATGAATGTTCGTTTGGTTAACATCGTTAATTCTAGAAGGTAGAATCATAGCTCCGACTGGTAATCATACCCAAAAAGCATAACCCTAATATTACAATTCGTTTACAAAGTAGATTACCTCTTGAATATTATTCTGAACTGGGCTATTATAATGACTGTAAACATAATAAGGTCATCGAGAAAAACCATTCCTATATCTAAATATAGAATACGACCTTCCGGCAGAACTAAAGTTCTGGATATCATATTAACTTCTTATCTATTGAGAGACATCACGATGTCTCTCATTTTTTTTATCTTTTTCCTTAAATGAAAATATGATTAGAAATATATTAAGAAATTACTTGCAATTTATTAAAATATCATTTATACTCTTTTTATAACTAATATAAAAAAGTATTCCTAAGATACTTTAAGAGTCCCCCAAGGATTCATATATTTCTTAACTGTATACGCACGACCTAAGTGAGAGCTATTCGTAGCTCTCCTTTTTTCTGTACTCTTCTCTATTTCATTCAGTTTCAATGCATTTTATGGTATGATTTTAATGATATTTTTCTTTAAGGAGCTGTTAACATGAATCGATTGATCAACCGCAATAGATTGTTGGCACTGTTATTTTCTGTCATTGTGCTCATCGTGTTGATTGGCTTTTCAATGAATGATCGCGACTCTACAACTTCTGCTGAACAGTTTACAGGTGAGGTTACTGCAACTTCTCAAAGTATAATCAACGCTCCTTTCCAACTTGTTGGCAATATTTTTAATACGATTCGTCTCAGCTTTTCATCGATTAGTGAGAATGAACGGTTACGTCAGCAAATTGAAATGACACCGCAGATGGAAGCAGATAACGCGAGGCTGCAAGAGGAGAACGAAGAGTTACGTGAAGCGCTAGATGTTAGTTCTAAATGGAGCTACGAGACGATTCCTTCTCGTATTATTTCTCGTGCACCTGATCAGTGGCAAGATAATTTCACGATAGATAAAGGGTCGAGTGACGGTGTTTCTGAGGGTATGGCAGTGATGACGACAGAAGGTTTAATCGGGATTGTTGAACGTGCCAACTCGAATTCTTCGTTTGTTGAAATTATTACGACGAATAATTCTCAATCACGTTTGTCGGTAGAAATTGAAACGGCTGATGAAACCGTTTATGGAAACGTCTTGGAATATGATCCGGTAAAGAATCATTTAATTATTGAGAACATACAAAATAGAAGTAATGTTGAAGTCGGGGATGCTGTATATTCAAGTGGCTTGGCAGGTAATTTACCTGAGGGATTGATCATCGGTGAGGTTGACCGTGTGCAAAGTGACGAGTACGGCTTAAGTGAACGTGCTTATGTGACGCTCGCAGCGGATTTCCATCATGTGGATTTAGTATTTGTATTAAAACGTGATCCTTCTTCGACAGGTGAAGAATAATGAAAGCCATCGCGATGTTTGTTGTTGCTTTTATCGCAATGTATATAGATATGTCGTTTGCTAATTTTAGTCCTGTACATATGTTTGGTTTAGATGTTTACTTTGTACCGAGAGTATTGCTTATTTTTGTATTGCTCGTTTCTATTTATATTTCTCAACGGATGGGAATTTTTATTGCGGGTGTATCCGGACTCATGTTGGATATTTATATCGGATCGATTTATGGCATACATACATTTGGACTCATTGCTTCTGTCGTCTTCATGCACGCTGCATTCCGCGTATTCTATAAGGATTTTATCGCACTCGCATTTGTCGTGCTCGTTCTATCATTCTTATATGATCTTTACGTCTATGTGATTTATAGAGTGCTTGCGATTACAACGATGCCAGTGTTTGATTATCTTGCGCTTCGTGCGACACCGAGTCTGTTGGTCAACGCGATATTCTTTACCGGTATTTTCTTTATCGTTTTGAGATTATCTAAGTTAAAAGAAGGGTTACAAGTTTCTGATAAAAACCCTTCAAACTGATTGACATGAGAGGTTTATTTATATATAATTCTATGAGTTGATGAAAATTTGTAAACATCAACCGCTCATACAACGGTTTACAAGTGGTTATCCCACCGTTCGATGGCGAGTCTTATTATCCAGGAGGTGCAAGTATGTTTGCAATTATTGAAACAGGCGGAAAACAACTTAAAGTTGAAGAAGGCCAAACAATTTATGTTGAAAAGCTAGACGTTGAAGCAGGTGACACATTCACATTTGACCGTGTATTAATGGTCGGTGGAGATTCGGTTAAAGTTGGTGCGCCACTCGTTGAGGGTGCAACAGTAACTGCTAAAGTTGAGAAACAAGGTAAAGGTAAAAAAGTTACGATCATTAAATTTAAACGTCGTAAAAACTACAGCCGTAAACAAGGCCATCGTCAGCCATACACGAAGTTAACAATCGATAAGATTGATGCTTAATGATACGTGCGACATTTACAGTTAATGAGAACGCACACTATGTCGCTTTCCATATGAAAGGTCACGCAGATTTTGATGTGCATGGTAAAGATATCGTATGTGCCGGAGCGTCAGCAATTGCATATGGCATTTTTAACAGTATCTTCGCATTAACGAACACTAAGCCCGAAGTTGAGATCAAGGATGGTCTTATGGATGTACAAAACATCGCTGAGACAAATGATGTTCAATTATTGATGAGAAGCTTAGAAGTGTCTTTAAAAACAGTAGAAGAAGAGTATAGTGAGTATATAAGTATTTCAAAACGAAGAGGTGAATGACATGTTAAAATTAAACTTACAATTGTTTGCATCGAAAAAAGGTGTAGGTTCTACGAGAAACGGTCGTGACTCAGAATCTAAACGCTTAGGTGCGAAGCGCCAAGATGGTCAGTTTGTTACAGGTGGTTCGATTCTTTACCGTCAACGCGGTACTAAAATCCATGCAGGTGAGAACGTCGGCCGTGGTGGAGATGACACATTATTTGCTAAAATTGATGGTGTCGTTAAGTTTGAACGTGTTGGTAAAGATAAGAAACGTGTTTCTGTATACGCTGAAGCAAAATAATCGTAATAATTACTCAAAGACATCGTTTGCTAGATGTCTTTTTTTTGTGAAATAGAACAAGCTTTAGAACATATGAAATATGCTATAATTTTAAGATATGAGGTGAGACAGAATGTTTATTGATCACGTAGATATAAATGTAAAAGCAGGTAACGGTGGAAACGGTATCGTTGCATATCGACGAGAGAAGTATGTACCACTCGGTGGACCTGCTGGCGGTGATGGCGGAGACGGTGCTGACGTATTATTTGAAGTCGATGAAGGTTTAAGAACGTTGATGGATTTTAGATATCAAAGGCATTTTAAAGCCGCACATGGTGACAATGGTCAAAGTCAAAACAAGCATGGTAAAAATGCGAAGGACTTAATTTTAAAAGTGCCACCAGGTACAATTGTGCGCAACAAAGAGACTGGCGCACTCATTGCTGACTTAACACAGCATGAGGCACGAGCGGTCGTCGCACGCGGTGGTCGCGGTGGTCGTGGTAACTCAAGATTTGCATCTGCACGTAATCCTGCACCAGATTTTTCTGAGAATGGTGAGCCGGGAGAAGTACTTGATGTGACATTAGAGCTTAAATTACTCGCAGACGTTGGACTCGTTGGCTTTCCATCGGTTGGTAAATCTACATTGCTGAGTGCTGTGACGAGTGCATCACCTAAAATTGGTGCCTATCCATTCACTACGATCAAACCAAATCTTGGCGTCGTCGAAACGAAAGATGGCAGAAGTTTTGTCATGGCCGATCTACCAGGATTAATTGAAGGTGCGAGCGAAGGTACGGGCCTTGGCCACCAGTTTTTACGACACATTGAACGCACGAAAGTCATTGTTCATTTAATCGATATAAGCAGTACCGATGGCCGTGATCCAGTTGAAGATTATCACACGATTCGTCAGGAACTCGCCCTCTATAATGAGCAGTTAATGTCTCGGCCTGAATTGATTGTTTTGAACAAGGTAGATTTACTTGAAGACGATGATTTAATTAAATTGTTCAAATCGGAAGTAAACGCTGAAAGTGAAATTGTCACGATTTCAGCTGCGACACGAGATAATCTTGAACAGCTACTATATAAAGTTGCTGACTTACTCGACAAAGCAGACGAGCTAGAAGCGCAGGTGGATATCGATGACAGCGATCACCGCGTTGTTTATAAGCATGAGAAAGATCCAGACTTATTTGTCATTACACGTGATGATGATGCGGCATATGTCGTATCTGGTGATACGATCGAGCGCGTGTTTAAGATGACAGACTTCAATAACGAAGCTGCAGTACGTCGATTTGCACGTCAGATGCGTTCGTTAGGTATTGATGATGCGCTGCGTGAACGCGGTATAGAAAACGGTGATACCGTGCGTATTTTAGGTGGAGAATTTGAATTTGTAGAATAGGGTGAAGAGATGTACCATTATATAGACGGTAAAGTAACAGATATCGCACCGAATTTTATTTCTCTTGAGAACAATGGGATTGGTTACATGTTAATTGTGCCAAATCCTTTTAGCTATCAAGTGGGAGATTCTGTGATACGTATTTATACGGAATTGATCGTACGTGAAGACTCACAATTATTATATGGATTTAAAGATAAAGAACAAAAAACGATGTTTCAATCACTATTGAAAGTGACGGGTATTGGACCAAAGAGCGCATTGGCAATTCTATCTAGTGCAACGCCAAATGAAGTCATTCGAGCGATTGAAAATGAAGATATGACATTTATGCAGAAGTTTCCAGGTATCGGTAAACGCACGGCCAGTCAGATTATTTTAGACTTAAAGGGTAAGCTTGTATCTCAAGCAGATACAAGTGAACCAGCAAACAGTGACAACGCATATATCGAAGAAGCGAAGCTTGCATTTGAAGCACTCGGTTACTCGAAGCGTGAGATTACGAGAATTGAAAAATATCTAGCGAAACAATCACTCGCGTCAGTGGATGAAGCGGTGCGCATCGGTCTGAAGTATTTAATACAATAATGTGAAGGTGAGTTTATGGATGATAACATTTTAGATAAAAATCTAAAACCTGACGAGAATCAAATCGAAGAGAGTTTACGTCCTGAATATTTAAACCAATACATTGGCCAGCACACATTAAAAGATAATTTAAATGTGTTTATTGAAGCTGCAAAAATACGAGGTGAAGCACTCGATCATGTCATCTTTCATGGACCACCAGGACTTGGTAAAACAACGCTATCTAACATTATTGCAAATGAACTTGGCGTAAATATCCGCACGACAAGTGGTCCTGCGATTGAACGTGCAGGAGATCTTGCCGCTGTTTTATCGAGTTTGAATACAGGTGACGTGTTATTTATTGATGAGATTCACCGTTTGCCAAGAAGTGTAGAGGAAATCTTATACTCTGCAATGGAAGACTTTTTCATTGATGTGATTATCGGTAAGGGTGATGAGGCACGTAGTATTAGAATTGACTTGCCACCGTTTACATTGGTTGGTGCGACGACGCGATTCGGTAGTTTGAGCGCGCCACTACGCGATCGTTTCGGTGTGCAGCTGCGACTTGAATACTATGATTTAGAAAGCTTAATAACAATCGTGAATCGAACAGCTGATATTTTCGATGTTGTGATTGATAAGGAAAGTGCAATTGAATTGGCGCGCCGTTCTCGTGGGACACCACGTATTGCCAATCGTTTGCTCAGACGTGTACGAGATTTTTCAATCGTGAAAAAAGAAAAATCTATTTCACTCGAAACGACAAATCATGCACTGAAAGTGCTCGAAGTGGATGCGCTCGGGCTAGACCCAGTCGACCATAAGATCATGAGAACGATTATCGATGTATATAGTGGTGGACCTGTCGGACTCGAAACGGTTGCTGTGTCAATCGGTGAAGAAGTGATAACGCTGCTTGACGTTTACGAACCGTATTTAATACAACAAGGATTTTTAGAGCGTACTCAACGTGGTAGAAAAGCAACGGCGAAGAGCTACGATTATTTCGGACATAAAGATAACAACGCGTTGTTTTAGAGGAGAAAATGATGGAGCTAAATCAATTTGATTTTAATTTGCCTGAGTCGCTCATTGCGCAAACGCCGCTTGAGAATCGCGAAGCATCGCGGTTACTCGCAATGGATAGGGTGACAGGTGAAATTCAAGATAGAACATTTACAGACATTATCGATTACTTTGAGCCGGGTGATACGCTCGTATTAAATGATACACGCGTCATACCTGCACGATTGATCGGTACGAAGAAAGAAACGGGTGCAAACATCGAGATGTTGTTACTCGCACCAAAGAAAGATTTATACGAAGTGCTAATAAAACCCGCAAAGCGTGTCCAAATCGGTACAGAGATTACATTTGGTAATGGTGAATTAATCGCTACCGTCGTTGAAAAACATACTGAAGGGATTCATCGTGTTAAACTCAAATACGAGGGTGTACTTGAAGCAGTGTTAGACGAGTTAGGTGAAATGCCGTTACCGCCTTATATAAAAGAGGTTTTATCGGAAAAAGAACGCTATCAGACGGTATTTAACAAGCATGCTGGTTCTGCAGCAGCACCGACTGCTGGACTTCATTTTACACATGAAATTTTAAGTATGCTTGAAGACAAAGGCGTGAACATCGCATATATTACGCTTCATGTCGGTCTTGGAACATTTAGACCAGTTGCTGTAGAAGATATTACGACACATAAAATGCATAGTGAGTACTATCATATCAGTCAACAAACAGCAGATGTGTTAAACGAGACGCGTCGCAATAACAAGCGTATTATTAGTGTTGGCACGACGTGTACGAGAACGTTAGAAAGTGTGATTCGTGATTACGATTCATTTACAGAAAGCAGTGGAGATACGGATATTTTCATCTATCCAGGCTTTGAATTTAAAGCAGTGGATGCATTGATTACAAATTTCCATTTGCCAAAATCATCACTCATTATGTTGGTCAGCGCATTTTCAAACTTAGAAAATGTCATGAACGCATACGAACATGCAGTGAACGAACAATATCGCTTCTTTAGTTTTGGAGATGCGATGATCATTCATTAAGGAGGTTAAATTTTGTCATCGATACGATACGAACATATAAAGACGTGTAAGCAAACCGGTGCACGATTAGGTAAGCTACACACGCCACACGGCACGATTGATACACCGATATTTATGCCAGTCGGTACGCTAGCAACTGTAAAAGCGATGTCTCCAGAAGAACTGACTGAACTCGGCAGTCAAATTATATTATCGAATACATATCATCTCTGGATACGTCCTGGTGAAGATATCGTGAAGGAAGCGGGCGGTTTACATAAATTTATGAACTGGGATAAACCAATCCTTACGGATTCTGGTGGGTTTCAAGTTTTTAGTTTAAGTGAGAACCGTAAGATTGAAGAAGAGGGTGTTCATTTTAGAAGTCACCTCGATGGTTCTAAATTATTTTTAAGCCCAGAAGGTGCAATGGATATTCAACATGCCCTCGGCTCTGATATTATGATGGCATTTGATGAGTGCCCACCATATCCAGCAACCCATGAGTACGTGAAACAATCCATTGAACGCACGACGCGATGGGCAGAACGCTGTTTGACCCATCATAAAAAGAGCGGACAAGATAAAACTCAAGCACTATTCGGAATTGTTCAAGGTGGAGAATTCCAAGATTTACGCAATCAAAGTGCGCGTGACTTAGTTGGGATGGACTTTCCAGGGTATGCGATCGGTGGATTATCAGTCGGTGAACCAAAAGATATTATGTATAAGGTGCTCGAAGAAACCTTGCCACTTTTACCGGAAGATAAACCCCGTTATTTAATGGGTGTCGGATCACCGGATGCGTTAATTGAAGGCGTGATGCGTGGTGTCGATATGTTTGACTGTGTCTTGCCAACACGCATTGCAAGAAATGGTACATGTTTCACTTCAGGCGGTCGACTGGTTGTTAAAAATAAGAAATTCGAGCGCGATTTTGGACCGCTAGATCCAGAATGTGATTGTTACACATGTAAAAATTACTCGCGTGCATACATCCGACATTTATTTAAAGCAGATGAAATTCTCGGATTAAGACTTACGTCTTATCATAACCTACATTTTCTGTTAAAATTGATGAGGGATGTTCGAACGGCTATTTTAAATGATAATTTATTAGAATTTAAAGAAGCGTTTTTTGAAGCATACAAATTAAATATAGAAAATCCTAAAAATTTCTAAGGAGTGTCATTAATGGAAACATTAGTCGCGTTTTTACCTCTGATTGTTCTTGTATTAATCATGTACTTACTCATGATTAGACCTGCACAAAAGCGTCAGAAACAAATGCAAGAAATGCAACAGTCTCTAGAACGAGGCGATGAGATTATTACAATCGGTGGTATTCATGGTACGATTGAATCTCACGACCAAAAACATATGTACGTCAATGTGGATGAAGGTTCTGGAACAGTGCTTAAATTTGACCGTGTTGCATTAAAAGAAATCGTTAAAGATTCAGAATTATAATCTTTATTTTACTCATTAGCTGACTCTGTCAGCTTTTTTATTATTTTAAAGAGAACAAGTGTTATAATGAAATTTGTATTTGATATATAACTTTGAGGTGTTGTTACAGATGAAAGTGAAATACAGCCGTTTTATAATCGCTTTACTACTTATTATTGGTCTTGGAACAGTCATCAGTTTAACGACGAAAGACATGTTAGATGATGTGAATTTAGGTTTAGACTTGCAAGGTGGATTTGAAGTTCTATACCAAGTAGAACCAATAAATGACGGTGATACAATAGATGAAACCGCCATGCGCGCAACTGCAAATACGCTAGATTCACGTGTGAACATTCTCGGTGTCAGTGAACCAAGCATTCAAATTGAAGATGGAAATCGGGTACGTGTACAGCTCGCTGGGGTGACCGATCAAACGGAAGCTCGAGAGTTATTAAGTACACAAGCTGAATTGACAATTCGTGATGTCAATGATGAGTTGTTACTCTCAGGTGCCGACTTAGTCGAAGGTGGCGCGAGTCAGAACTTTGATGATATGAACCAACCGATGGTTTCATTAGAACTTAGAGATGCGGGTAAGTTTAGAGACATCACGGCTGAAATCTCAGAGCGTCCACCAGGTGAGAACCTGATGGTCATATGGATGGACTTTGAAGAAGGCGTCGATAGCTTCGAACAAGAAGTTGAGAGCAGTGATCCGAAGTTTATTTCAGCGCCGAGTGTTAGCCAACCGATTAACTCAAGAGAAGTTATGATTTCCGGTGGTTTCCAAGGTGAAGAAGGGTTACAGCGTGCACAGAACATTGCAGCATTATTAAATGCAGGTTCATTGCCTGTTCATTTAGAAGAAATCTATTCTACATCTGTCGGTGCACAGTTCGGTGAACAAGCACTCCATGAAACAGTTACAGCAGGTTTAATCGGTGTAGCACTGGTTTTCTTATTCATGCTCGTATTTTATCGATTACCAGGTTTAATTGCTGTAATCACATTAACCGTCTACATATATGTTACTTTGCAAGGCTTTAACTTAATCAGTGGTGTGTTAACCTTACCTGGTATTGCCGCGCTCATTCTCGGGGTCGGTATGGCCGTCGATGCGAACATCATTTTATATGAACGCATAAAAGATGAGCTTAGAATTGGACGTAAATTAAAACAAGCATATCAAAAGGCAGCATCTCAATCCATTTGGACAATTTTTGATGCGAACTTAACGACATTGATTGGTGCAATCGTGCTATTTATCTTTGGTACGAGCTCGGTTAAAGGATTCGCAACGATGTTGATTTTAAGTATTTTAATGAGTTTCTTAACTGCGGTATTCCTAACACGTGTATTTATGAACTTAGCTGTTAACTCAGGGATGTTTGACAATAAACTATGGTTGTTTAACGTGAAGGAAAAAGATCGCTACAGCTTGTCGGATGGTAAAGACATTGAAGATTTAACAACACCTTACGATAAATTTAATTTTGTGAAATACAGTAAATTCTTCTTTGGTTTCAGTATCGTAACGATTACTGTCGGTATCGTGTTCTTGTCTATATTCCAGTTAAATCTCGGGATTGACTTCACTTCAGGTACGCGTGCAGATATACCGATTACAGAAGAGACGACAGTCGATGATGTTGAAGAGGAACTCGTTGCGCTTGATTTAATGCCGAGTTCGATAACAACTTCAGGAGATAACCTCGTTGTTGCAAGATATGGAGAGGACATCGGTCAGCAAAACTCAACGATGTTACACGATCATTTTGATGAACTCTACGGTTCACCACCAATGATCAGTACAGTTTCACCAACCGTCGGTGAGGAACTAGCGAAAAATGCTGTGTATGCACTCATTTTCGCGGCAATTGGTATTGTTCTTTATGTCGCGGTGCGATTTGAATGGCGCATGGCGTTGCCGACCGTTATTGCACTGATGCATGATGTGTTCTTTATGATTGCGATATTCAGTGTGTTTAGACTCGAAGTAGAAATCACATTCATTGCAGCAGTGCTGAC
>DYYI01000025.1:0-13361 GCA_020741755.1 Aliicoccus persicus | reverse complement strand
GGCATTGCCGCCAGGAAGATCATCGTTGTACCGTGCATCGTGATGACTTGGTTAAACATACCAGCGCTAAGAAAATCATTGTTCGGTACAGCTAACTGAATACGGATAAGCATTGCTTCTAAACCACCGAGCAGGAAGAAGAATCCACCACCCATTAGGTATAAAATAGCAATTTTCTTGTGGTCAACCGTTGTTAAATAATCCCATATAACGGACCACGCACTTCTTTTTTGAGCAGTTGCTGCCATTATTCTTCTCCTCCTTCCTCAGCGTCTTCATCATCTGAATCAGATTCTCTTAACGCTTCAATTTCTGAAACATCTCCAGAACCCTCTTCAACAGAAAGCTCCATTAAATATGCTGAAACTTTTTCAATTTCTTCTTCAGATAAATCGTATGTACCTGTCATTAAGTTACCAGGCTTATAGCTCTCTGGATCACTGATCCAAGCTTTTAAATTTTCTTCGTTATGCTCTAAATAACCAGCGATAAGATGTCTATCACCAAAGTTCGTCAAGTTAGGACCTTGTGCACCAGCATTCCCACCTTGAGATACTGCGTGACAACCGATACATGTGTTATTGAAGATCTCTTGTCCTTCAATTGCATCATCCGCACTTGCTTCCTTTGGCTCTTCCATAGTTTTCATATCCGCTAACCATTGGTTATATTCATCCATCGGCAATGCGTTTACTTTGAAGTCCATTAGCGCGTGTGATGGTCCACATAACTCCGCACACTTACCATAGAATAATCGGTCAGCATCCTGAGCTTTATCGTCATCGAATACGAGATAGAAGTGGTTGATACCATCGATGTTCGTATCAAGTTTACCACCTGCTGCAGGAATCCAGAATGAGTGTTTGACATCTGCCCCCTGTAGTGTGAAATAGACTTGTGTATCTGTTGGAACGACTAAATCTTGTGAAGTAACAACACCCTCATTCGGGTATTCAAACTCCCACCAGTATTGATATGCACGAACGTTAACAACGATTTCGTCAGAAGTAATTTCTCCCTCTGGACTAATCGCTTGTGAAACATCGGCTTGTTTAAATACTAAGTATACTGTCGGAATCGCTAAAATAACGAGTAGTATAATCGGAATTGTCGTCCAGATAACTTCTAGAGTATGGTTACCTGATACTTGTTTCGGTTTGAAATCCTCTCCGAGTTTACTTCTACGACTCTTAACGACTGCAATCGTAAACATGATGACAACGACTACGACTACTAGCGCCATGATTGCTACTGATAACATCATGAGATCAAATTGTTCTTGACCTACTTCACCTGCTGGAATTAATGTGCTCAGCTCTGGCTGTCCACATCCGGCTAGAAATACTAACAAAATAGTCATCAAGCCGACCAGTTTGGTATTTTTAAATCTATTTCTCATCTCTTAATAACCTACCTTTCGTTTGTTGCCCTATTATTAAATTAACAGTGCCGCTACAATCATCATTACAAAGAAAATGATAATGTAATTTAATGAAAAAATAAATACCTTCATTGCGTATTTATTGTAATTCTCAACAGTTTTGAATCCATTGAGTGCAATGTATAACCAAACAATATTGAGAATTGTCGTTAGGACGACAAACCATATGCCCAGTTCAAACATCAAAAGTGGAGTTAGTGCAAGGATCGCAATCCACATCACTATTGATTTCTGCGTTCGAACATTTCCTTTAACCGATGGTAACATCGGCACACCTGCTAGACTATACTCATCACTACGCTTGATTGCTAAAGCATAGAAATGAGGCGGCTGCCATGCAAACATCATCAGAAACATTGCTATTGGCAATATGTGAATACTTGGATCAATCGCTGCCCATCCGATTAGCGGTGGCATCGCACCGGGAAGTGCTCCAATCACAGTATTGCTGACATAGTGACGCTTCGTATAAATGGAATACAGCACAACGTAGCCAAACGCTGCAAGTAACCCAAGTATACCTGTCGTAATATTGATAAAGAACAGTAACACAAGTCCGATAATCGTCAGACTAAAT
Source organism: Aliicoccus persicus (assembly GCA_020741755.1). Lineage (GTDB taxonomy): Bacteria > Bacillota > Bacilli > Staphylococcales > Salinicoccaceae > Aliicoccus > Aliicoccus persicus_A. The sequence goes on along the minus strand of DYYI01000025.1, from coordinate 11,343 downwards.
CCGATTGCTAAAATTTGCTGCCCTGTAAACGTGCCGTCAATACTCGGTCTGTTCTGCTTCGACTTCATAACGCTGTCGATGTCTCGGTCGTAATAATTGTTTATTGCACATACACCACCGATAACAAGCATCGTTCCGACAACCATGACAAGTAATGTAATAATATTTTCAAAAAATGAAAGACCGTGAATCATGACTGCTAAAAATCCAGCAGCAAAAGCAGGAATCAAATTCGCTTTGATTATACCGTCTTTGAGCAACGCTCGGATACTGGCAATATCAATATTTTTTTTACCATGATGTACATTTGCTTCATATACATCCTCTCGCATCTATACGCCCCCTTTCAATTTGGTCATTTATCTTAATTCTAATGTATCCAGCAAACTTTTTCTACTCTTTCTCAAAGTTTTTATTTTTATTTGTATAGAAAATAGTAAAAAAGATACAAAACAATGACAATATTCCGTAAAGACGTGTTAATCATTGAATAAATGTTATAATATATTCAAACTTTCACTCTTTTGTGTAACAATCTTCTATTATAATTACACTAGAATAGATACATACTAAATAGTACCATATATCCGTGTAGAAGGAACATTCCTATACATGAAAGTATCTTTCATATCATTAATTGAGGTGTCCCCATTGTATAAACGTTTAAAAATAATTGCAGTAATTACAACGGTCATGATGATCTTTGTACAGATTGGTGGCGCACTCGTCACAAAAACAGAGTCAGGTGAAGGCTGTGGAACTTCGTGGCCGCTCTGTCACGGACAGCTCATTCCAAGTGAATGGCCAATCGATACGATAATAGAAATCGCCCATCGTGGTGTCAGCGGCATCGCTATCATTTTGGTTTTAATTTTCTGTTATATGGCTTGGAAACAAATGTCGCATAAAAAAGAAACACGTTTTCTTATTTACATGAGTATCGGATTTATTTTAGTTCAAGCATTAATCGGTGCTGCTGCAGTTGTATGGGGTCAAAACGACTTTGCACTTGCTGCACACTTTGGTATTTCATTAATCAGTTTCTCGTCAGTATTTCTATTGACGTTGCTCGTTTTCGAAATCGACCAAAAATTCGATGCACGTCGCTTACGTATACATAGCTTTTTACGCAATCAGATCTTTTACGTGACGATTTACATCTATTTCGTCATATATACCGGCGCACTTGTGCGTCACACAGGCTCAGAACTTGCCTGTACCGTATGGCCACATTGTCAGCCGGGCCGCATTATACCCATCAACTTCTTTGAGTGGGTTCAAATGGGCCATAGAGCATTCGCCGGAATTTTAATTATCTGGTTAATTTTCATCGTCATCCATGTGTTCCGACACTACAGCCAATATCGCGTACTTGTTTATGGTTGGGGTGCGATCGGCGTAATGATTTTACTGCAAGCCTTGACTGGTGCACTGATGATTTTCACTCAAGTGAACTTAATCATCGCGTTGTTACACGCGCTCTTTATCACGTTGACTTTCGCGTTGCTATGTTACTACATCATGTTAATCACTCGCGCCAAATGATAAAAATCCCGTATGCTAATTTTTATAGCATGCGGGATTTTATTTTAGTTCAAGTTTTCGAATCTGTTTAATGATAACCAAGGCGATTCCAAATGCGATTGAAAAACTCAGATACGACGAACCACCTGCACTGATGAGCGGCAATGGTACACCTGTCAGTGGGATCACTTTAGAAATACCACCCAGATTTAAGAATATTTGAACGGCAAAATAAATGGCAACGCCTGCGAGTACGATGCGATAAAACATCACTTGTGTACGTAATGCGTAAAACAATAATTTGAAGACGAGTATCATGAATAGCCCGATTACTGTCAGCACACCGATTAGTCCAAACTCCTCAGCAAGCACCGCAAAGATAAAGTCCGTGTGCGCCTCTGGTAAATACCCGAGTTTCATAATGCCGTCACCGATACCACTACCTGTAAAACCACCTCTAGAAATGGCAATCAGTGAATTCGTAATTTGGTAACCTTGGAAAAGTGGATCTTCAAATGGGTTTAAAAATGTTTGAAATCGTCCCATCTGATATGTATCAAGCAGTTGGCCCGTGCGTAAATAATTGACACCAAGTATTGCTGCTATCGCTGCTGCACCAGCACCGATAATCGATGCAATATATTTAAACGGTATGCCGGAGAACATGACGATCGCTGCAACGATTGCAATAATAATTGCGCCAGTACCAAAATCTTGAAATACAACCGAAGCAGTTAATAGAACAATCACAACTGCTGGACCTATGAATTGTTCCAATGAACTGAGATTGTTTCTTCTCGAATGAAATACTTGTGCTAAATACAAGATCACGACGACTTTGACAAACTCTGATGGTTGCAAACCAATCTGTCCAAAATATACCCAGTTTCGTTGTCCGTTCACTTCAGTACCGAAGAAAAACGTGTACAAAATTATAAAAATACTAAATAGCACCATGACCATTTGAAAGTTACTATTTTGTAGCAAGCTTGGACGTATGAAATTATAGATGATTGCGATAATGATGAATCCAAGCGTTACAAACATCAATTGACGAATTAAGTAATGGTCTGGTGTTGCATCGAGCAACCGTTGAGAAGGCACCATGCTTGCACTATAAATCACGACCAAACCGACTAAACTGAGTACTATGTATATGAATAACAATAACAAATCGAGCTGTTTTATATGTGTTTTAAATCGTGTAAACCACTGATTGATTCGTGCCAAACCATCACCCCCATTTAAAAAAGCCTAAAGACTAACGGCTTTAGACTCCAGACGACTCATACTATTTATTTTTTCAACACCCGAGAAACATTGTAGTTCGGCTGTTTTCTATCCGTCAACATGTACGCTTCATGAACTTCAGAAACCTTTTGCTCGAGTTCATCCAAGATTGCGCGTCCGTGCGCTTTATCGATTAAATCTAGTTTGACTGCAAAAGCAATTTCCTTAGAAAGCCCGAACATTTGAGTATCCAACACTTCCTCAAATACAGGACATTGGGGTGCTGTCAAATTGTCCATTTGGACTTTAATTAATTGGATGATGGCATTCGCATCTTTCTCTAGCTGTTCAACCGCTTGGACTTTTAACGATTCACTCTTCAACATCGCCTCACCCCTCCCTAAACTCTCTTAAATTTTATATTACACCATATTAAAATGCAAGTGATGACATGCCTATAGAGGCAATGGTTTAGTAAGAATATGTGATTTAACGCATAACTTTCGTTTGGTGCATTGCTATTTGATGGAAGTGTTCCGTCTGTTACAATTAAAGCATATTGACACAAAGGAGCAAGGGACAATGATTATACAAGTTCAGGGAAATGTAGCGTTTAAAATTACATTAGATCCATCAACATGGATTTTTGATGATCGGAAAATAGATATATCAGGTGAAAACCTATCTGCAGAAGACATCACATTTGATGACGCGCGAGAATGGAATCGTTCCATCATTGAAGGTGCATCAAAACCACCCACTTTAAAAACTGAAAAACAATATAAAAGTAAGAAAGAAGCATTAACAACCGGCACATTCGCGATTCCTTTGGCACCGTTTTTAGAATACACAGAACCGAACGCAGGTGAAGACGCAGTGATCGTGTTCACAGATAGCCTGACGGGTGATTCGGTTGAGATTCCATATGCTACGCGTGCGAACCTCTTCGCCTACTTCTGTAAAGAAGGCAAGCGCCTGCACGAAGATGGCATGTTTGATTTGTTGTTTATTGATGCAGATCGCGTAGAAACAGCGTTGGTGCACGTGGATGGGATTGAGATTAGATAGAATTTTAAATTTTTGGAGTAATGGGCGGATCTTCGGATCTGCTTTTTTTTGTTTGTTTTTTTTGTTTGTTTTTTTGGGAGTAGTTTTTTGTGGTCGGGTTTTTGTGGCCGGTTTTTGTGGCAGGGTTTTTGTGGGGTTCTAGGGGTGGCTCGGGGTTATCGTAACTCTGTCGATTCTCATTGGGATGGTAGAGCCTCTACCTCGACTCTGTCGATTCACATTGGCATGGTAGAGCCTCTTACTCGACTCTGTCGATTCACAGGGTTAGCGCCTCTACCGTAAACTTGTGAAACCACAAATTTACGCAAACAGCTCTACCGTAAACTTGTGAAACCACAACTTTACGCAAACACCTCCACCATAAACTTGTGAAATCACAAATTTACGCAAACAGCTCTACCATAAACTTGTGAAACCACAAATTTACGCAAGCACCACTACCATAAACTTGTGAAACCACAACTTTACCGTAAGCCCCCTCCTCAACCATCATCGCAACCCCCAACAAAAAACACCCACTCTCCAGTGGGTGCCCTCCGTACAAAAACAAAGCTATTTACTTTCTTCGTTCACTTTCTTAGCAGCAAGTTTAGACTGTTCTTTCGCCTGGCGACGTTTCTCTTCTAATGATAAGCCGCCGGATTCTCGCTCGCGGTGTAATCTAAAGCGATAAATTCCTAAAATAATGGCAGCGATGATCAAGCTCTCCCCAACCGGATAAAACACACCTAAAAATGAGAGGAATAGTGTACCGATAAACGTCACGATATAAATCACTGCATGTTGCCACACTTTAAGTTTGCGTGCAAAGCCAAGGTGATACACAATAATCATCAGTACAAACAATGTGATGATTAAATACCAAATACCAACATCTGGATTTGTATCCATGTTATATAAACGTCCGAAAAAGCTCAGTCGCTCATTTGCATCCACGGTCACATTCATGACACTTAATCCATTTAACAGCAATAAGATGAAGTTATTCATCTACTGTCACTCCGTTTCTAACTTGTACTTCTCTTTCTTCGTTGCTCTTTCACGCATGCTCTTGTCCAAGATTCGCTTGCGTAGTCGTACGCTCTCTGGCGTCACTTCGACAAGTTCATCGTCATTGATATATTCAAGCGCTTCTTCCAGCGTCATGATTCTCGGTTTCTTCATTGTTGTCGTCTGTTCTTTCGTTGCTGAACGAATGTTGTTGGCTGCTTTCACTTTCGTAATATTAACTGTTAAATCATTATCACGTGAGTTTTGCCCAACAATCATGCCTTCATACACTTCAGTTCCAGGCTCCATGAAGTTTTCACCACGATCTTCAAGTTGAAGTATCGCATACTGGCTCGCCGCACCTTTATCTAATGATACTAATACGCCGTTCCTTCTGCCACCAATTCGACCTTTTAACAGCGGACGATACTCTTCAAATGTATGGTTGATGATGCCGTAACCACGCGTCATCGACATAAATTCTGTACGATAACCAATTAATCCTCTTGCTGGTACGATAAAAATCAAACGTGTCTGTCCGTTACTTGACGTCACCATATCCACCATTTCACCTTTACGTGTTCCGAGTGATTCGATGATAGATCCCGTGTATTCATCCGGTACATCGATCTGCACACGCTCAAATGGTTCGCTTTTCACGCCATCGACTTCACGGACGATAACTTCTGGTTTAGATACTTGTAACTCATAACCTTCACGGCGCATATTTTCAATTAAGATTGATAAGTGTAACTCACCACGTCCTGAAACTGTCCATGCATCTGGCTGAGCTGTCGGGTCTACACGTAATGAAACATCCGTTTCTAACTGTGCGAACAAGCGTTCAGAAATTTTACTACCTGTCACATATTTACCTTCACGACCGGCAAATGGTGATGTATTGACACCAAACGTCATCTGCAATGTCGGTTCATCAATGCCGAGTACAGGCAATGCTTCTTGATGATCAGTCGGTGTAATCGTTTCACCGACGTTGATATCTTCCATACCGCTGACTGCAATTAAATCACCGGCAACCGCTTCATCAATTTCAACGCGCTTCAGTCCGAAGAAGCCGAAAATTTTCGTCACGCGGAAATTCTTCACGGTACCGTCGATTTTTATCAGTGAGACTTGCTCACCGACTCGCATCGTACCGCGGAACACACGTCCGATACCGATACGACCAACGTAATCATTGTAGTCTAACAGTGCTACTTGGAATTGTAATGGCTCGTCACGATTCTCGATTGGTGCAGGTACATGCTCTAAAATCATTTCATAAATCGACTGCATGTTTTCATCTTGTGATTCCGGATTGTCGCTCGCAGTACCGTTTACAGCACTTGCGTATGCCACTGGGAATTCTAATTGATCATCGTTCGCATCCAGTTCGATAAAGAGCTCGAGCACTTCATCCACGACCTCTGCCGGGCGTGCCGCTGGTTTATCGACTTTGTTGACGACAACGAGTGGCTTTAAGTTTTGTTCGAGCGCTTTTTTTAGTACGAAACGCGTCTGAGGCATCGTGCCTTCATATGCATCAACGACAAGAATTACACCGTCAACCATCTTCATAATACGCTCCACTTCACCACCGAAATCAGCGTGACCTGGCGTATCCAAAATATTGATACGTGTGTCCTTATAATCAATCGCAGTGTTTTTAGCGAGGATCGTAATACCGCGTTCGCGCTCGATATCATTTGAGTCCATCGCGCGTTCTGCAACGACCTCATTATCTCTAAAAATCCCCGATTGTTTTAACAACTGATCGACGAGTGTCGTTTTACCATGGTCTACGTGTGCGATGATTGCAATGTTACGGATATCTTCTCTTCTTGTCATAAATAATTCCCTTCATTCATAAATTCAACTTAGTTAGTATATCATAAACATCGCATTTCTATGCTATAATTCGGTATAAAATATGTTGGAGTGATAAAAAAAGTGAAAACAGAAAAATCTAAATTTATTTTTGTAGTTCTCGCATTTCTAGCGATCTTACTTCTCGTCCTATTTTCTGCATTCATTGCCTATGGTTACACATGGCTCGCAGTGCTTTCTATCATTGGATTTATTGCTGTCTTTGGATTTGGATTCAGCCTAAAAGCAAAGTATAGAAGGAACGATTGGCTCTAACTACTATTTTTACAAAATTGATGACAAAAACGTTAAAATTGCTCGTTTTTTCATTCAATAATGTAAAAATCGATAAAAAAGACGACAATAATTGCAAAATTGTCTTTTGCCAAAAATTCTATAATATTGCATGATTCACTTGAAAGAATTAAAGGAGTGAATCATGTGATACGTGAACAACGTGAAAAACTGCAGATTTATGAATTTTTGTACAATCGTCTGCCGTTTAGTGATGAAGAACAAAAGGAACTCGAAGTGTTGCGTGAACAAGAAGAATTAGAAGCACAATTTGAACAACAACTCACACAAATTAAGCTCGATAACATTGAAGTCATGTGGCATTGTTCATTTGATGATCAACATTCCGAAGATATCGTCAACGTCATGTTGGCAACGGATTATTGCTACTATTTGTTTGTGTTAAAAGATTTAAAAGGCACCCACTCAATCAATGCCTTTAACATTCTCGTCAATGGCAATAACGACCCCGTTATAAATCTCCATCAGTCTAAAGAAATCTATGAACACTTCAGACGCACTTTAATCGATGAAGGTAAGTATCAACGCCCGATCATATTAAAGTATGTCGTCATGAACCCACGTTTTGAAATACGCGGTAAAGGCAGTGAAGTTCTGCTTCGCTATGATGATCTCCCCTACTACTTAAAAGCGATCGAGAGCGCGGCTAAAATTAGAAAAAAGTACCGACGCCCGCTGTAAAAACAATCAGTCGGGCAAATCATCGGTACCAATTTCCAGTCGGTTATATTAAACATGGCCTAAAATGTAAAAAATGTCACGAGTACAAATTACGACGCTTAAAAAGTCATTTCTCCTGTGATATATGCAAAAACAAATACGAAATGAACCCATATATTCATCAGCACTTTTCGCAGCTTTCATTGATCAATCCGCTCAACATATATAAGCGTAGTGAAATCGCCAAACACATCGGCGTCGTCATCACCAAATACCAAATGGATTATATTCTCAAAAAATACTTTATAAGAAAATCATTCGGTTATTATGCATTTAAATATGGTACGAACCCTCACGATGCTTAACAAATGCTTCATTGTTTGAGAATGCCGCTTGAATCGTTTGATGTACGTTTGTATTACCTGCGATGACGCTATCTTTCCTTAAAATCGATAAAGGATCACCGACCGCATTCGTTACGACACCACCGACTTCCTCGATCAACACGATACCTGCGGCAAAGTCCCACGGTGATAATCTGAAAAATATCGTCCCTTCAAGTCGACCCGCTGCAACGTATGCAAACTCAAGTGCGGCAGAACCATAACTTCTCGTCTGACGACACTGACGTGCGACATCCATAAATGGCTCACCAATGCCTGATTTCAACATCCATTTTGGATTGAGTCCGATGAGTGATTCTTCCATCGCCGTTTGCTTAAGTTGTGGTAGTCGATTATCATCAATAAATGCACCGTGCCCTGCGTGTGCATGATATAGTACATCATTCATAACATCTAAAATTAAACCGATTTGTGGCTTACCGTCGATGAACACACCGATTGAAATGGTGAAATTCGTGCGTTGATGGACGAAGTTGATCGTGCCATCAATCGGGTCAATCACCCAGACCACACCATCTGTATTTTCAATCGAATGTTCTTTATATTCTTCACCGATTAATTGATGATCGCTATATTTTTCTTTTATACTATTTGCTATAAAGCGTTCCGTCTCTTTATCGACATCAGTGACCAAGTCATTGGGATTCGTCTTTTTATCGATTGTGTAAGCTTCGGTCATACGATTTCTAATAAACTGACCCGCTTCACGTATAAGCGTCTGTCCAAAACTATAAATTTCCATCTAAGTTGCACCTCTTCAATTGAATATCAATACATCTTATTTTAACATAGCTATAGATACTAAGGAGGAACTGCCATGACGAAGTATAGATTTACCAAAAAAGATTTTGATGTGTTCCGTGTGGACGGATTAGCTGCACGCATGGAAGCTTTAATAGAAACAACGCGCCCAAAACTTGAGAATTTGGGTGAACATTTCGCCGCATACATTACGGAGATGACAGGAGATGAGCACTATGCCCATGTGGCACAGCATGCACGTCGAAAAGTCAATCCGCCAGACGACACGTGGGTGAGTTTCTCTACAAATCCACGCGGCTATAAAATGATGCCACACTTCCAGATTGGATTGTTTAAAGATCATGCCTTTTGTATGTACGGTGTCATTTATGAGAGTGATGCAAAAGTGGAAGTTGCTAAGAAATGGTTGGAGAATATTGAGATGTTCGATGACTTCCCACGCGAGTTTCAAGTATCCTTAGATCATATGCAACCGGAAAAGACGGAGCTAGGCGAGATGAGTGATGAAGAATTAGAAGCCGGATTAAAGCGCGTTGTGAATGTGAAAAAAGGTGAATTTTTGGTCGGTAAGGTGTACAAACCAGGTGATGCCGAGATGAAAAAAGATGCCGATTTTATTGCGGATTTAGAGCGTGTGATGGAACAGCTACACGTGTTGTATAAATAGGAAAATTGTTATGTATTGAGCCCCCTGTCTTAAGAAATTGGGGCTCTTTTTTGCGAGATTCTGGATTTTTGTGTCAATGAGTCTTGATTGCGGGGGAGCAGACGGAGTTGCGTTCCAATGAAACTTGCTCACTGACACGCAGATTGATCTGCGTTCCAATGTGACTTGCTCACTGACACGCAGATTGATTTGCGTTCCAATGAAACCTGCTCACTGACACGCAGATTGATCTGCGTTCCAATGAGACCTGCTCAATGACACGCAGATTGATCTGCGTTCCAATGAAACTCGCTCACTGACACGCAAACGGATTTGCGTTCCAATGAAACTCGCTCACTGACACGCAGATTGATCTGCGTTCCAATGAAACTTGCTCACTGACACGCAGATTGATCTGCGTTCCAATGAAACTTGCTCACTGACACGCAGATTGATTTGCATTCCAATGAAACTTGCTCACTGATACGCAAACGGATTTGAGTTCCAATGAAACTTGTTCACTGACACGCAATTTTCAGATTAACAAAATTTCTAAATTTATTTTGGAGGCTTATATGATTTTACATCCACGGAAACCAGATATTGAACTTTTGTTCTTTCGCGCACTCAACCATCGCTCGACACTCAGTACTAAAGATGAGGCTAAACTCAATCGTTTAGAGAAAGGTTACGCAGGTGAACTCATTTATGATGAACTATATGATCAAGTAATTAATCATCTTTACACTTTTAGAAATATTTATCTGAAAGTAGAAGACACGATACTTCAAATTGATTCACTAATTGTTACTGATCACGGACTTTTCGTTCATGAAATTAAAAACTTCCAAGGCCTTTATGAAATTATTAACAACAAATGGACAATCCGCCAATCTCCACTCTCAAACGATCCCATCATTCAACTCAAGCGAACGACTAATAGACTTCAATCTTTCAATTACACACTCCAAGAAAACATGCCAATTTTAGGCAAGTTAATTTTTACGAATATTGAATTTAATATCGAATCTCAGGATAAAGAGATTCTAGAACAGATTATAATGCGCAGTCAGTTAAGAAGATACTTTCATGAATTAAAGAATTATTCATCTACCGAAAAAGCTAAATTCTATGTTAATTATATTATGGAGAATATTGTGGAGAATCCTTTCTTTAACAGAGAAGTTGATTTATCTAAAGTTAAAAAAGGTGTCTACTGTCTCAAATGTAATAGTTTTAATATGAAGAAGTTACAGTTTCATTTTAAATGTCAAGACTGCCAATGTATGGATACTATTCATGCACATATTCTAAGAACATTGTCAGATTACCATGCGCTTTTTTATAAGCAACCAATTACTATATCTAGTTTATATGAGTTTATCGATGGTTCTGTGAGCAAGAGTAGTTTGATTCGTGTACTAAATAAATACTGCACAAGAACAAATAAGAATCGTAGCTCTGCCTATTCATTTAAATATCATGACTTCGAAGAAGCGATGACCAGCACTGATAAAAAACCAAGGTATCTTGATTATAGTCGAGTAGAGTTAGTACGATGATTTCTTGGTTTGAACAGGTTTATCGTTCCAATGAGGGTTGCTCACTGACACGCAGATTGGTTTGCGTTGCAATGAAACTTGCTCACGGACACGCAGATTGATTTGCGTTCCAATGAAATCTGTTCACTGACACGCAGATTGGTTTGCGTTCCAATGAAACCTGCTCACTGACTCGCAGATTGATCTGCGTTCCAATGAGACTCGCTCACGGACACGCAGATTGATCTGCGTTCCAATGTGACTTGCTCACGGACACGCAGATTGATTTGCGTTCCAATGAAACTTGCTCACGGACTCGCAGATTAGTTTGCGTTCC
>DYYI01000024.1:0-4155 GCA_020741755.1 Aliicoccus persicus | reverse complement strand
CGGTATGCGTGACGGTGTGCTGCATAGCGGTCATGATATTGGTACTAATGGCGATAGAAACTACACAGCCCACGCAACGACTTATGGCGTTGTCCGTAAGGCTGAATTTATGACCGGCGGTATTGGTAATGCGGTGTACGTGGAACATACTGCTGACGGTTACTGGTCAAACTATATGCACTTGAAATCAATCAGCGTGTCGGTTGGCCAGACAGTTAAAGCTGGAGACGTGATTGGTGTAATTGGTGGAACGGGTGGAGATTACGCACCGCACTTACATTATGAGTTGAGTCCTGATGGCAATTTCCACAGTGGTGGGAATACAGTAAATCCGCAGAACTACTTAGGCATTACGGCAGACAATACAACAACATTACCAAGACCTATATAAAACTTATTTTAAGTGATATTATTTACATAAGGAGGTGTAGATTATGGGAGAAAATGTGATTCCAGAATCACCAGAACAGGTAAGAGCCTTAAAGGCCAAAGGTTTTGAAGTATGCGATATATGCGGAGGTATGTACGAACCAGCCAATGGATATAATGTTTGTCCAAATTGTGAAGCAGCACAGAAAGAAGATTAAATAAATATTTTATTAAGGCACTCATGAAGAGTGTCTTTTTTATTACACAAAATTAAAGGAGCTGATAAATTTGTCAGATGAACAAATGATACCCTTGAGCGTACTTAGATCGTATAGTCCACATCCAGATAAATTGGATTTAACCGGACTTACTCAAGATGAAATTACTCACGGCATTAGGTCGAGTAAATTACCAGACTATATTCGATATAAGCAATACTTAACTGATACCAACGAGGCTGTAGCTCAACTAGCAGAAATGATTATCCAATTTGCGGTCAATTTAGGTTTAGACCCAGACCAAACATTGGATTGGGCTAGAAAATTACAGCAAGCATTACCGCAGAGTGAATTTGATAGTTGGGTGGCTACACTATTAGACGGTGGTCCATCTATTTTCATGAATACACTAAGCGAATTACAAACGACATATCCAAATGGTGCAGTGGGAGTGGCTTTGGTGCGAGAAACCGACCCAGCTAAAATTTACGTTTGGAATGGAACGGCGTGGGAAGATTTCGGAGATTATCAAGGTATAGAAATTAAAGACAATAGTTTGACATCTGTTAAATACGCCGATAAAAGTGTTACGGCCGATAAGGTATCTTTTTTAAAAACAGGTATAAACAAATTTAATGGTGAATATAAAAACGTAGCTATACTAGCTTACGACGAAACAACAGCAGATTTAGTTGAACAAACGGATGCACTGACTGCTATAATTCCAATCATAGGCGGGAAAACATATTACTTTGCACAAGATGGAGGGAATAGAAAACGTTTAGGGTGGCATAAAACAAAGCCGACAGTAGGAAGCCCTATCGATTACTATATAGGAGATATGCCAGCGGGTCCTTTTAGCGAAACAGCACCAATTGACGCAACTCATCTTATTTACACAGTATCTTCTAACGAAGGTTCTCCTGATATACAACTGCAAATTACAGAAGATAAAAGCTATCCATTTTTTGTTGGTTATGACTTTCTTTCGATAAGTAATGTGAGTCAACTTGAAAATAAATTATCCGAACTAAATATTTTGAAAAAGACAAGCTTAGGAACTTTATACGGCAATAAGCCATTGTTGAAAATCGACTACAACACAAGAGAAATAATAATTCCAACAGGAAGTAGAATGTTTTATGACGGAATAAGGACGGTTTTAAATACTACTACTCTTTCGTTTGAGGATAACATAGATTTACATCCGATGGCATTAATTTTTCTGGTAAGCTCCTCTACGTTAAAATTGCATTATATTAACGGATGGACTCAAATGGAAGATGATGCAATTTTATTAGGAATCATAAACCCTATAAGACCTGAAATATATGGGATTGATATTGAAAACTGTGAAATTAACGGTAGAATGTATACGCACTCTCAAACAGTAAAACTGATTGAAGATAAGGTGTATTCTTATATCCTTGATGATATAACAGGGATTTACGAGAAACCTTTAAATTTAGCTAATGTATCAGCAGGACAAAGTTTTGTACTAGAAGGTAGCACGGTTGATGATATTTACGATATTTATGACGATTTAGTTGCAAGATATCCGAACTATGTAACAAAAACGTTGTTAGGGAATGATTTAACTGGATTGCCAATATTTCAATACAAGTTTACAAGCCCTGATATCGACAATCAATCGGATTATCCATATAAGAAATTGAAGATACTTTTAACTTCCGCTATACACGGTTACGAACAGGGAAGTGCATGGTGTTTAGCTCAATTCTTTAAAGATTTATGTTACAACTATCAAGAAAAACCACAATTAGAGTTTATGAGGTGGAATGCTGACTTTGTTGTCGTGCCTATTGTCAACCCGTGGGGATATAACAACAATTCTAGAAAAAATTCAAATGGTGTCGATTTAAACAGAAATTTCCCCGGTTGGTGGTCACAAACTGATCCAGAGAGCGAATATTATGGGGGACCTTCAGCAGGAAGTGAGCTAGAAACTCAATTGTTAATGGATGTTATTGACTCTAATACTGATGCAGAGTGGTTTATTGATTATCACAATATTGCTAGTGGCTATCCTTTGTATTATATATACGATGAAAAAGCCAGCAGAATAGCTTTCAACACAGTAAAAACTTTAACAAGAAAGTGGAAAGAGGATTATCAAAATGCCCCACAAGATGAAACAATGCTTGGATATATAAAGACAGGTGTTTATGCAAGTTCTGCTTACTATGCAATAATGGAACATAACATGCAATCATTTGTGTTTGAAACACCTTGGCAAATGCCTTTTGCTTCTGCTAAGTATGATAAAACAACTATTGAAACAGGTGTAGAAGCGTTTGGTAATACTCTTGTAACAGTATTCAAATCATTGAAGTAATCCCAACAATATATGCTAAAATATTATCAAACTAATTTATAGTAGGAGATAAAAGGGATGAAAAAGTTTGTTTGGAGTACAGTCAATGAAATTAGAAAAATAAGAATAAGAATTATCAAAGAGTTAGAATTAGGAAAAAACGTAATAGTTACGGGAAAACCTATTGTTAAGGCGATTAAAGGTGGTAAGATAATTATAGAAGATGGAGTCACACTTAATTCTAATAATAAAAATTATCTTTTTAATCTGCATTCTGCGGTAAAATTATTTGCGGATAATCCTAATGCGATAATTAAAATAGGTAAAAATACAAGGCTACATGGAACTTCTATTTATGCACGAGAAAAAGTTATTATAGGTGAAAATTGTTTAATTGCCGGCAATACAAATATTATTGACTCTAACGGACACGATCTTAGTTTTGATAATATCTATAACCGAATGAATACAAGAGGAAATAGTAAACCAGTAATAATTGAAGACTGCGTATGGATCGGTGCTAATACAACTATCTTACCGGGCGTCACAATCGGCAAAGGTAGTGTTATCGGGACTGGTAGCGTTGTGACTAAGGATATCCCTCCAATGTGTTTTGCGGCAGGATTCCCAGCAAAGGTAATAAAACAATATCCAATTAGTTCGCACTAGATGCAAACCGTGCGGTAAAAAAAACAGTAATGACCAGTTTTTTTACCAGTCATTACTGTTAGATTGAGACTTAAAATGTTATAATAAAGGTGAGTTGGTAAGACATACATTGCTTACTGTACACCTCTCAGAGGGAGGGGTGGCTTTTTTATATTAGGATAGGTTTTGCGTTAACTGAAAACAAATGAAAATGAGGTAGTCGAGAAATCGGCTGCCTTTTTATTATTTGCAAAAATAGAAAGGAGCGTGAGAAATGCAGAAAATTAAAGAACATATGATCCATTATTATTTCTCGTATTTACTGTCTTTAACCTCTGTGGCATACGGATGGAAGTTAGTTGTTCATCCAGAAATCTTACAAACTTACAGAGTTTATCAAAAAATTCGAGATGTGTTTGACCATCGTTTTATAGGTGTTTTTTTCATTGCACTTGGCTTAGTGTATGGACTAGCCACAATGACCAATCGTAAGAAAATAAAACAACTATTACTACCAGTTTTCAGCTTTATTTGGACGTTTTTTAGTTTTATCTTCATCTTGTCAGAGCCACCAAACACTGTGGG
>DYYI01000023.1:0-7969 GCA_020741755.1 Aliicoccus persicus | reverse complement strand
GTCTTGTTACGATCTAAGCTAAAGTTTATATTCTCAAGTACGGGATACGCTTCTTTTTTAATGATTAACTCAACATTTAAATCTTTGACATGAAGTAAAGTCATCGTATCACCTCTTACTTTCGTTGTGATGACGCAGTCCATCACCAATCAAGTTAAACCCGAGTACGAGCATGATGATAAAACCACCGCTGATTAGAATATACCAAGGTGCCGTTGCTAAGTAAGGTCGAGCCTCATTAATCATACGTCCCCAACTCGCATCGGGTTCTTGTACACCGAGTCCTAAAAAGCTCAATGCAGATTCAGCGAGTATTGCCCCAGAGAAATAGAGCGTGGACACAACGATAATCGGTGTCATCACATTCGGTAATATATGCTGACGTATCAACCATAAATGTGAAGCACCTTTAAGCCGACTCGCTGTGACATAATCATTGTTTTTTATCTGTAGGAAGCCGCTTCTAATGACGCGTGCAAATGTTGGAATTCCCATCACACCGATGGCGAGCACGGTATTCCATAATCCTGTGTGGAAAATTGTAATTAACATTATCGCTAAAAGTAACCCGGGAATTGCAAGTAACGCATCGATAATACGCATCAGTATTTCATCAACAACACCGCCGAAATAACCGGATGTGCCACCGATGATTAATCCGCCAGTGAGTGCGATTGCAAGCGTGCTAATACCGATTAAAAATGCCGTTTGCGATGCTTCCATTATGCGAGATAAAATATCCCGTCCAAAGTTGTCTGTGCCAAACCAGTACTGTGCGTTCGGTGAGACCAGTCGGTCGCTCGTATGCAATTCGTTCGGCGGATACGGTGTCCAAAACAGCGAAACAATCATCATGAGAAACAAAATGCTGACGAGTGTGACGCCGATATTTAATGTTATATTTTTATTTGTATACATAGTAGCACCTACAACTTTACACGCGGATCGACGACGCGATACAAGACGTCAACAAGCAAATTGACGACGATGATAATGATCGCGACGATCATAACGAGTGTTTGGATAAGTGGAAAATCACGGTATTCAATCGATGATACGAGCAGCGTGCCGAGACCAGGCAATGCAAACACATTCTCTATAATAATCGTGCCAACCATTGTATCTGCAGTAATGAGTCCAATAATCGTTAAAACAGGCATGATGCTGTTGCGGAGCACGTGTCTGTATGTAATTTCTCGAACAGTGAGCCCCTTCATGCGTGCGAGTTTTATATATTCTTTTTTATACTCATCTAGGATGGAGTTCCTCAAATAACGTATGACGACAGCAATGTTCGTTATTGCTATTGCAAATGATGGTAAGAACAACGACCTGAGTGCACCAGGAATACTTTCAGTCCAATGCGTGAAACCATATGTTGGAAACCATCCAAGCATCACTGCAAAGATAAAAATAAGCAGGAATCCAATCCAAAATGATGGTGTTGAAATTCCGAGCTGCGTTAAAATATTCATCACTAACGAATACCATTTACCATCCGTACGCGCGATGATGATACCGAGTGGTATACCGATAATAAGTGTCAGTACGAGCGAATATATACCAATGAACATCGACAGCGGTATACGTTCAAGGATAATGTCTAAAACGGGTGCACGATAGCGATAACTTTCACCAAAATCTCCAGTAAAAATGCCAGTTACCCAATCGACATAACGATTGGGTAACGGTTGGTCTAAGCCAAGGCTTGCTTCGAGTCGCGCAACTTCACTCGGGTCTGCATCCAGTCCTAAAATAGAAAGTGCAGGATTTCCCGGTAAAATGTTGAAGATAAAAAATATCAACATTGAAATAATGATTAAAGTTGCGATAAACGAAAGCAATTTTCTAGTTATAAATTTCATATAATTACTCGACGACTAAGTCTTTAACGACATAGCGTTCATAAGGATACATTTCGAATCCACTAATTCCAGAGCGCATGACACTGTTTCTCTCAGGGTCCATTAAGAATACCGCTGCTGCGTTCTCTGTGAGTAATTGTTGTGCTTCATCGTAATGCTCTACGGCATCTTCTGGAGATGGTGCTGTAATCGCTGCTTCTAATGCGTCATTGTAACCTTCAATATCAACGTTCATAAAGTTATATGCATAACCCGTTTCCATACGGATTAATACATCGTATGGATCAAGCTGTCCAGTGAATCCAATAATCGTCGTTTCAAATTCTCTTCCATTATAAACATCTTCTAACCACGTGCTGAATTCAATGACGTCTAATGTTAAGTCGATATTTATCTGTGCGAGTTGAGCTTGTAATACTTGTGCTGCGTCGATATATACCTGGGCGTTATTCGGTACTTTCATATCGATTGAGAAACCATCTTCATAACCTGCTTCAGCCATGAGTGACTGTGCTTCTTCAACGTTCACCGTGTAGTAATCTTCAAGGTCTTCATTGTAATAGAATTCCATCGCTGGACTCATAAAGGTATGGAGTACAGCACCTCTACCATCCATTGCCACATCAATAATATCCTGTTTTTCAACAACCATATTCATTGCTTGTCGTACTTCTAATGAATCGAGTGGTTCAACTTCGTGATTCAGTGCAAGCATCATGACCATGTTTAATGGACCGCTGACTATGTTTGCATCTTCCGGTACTCGCGATAAGTTTTGGTCAGTCACTGCTGTAATGAAATCAATATCACCAGATTGGAATGCGAGTAATGCTGTCTCTTCATCCGGCAAAATTTCAAAGTTTACGACATCGACATCAAAATCACTGCCTTGGAAGTAATCATCAAATTTTTCTAATGTTACACGTTGATCAATTGAGTGATTAACAAATGTGTACGGGCCAGTCCCGATTGGGTTCGCTGCATGGTCATCATAGTCAGCCGGTACAATCGCAGTAATTGTACGTGCTAAAAATCCAGAGTCTGGGTTTGATAACGTTACTTCTACAGTATAATCATCCGTTGCTTCAACAGATTCTACAACTTCCCACTTATCTGATAACGGCTCTTCACCATCTAGCCCAGCTAGTTTGCTGTATGTGTATACCACATCTTCAGCTGTAAAATCACTACCATCATGGAATGTCACATCTTCTTCTAAGTAGAATGTGTAAGTCAAAGCATCATCACTGATTTCATAATCATGTGCTAAGTGCGGGATAAGCGTTCCGTCTGTTTCAGCATCTAACAAACCTTCAAAAATATTGTAAATGATTGATTCTGTTAACGTTGCCTGTGCTAAGAACGGATCTAAGCTGTCGATGTCGTTACCGATAGCGATAGTGATTTCTGTTTGCTCCCCATCATCCTGTGCATGCGTTGTTGTACCAAAATAAGCAACCGCAGTACCGATTAGCATTGATGTTGTGAATAACTTAATCATTTTTTTCATGAGAAGTCTCCTCTGGATTTATATTCGTTAATTACGAAGTTGAGCGTTTAACCTTTAGAATTTAAGTGTTTTTCTTTAATGGCCGCTTTAATCTCATCGATGCGCTTTACAAACTGATTGAACTCTTCCTCATTCACTTGTTCCCCGAAATATCGAACTTTACGATATACATCGAAGTCTTCAGTTTGAATTATAGACAGAAAATCGTAGCGCTTCAACCAATCTGAAATGGTTTCGTTGTGATATCTACCGATGTCATTTTTCGCCAACCATTTCTCGAATTCAAAATAGACTTTACGCACTTTATCGTCTGGTGTTTCGTAGTCTTTAAAACTATATTTAGTTTCGCGTGGTTCGACATGTTTGACTGTATTTTTCGTGTCTTTTTCTCCACTTTCTTTACGCGATAAATCCCCACGTCGCTTAAAGTAGATGACTAACGCGATGATAGCGATGATAATGAGCGCAACGATTGTAATGAGTTCCATCGGTAGATCAATTGGCAACTCACCGGTTGCTTGCGTGATTTCTTCTTCCTGTTGGTCTTCACCGAGTTCTTCTGGTTCTTCTTCACTTTGAGGATAGTCCAGTTCAACATTTTCTAATCCAGCAAATATTGGACGAAGTAACACGATAAAACCATTCAGTAAAAATAGGATGACATATGTACCATACTGAATCACATATCTAAATGAGAATCCTAGCAGTAATCCAAGTGATACAAATGATAATATTCCAACGATAAAAATCTTCAAGTTGTCGCGGAATTCACGGCCGTTTTTGTACATCAATACTAGAAATCTTCCAATGAAGTAGAAGACTACTTGTGCGATGACGATCGCGTAGAGCCACATCATATAGTCTTCAATCACACTGAACGAAATAAAGTTCAATGTCATAACGATGATGAACGAAATCATCATTGAGATCTCAAGTCGTGATGTCTGTTCATCGTGATGTAAGTATTCAAGTTTTACGATTGGTAAAAATGCACCGATTAACACCGCAGTCCAGTGATAATCGAGTAGCCACATCGCAATTGCTGCGATTGGGAACATGATGTAGATGAGACGGCGTCCTTTATCTTTAAAGAACAAATAGTAGGCGGCGAGCATTAACAGGACGATGATCCCATAACTGAGTGCATTATCTGGTTTCTGGTTCAACATGTTCAGTGTCACGACGATGAGCAACCACATAAACGCAGTCGTTGTGTACTGTAATATGAAATTTAAACTGATTTTAGGCTTCATTCGGCACACCTCCATTGCTTGATGATAGGCGGTGTATGCCTTCTGTATCTAAGTGGTATACATAAGAACCTTTTCTAGACACTTGATTCAAGACGATAAGCGATTCATGGTTCACTTGACCACATGCAATGACATGCGTCGGTAACTGTTCGTGTTGCATGACATCTTTTAAAAATACTGGATACGGAATTGTGTAGGTTAGGCTATTGATTCGTGCCAATGCTTCGAGTGTATTTTTATAGTGTTTCGGACCGCTCGCTTCATGCAGTTTAAAGTAATTTGACTTATCGAATGTTGTCATGTTTGTCATTATGCTATAAGAAATACCGAGTTTCGTTGCTTCTTCAGTTAAATACGCAAGTTTTTCAAAAATATCTTCGATATATTCAGGTGGAGAATAGTGATCTTGAGAGCGCAAGTTGACGAGTATCATCCAACTCATCTGCGTGACGTTTTCATATAGTTTCGACTTTAATCCATCACCTTTGGCACTCGCTTTCCAGTGAATGCGTTTCATATTGTCATCCGGGAAATAATCTCTTACACCGACCATTTGCATCGGATCATCAAATAGTGACTGGTTCACTTGGATGAATCCTTGCATCATCTTCGCGCGCATATCATCTCTCTTAGCCTTCATCTTATCCGGGTACACCATGACTTCAACATTCGGTCGATTCAAACGAACGAGCTTCACTGTATCAAAGCCGAATGGCTGAGGCACGTGAATTTCAATATCGACAACTTTACCCACACCACGTTTGTTTGCAGTGTATGGCAGGGTAATCAACGTATCTTTATTGCCTGATGTTGAAAATTTAACACGCGTTTCCGTCTGGAATGTTTTGTTCGTTTTATATTCATTATGAAATAACAGGTGATCGCTCGCGATGACACGCATTTCTGCGTTTAGCAGCGGCATTCTGCCCGGTTGGCGCACGGTGATGTATAGTGCACCATCTTGCCCCTTGTAGTGTCGGATGGATTGCGTTGCAAAATCTACAACGAGCTGTTTTGCGACACGTGTTGAATAGAAATGATTCAGCAAGAAAAAAGATAAAGCGAGACCTAAAAGTAATGACAACCATATATTGATAGTGAACGGATACAAAATATTTAATAGGATAATAATGAAAACTATCGCTATAAATATTGACATCACAGTATTGTCTTTTATCTCCGCCTTAAACCTCATTGCCAGAAACTCCAAATTCGACAGGCACAGTGGCAGAATCCATAATTTCTTGAATCAGCTCACCAGGTGTCGTGAGTGTCATACCTTCAATGCTGAGTACAACGCGGTGCGTCAAAATATAAGGTGCGATTTCTTTTACGTCCTCTGGCGTGACATATTCACGGCCTTGGATCATTGCATAGCCTTGCGCACCACGTACGAGCGCCAAGCTACCACGCGGCGATACACCGAGTTCAAGGTGTGGATGCGTACGTGTCTTATCGACGATTTCAACAATATAATTTTGAATGGCAGGGTCTACATTAATTGTATTTACACGCGATTGGATCTCAAGAATTTCTTCAAGGGATAGAACAGCTTCAACATTGTTTAGCGCATCGTCATTTAAGTGTGTATCGATCATGCGCAACTCTTCTTCTAAAGATGGATAACCAAGGTCGATTTTCATAAAGAAGCGGTCGAGCTGTGCTTCTGGTAAATCAAACGTCCCTTGCTTTGATTCAATCGGGTTTTGCGTTGCCAACACGATAAAAGGCGCACGCATCGGAATGCGTGTTCCATCGATTGTCATCTGACGTTCTTCCATCACTTCAAGCAGTGAAGACTGCGTACGTGGCGTTGCACGGTTAATCTCATCGACGAGTAAAATGTTTGTATCAACAGGTCCTTTTTTCAGTTCGAACTCTCGAGTTTTTGGGTTGAAAATATTTAATCCCGTTACATCACTTGGCAGGATGTCCGGTGTAAATTGAATACGTTTAAAATCTCCGTTTAGCGCTTGAGCAACGGATTTCGATAACATCGTTTTACCAGTTCCTGGCACACTTTCGAATAGTATATGTCCTTTTTGAATTAAGCTGACAAAGATTAAGTCGAGTACTTTATCTTGTCCGATAATTACTTTACCTATTTCATCTTTAAATCGTGTGAGTTGTTCTTTAACATTAACCATAATAATACGACTCCTTCGCAACATTTGTTGGTATTAATTATACTGGAATATGTATTTAATTAATAGTTATAATTGCTTAGAGTCATCTATCGACTGTGTTATAATCAGTAATGGTATTTAAACAAATTTAATGTAATGAGGAATCACTGAAATGAGATGGACAAACATATTTCGCGGGTTTGCGATGGGGATCACTGAGTTAATCCCTGGTGTATCGAGCGGAACAATTGCACTTTTAATCGGAATTTATGAACAATTACTATCATCTATAAAAGGAATACTCGGCAAGTCATTTCGTGAATCGTTGCGGTTTTTATTCCCGCTCGTCATCGGTATGGGGATTGCAATATTAACATTATCGAGTGTTATGACATACTTGTTAGAAACACATCCGATTCCAACACAGATGGCATTCGTCGGATTGGTTATCGGAGTCTTACCAATGCTGTGGCGGTTGTCTCGAGTGAGAGAAACATTTAAGGCACCACAAATTATTATGTTTATAATTGGACTTGGATTGCTAATTGGCATGAGTTTTATCACGCCAGAAGAAGTTGCACACAGTCCAGAAATCACAACAATGTTGCTTGTTAAATTATTCTTTGCCGGCATGCTAGCGGCAATGACTTTGCTGTTACCGGGTATTTCAGGATCATTAGTATTGTTGATTCTCGGCTACTACTATTTAATCGTGTCGTCGATCAGCGAGTTAACATCTTTAAACTTTGCTGTGTTACCGATATTGATTGCGGTCGGCTTAGGAATTTTAGTTGGATTGTACGTGGGCAGTGTCATCATTAGTTTCTTATTTACGCACTTTAAATATGTAACGTATGCTGGTGTCATGGGGCTCGTGCTCGGCAGTGTGCTGTCGATTTATCCAGGATTGCCAACATCACCGACGATGTGGGTCGTGACGATTATTACATTTATAATTGGATTTTCAGTCAGCTTCTTACTTGGATTGGTTGGAGAGAAAGAGGCAACTTCAGAATAAGCGAAGTAATGAGGTGAAATCATGTATAAAACAGTAGAATTATCAGCAACCGAACATGATGAATTTGTCATGTCGCATCCTGTTGGGGACTTGCTCCAACTCAGTGGCTGGGCAAAATCTAAAGAACTGACAGACTGGTACAGCCGTCGCATTGCTGTCGCGCGCGATGGTGAAGTCGTCGGTGTCGCAAGTCTGCT
>DYYI01000022.1:0-53594 GCA_020741755.1 Aliicoccus persicus | reverse complement strand
CATTGACGCGTAAACCAATCTACACGCCTATGAGCGAATCTCATTGACGCGTAAACCAATCTGCACGCCTATGAGCGAATCCCATTGACGCGTAAACCAATCTACACGCCTATGAGCGAATCTCATTGACGCGCAAACCAATCTGTACGCCTATGAGCGAATCTCATTGGCACTTAAATCAATCTACACGCCTATGAGCGAATCTCATAGTCCGTCAAATCCATTTGCAAGACCGTGAGCGACTTTCATAGTCCGTCAAATCCATTTGCAAGACCGTGAGCACAGCTCATAGTCCGTCAAATCCTTTTGCAAGACTGTGAGCGACTTTCATTGGAACGCAAAGTTTAGTGTCAGCTTATATCTCCCAGCCTGCCGCGCACCCCAACCCCAGAAATCCAAATCAACCCAACTCCAGAAATCCAAATCAACCCAACTCAAAAACCCACAAAAAAAACCGAGGCCCTACTCTCAAAAAGAGGTCCTCGGTCTTTCTTTTATCTTAAAATCAATTATTTTCTATTTACATTTTCACGGACATTAGTAATGTTCATACCACTTGCAACTGAACCTGGTAATTTTTCTAAATCAACAGTCAAGTCTTGCTCTGGTACGTCATACGTGATGCGCTCTGCAAAGTATTTCATCGTTTCTTCCATGATAATGATTGTCATCCACTCACCAGCACAACGGTGGTTTGTATGGTAGTCTCCGCCACCTTGTGGGATTAAATCAAATGGTGATCCGTCCCAGTCTTTGAAACGTTCTGGGTAGAATTCATCTGGATTATCAAATACGTCATCGCGGTGCATTGTGCCGTAAACATCTAGTAATAGCATCACGTCTTTATCGATTTTGTGTCCTTGGAAGTCAAAATCAATTTTAGCTTTACCTGGTAGGAAAGGTACGAACGGATAGAATCTACGAATTTCTTGTGAGAACATGTACGCATAATCTGGATCGTTCTTAATCTTTTCACGTGTCTCTGGATACTGATGTAATGCAAGAACACCAAATGTAACGAAACGGTTGATTGCAATTAATGGACGGAATGTGTTCATTAAGTCGATTGCACATAATCTTGAGTCCATCGGATTTCCTTCGAAGTCTTCCCAATGTGCAAACTCGTAAAGTGCTGTTCCTTCTGGTGGATGAATTACACCTTTACGTGTTTTAAGAATTTGATCTTCTAACCAGTCTTCCACACGACGGCGCGCTGCTTTAGACTCTCTAAATCCTTTAAACGATAAACCGAGTCCTTTAAATGAATCGATCATCAAGTCCATATCTGTTGCAATGCGATCGATTTCTTCAGCTGGTGCCTGAACGCCTGCCCAACGAGTACCGATGTGGGTTAACTGAACGATTGCTTCACGGTATACATTTACCGTATCCTGACGTTCCATGTTAATCGTGTTTGAACGCCATTGGTTACGTGTTAATTCTCTTAAATACTTTAAGTTACCCTCTGTCATCAGCGACATGAAGAGTGCTTTTCTGTCAATATGCACTTTTCCAGTCGTTGTATGAATCGCACCTTTACCAAACAAAGTAGCAACGACACGCTTCGGTAACATACCCTCACGTTCGATCTTATCGTTATCGTAAAAAGTTTCTGCCGCCTCTTTACCACTGATAAAGATCACGCGTTTCCCACCTAATCCACGCGTTTCAAAAATGTTATTTGAATCCAATCGCTTTCTTTGGTTCGCAGTGTATGTATAACCCTGCTTCAATACTTTCAGTGTGTTATCAAGACCCTTGTCTTTTTTAATTGTGCTCATTAATCCGTTCCTCCTCAACTTTCGTTCGTTATTATTATACTAAACTCACTAACTCCATGCCAATATTAACTAATATGGCACAGTTGCATCTTCGATGACTTCATCATCAACGGTGATTATATAGCGACCAGAAGAATTTTCCATAATTGTCATATTCACCGTGTAGAATGAGTCTTCTGTAATTCCAAATACTTCATACACATTCTCAATGGAATGATTTGCATCACTGATATACACTCGGACAATCTGTAATGGTGTTTCCTCGTCATTGTCATCATCGTCTATGTCATCGTCATCATCATCGTCGTCATCTTCTTCAGTTGCGACATATGTGTATGGAATGTTTATCGTATTTGAATATGCACGTTGCTGCGGTGGTTCTGGTCCAACTGAAA
Source organism: Aliicoccus persicus (assembly GCA_020741755.1). Classification (GTDB taxonomy): domain Bacteria; phylum Bacillota; class Bacilli; order Staphylococcales; family Salinicoccaceae; genus Aliicoccus; species Aliicoccus persicus_A. The sequence continues at coordinate 51,418 of DYYI01000022.1, read as the reverse complement.
TGGTCAATTCTACCGTTTCACCAATTTCTATTTCCCCATCTTCCGGTGTTTGAATCATGACAAATCCACTTTGTACACTATCGCTATACATTCTTGCAACGACTTCTGCTTCAAGTCCTGCTTCTTCAAGCATTTCAATCGCTTGTGATTCTGAATAGCCGATTAAGTTTTCGACTTCTATCATTTCAATACCTTGTGAGATGACAAGCGTTAATGTTTCTTCTTCCGGATAGATTTCGCTGTCCGGATCAATCGACTGCTCGATAATTTCACCCGCATTATCTTCGTCAGTATATTCTTCTTCGATCACGACTTCTTCAAAACCAAACGATTCGATACTGTCTGCCACGTCTTCATATATCTCGCCGACATAATCCGGCATATCACTCGGTGCGTGGCCGAGTGACACGACAACATCGATCGTTGATGCTGGTGCAACGGATTCGCCAACTTCAGGTGAAGCTGAGATAATGGCATCAACTGGTACTTCATCATGATAAATTTCTTCAACGTCACCGATACCGAGTTCAAACTCCGCAAGACTCTCGGTTGCTTCTTCCACTGTTTGGCCAACAATATTTGGTACATCAACATAGTTACGTGTCTCATCGGTGAAGAAAATATATCCGATATAAAGCAGTGGCAATAATATTAAGAAGAAAAATATTAAGAATAATAAACAGCCGATACCTCTGCGTCTTCGCGGTTGTTCATCCTCGACTGCTTCTGTTTCGCCAGCTGACGGTGCGACATCCGGTGGTACGACTTCTGCACCCGCATCATAATCATCTTCATCGTCATCAAGATCATCATCACTTTCCGGTGCTTCAAATGTATCGTATTGAACGAGTGCTTCGAACACTTCCTCCGTATGACGATAGCGATCTTCTACATTTTTTGCGGTACATTTTTTGATGATGTTTTGAAGTGAAACCGGTACATCATCTCGAACGTCAGTAATATCTGGAATTTCTTCAGAAATTTGTTTGAGTGCAATGGAAACCGGTGTCTCTCCATGAAACGGTACATCACCTGCCAACATTTCATAGAGCACGATACCAAACGAATATATATCTGTCCGCTCATCAGTATTCTGACCTTTTGCTTGCTCTGGCGAAATATATTGAACAGAGCCCATGACTTGATTCGTTTCCGTCATGCGCGTCTCACTCATCGCCTTGGCGATACCGAAGTCCGTAATCTTCACATCGTTGTTTTCATTTAAGAGTATGTTTTGTGGTTTGATATCTCTATGAATGACACCCGCTTCATGCGCATGGCCAATACCATTTAAAATCATACGCGATAAAGAGACCACAGCTTCAATTGAAAGTGGATGATTATCCCTTATGTACGTTTTTAATGTCGGTCCAATGATCATTTCTGTGACTAAAATTTGATATTCATCACTGTCGTCGACATCATATACACTCACGACATTGGGATGTGACAGTTTAATCGTACTTTGAACTTCACGTAGGAATCGGTTTTTCGACTTGTCTAAATTATTTGGATCGGTTTTTATCAGCTTGACGACGACATCGCGCTCTAAAATAATATCGTGAGCGAGGTAGACTGAACTCATACCGCCACCCAGATACTTTTTTAACTGATAACGATCTGAAAATATGCGTCCAATCACACTCATTCACTCGCTTTCAAATCAGCAATCACGATGCTGACGTTATCGGTAGAGCCGTTGTCTAGTGCGGTTTTTACCAAAGCTTCAGCGCGTTCCTCTAGTGGTTTTGAATTAAACATCTCTTGGTGAATTTCACTTTTAGAAAGCGTGTCTGTTAGTCCATCTGATGCTAGTAAAAGATAATGGTACTGTTTATTGCGCAGACGGAATACGTCCGGCTGAATCAACCGGCTCGTGCCCATCGCTTTCGTCACGACATTTCGATGTGGGTGTTTCAGTGCATCTTCGCGAGTAATTTCACCAGAATCAATAAGTAGCTCTACAAACGAATGGTCTTTCGTCACCTGTTGAACGTCGCGAGCGGTTAACACGTATGCGCGAGAGTCTCCGATGTTCAAGACGATAATCGTGTCTTCAATAAACGCAGCGAGCACAATCGTCGTACCCATACCTTTATACTTATCATCGGTTGTAGAAAAGTCATATAATTCACGATTGACTTGAATGATTAAGTTTTTCATAAATTTTTCCGCTTCGTTCACACGGAGTAAATTTGTGTTTTTCCATGCTTCAACCAGTTTATCTCTAACAAATTCACTGGCAACTTCACCATGTTGATGACCGCCCATACCATCAGCAACAAGGAGTAATTGCTGATTGGTACCGTTTAAAATAATTGCAGTCGTATCTTCATTGTTTTTCCGGAAGTTACCGGTGACACTACGTTCAACAATTCTCATCTAAATCCTACCCCTTAATTTCATCTTGTGATTCTTTTGCGCGTAGTTGACCACAAGCAGCATCAATATCTGTTCCTTGCTCACGACGCAATGTTGCATTGACGCCACGATTATTTAATGTTTCTAAAAATTGGAAAATATCATCGCGTGATGTTCTCACATACTTACGCTCAGGCACATGGTTGACTGGAATTAAGTTGACGTGACATTTTAAGTCGCTGATTAAGTCAGCGAGCATATTCGCGTGTTTCGGTTGATCATTGACGCCGCCGAACAGGCCGTATTCAAACGTCACACGACGTTTCGTTTGCTGTTGATAATATTTTAAACTGTGCATGAGTTTCTCGATATCATATGCCTTATTGATCGGCATCAGTGATGTGCGGATTTCATTATCTGCAGCGTGTAAACTCACAGCAAAGTTAATTTGAATATCCTCATCGGCAAAGTCATAAATGCGTGGCACGATACCACTCGTTGACACTGTAATATGACGCGCACCGATGTTCAGTCCATCATCATGATTAATGATGCGGATAAAGTTCATCATCGAATTGTAGTTTTCAAACGGTTCGCCAATCCCCATGATGACGATGCTTGATACGCGTTCATTTGTCGCATCCAGTGCACGCTGAATTTGCACGACTTGAGCGACAATTTCACCCGCTTCAAGGTTGCGTTTTAATCCGCCTAACGTTGATGCACAGAATGTACATCCGATCTGACAGCCAACTTGTGTCGTCACACAGACCGAGTTTCCATAGTCATGACGCATCAATACCGTTTCAATTGAATAGCCGTCTCGCAACTTGAATAAGAACTTCATCGTCCCATCTTTTGACTCTTGCTTGACGAGCGTTTCTAACGATTCAATGCTATAGTTCTCTTTTAAAAAGTTTCTTAAGTCTGTCGGAATATTCGTCATTTCTTCAAATGAAGACACGCGATGTTGATACAACCATTCAAAAATTTGATCGGCACGATAACTATCTGCGCCAAAATCTCTCACAATTTCAGTTAATTCACTCAGCTGATATGAGTAGATAGATGGTTGATCGAATTTCGGCTGCTTTATACTTTTTATTGGTTTTACTGGTGGTCTTTCGATCATCTAATCACTCTTCCTTTTAAATTTTGCGATAAAAAATCCATCTGTATCAAATTCATATGGCAATATTTGACGCATGTGTCCACTGAAGTTTAAAGTCGGTAAATCGAATGGTTCAAACTCAATATCTTCATTTTGTTTCATAAATGTATACGCGACATTTTCATTTTCCATCTGATGGATTGTACACGTGGAGTATATCAGTTCTCCACCGGGTTTTAAAAACTGTTTGACATGATTTAATATTTCGAGTTGAAGTTTGACCAACGAATCAATATCTTCACTTTTTCGTTCGTATCGAATCTCAGGCTTCCGTCTAATCACGCCAAGACCTGAGCACGGTGCATCTACGATAATTTTATCGTATTTCTTACCATAATCAAATGCAGTCGCATCAGCAACAAATGCAGAGTAGTTATCAATCTCCAAACGCTTCGCTGCATTATCAATCAATGTGATTTTGTGTGGGTGAACGTCAGCAAGATCGGCATGCCCGTCTGTTAACTTCTCTGCGACGTGCAAACCTTTACCACCCGGCGCACTACATGCATCGAGTACTACATCGTCATGTTTTGGATTGACCGCGTCATGGACGAACATTGAACTGATATCTTGAATCGAATACATCCCTTTAAAAAATAATGGATGTTTCAAGATTTGATTCGTTTTACTTATTATACCATCTTGGTATAATGTTGCCGCTTCCACTTCAAGCCCGTCCGCGGTCAACTGCTCAATCAAAGTATCACGCGTCGTTTTACGCGTGTTCACACGTGCATAAAGCTTCGGTCTGTCTTGCAAGCTCTCTGCAATTTTAACCGCACCTTCAAATTTATAATGCGTGATCCAATGCTCGATAATCCACTGTGGAATGCTCGATAAGACGCTAAGACGTGTTTTATCGTTTTTAATATCGCTGAAGTCTCGGAGCGGCTCGCGCTCAAAATTTCTTAAAATCGCATTCGTCACTTTACTTGCGCTGAGCCCGCCGCGCGTTTTCGTTATTTCTACCGCTTCGTTAATGACAGCATATGGTGGAATGCGGTCCAAATAGACCAGCTGATAGACTGATAACATTAAGAGATTGCGCTGCCACTGGCGCATGCGACCTTTTATGAATGGCGCAAGATAAAATTCAAGCGTTAACTTTTTAGCGATCGTGCCATAGACAATTTCACTGAGCAGCGCACGGTCACTGTCGTTTAACTCATAGTTGTTCAAATAATCATTGAGCACGATGTTCGAATAACTACCACTGAACACCTTATCTAACGCACGCAGTGCAATTTCTCTTACATTCATCACTACCCCACCCTTCATTCAAAAATTTTACCGATTAATTCTTTCTTACTGTTTATATAATTCGATGCAGGCATGCGTTTTTTACCCGCGGGTTGAACTTCTAAAATCTCGACAGTATTACCATCACCAGCCGCGACTAAGAAACCATCTGTTGTGTCAGATACAATTGTACCCGGTGCTTTATCGGTTTGTTTGTCGCCGACTTTGGAAAAGTAAAACTTCATACGGTTTCCTTCAACGATTGAATAAGCACCTGGCCATGGTGAAAGTCCACGAATGTGGAAATCCACTTCAGCTGCTGTATTCTGCCAATTAATCTTCTCGTCTTCTTTTGAGATATTCGGACTAAATGTGACGTGTGAATCGTCTTGCGGTGTGTGCGTGTGAGTGTCGTTAAAGATATCACTCAGTGTGTCGACGATTAGAGACGCGCCAATCTCACTTAAACGGTCATGCAAGTCGCCTGTCGTGTCATCTGCCGTAATCGGGGTAGACGCTTGAGAAATGATATCTCCGCTGTCGAGTCCTTCTTCCATGTACATAATCGTGACACCACTTTCACTGTCACCTTCCATAATCGAACGGTGGATTGGTGCCCCGCCCCTGTGACGCGGTAATAGCGAGGCATGAACGTTGACCGCCCGATGTTTTGGAAATTCAAGCAATGATTTCGGCAAAATTTGACCATATGCAGCCGTAACGATGATGTCTGGTTCAAATGATTTGATGTAATCAATTGCTTCTTGATCTTTTATCTTCTCGGGTTGGAATGTTTCTAACCCAAGTTCTTGTGCACGCGTAATGACCGGCGGTGGCGTCAATATACGCTTTCTGCCGACTGGTTTATCTGGTTGAGAGACGACGAGTAAGATGTTAAATACTTCATGAATCGTATCGAGTACGCCGACGGAAAAGTCTGGTGTTCCCATAAATATTATATTTTTCACTGGTAAATCCTCCTACATAATTAAGCTCGGATTAATATCAATTTTTAATGAAAGTCCTTTTGCCTTGTATGTTTCAAAAAAGTGATCATCGAGTGCTTTTAGAACGTCAATCAGTCCGCTTTCTCGTTTATATTTTAATAATATTTGGAACCGGTACTGCTTATTCATGCGCTCAATTGGGCTCGGTGCGGGACCGACGATGATCGATGTGTTACTCATCTGTTGACTCAACGTCTGGTGCACGTGGTGCGCACCTTCTATGACGTCAGCCATTCGCTCACTTGAAATCGTGAATAACACATGGAAATAATATGGTGCATATCTGGCAACTTTACGAAAATCCATCTCTTCCCGATAAAACCCCATGTAATCTTGATTTGTCGCAAATTGAATAGCATAGTGTTCTTTGTTATACGTTTGAAAGACAACTTCACCCGGCAGTTGATGACGCCCTGCTCTACCTGCCACTTGCATGAGCAATTGGAACGTCCGTTCGCTCGCTCTAAAATCAGGCAGGTTTAACATCGTATCCGCATTTAATACACCGACAAGTGTCACATTCGGATAATCGAGTCCTTTCGCAATCATCTGTGTGCCAAGCAATATCGAAATATTTTCACGCTCAAATGTGTTTAATAGTTTTTCGTGCATCCCTTTTTGTTTCGTCGTGTCAAAGTCCATGCGCACGACTTCAGTATTAAATGTATCGCGCAAGATTTCTTCAACTTGTTCTGTACCAAGCCCTCTAAATGTGACCGATGTAGAATCACATGCTGCACATACTTTTTTCACAGTTTCTTCATAGCCACAATAGTGGCACATTAAGTTCTGTTTTCGCTTATGATAAGTCAGTGAAATATCACAGTGCGGACACGTCGACACGTGCCCACAGTCCTGACACAGTTGGAAGTTTGCATAACCACGTCGGTTGAGTAACAACACAATCTGTTCTTCCTTTTCAATGCGCTCGATTATTTTATCTTGGAGCGTATCTGAAATAATTGAGATATTACCCCGCTTATGTTCTTCAGCCATATCGACGACTGAAATATCAATCGGTGTTTGATTCACTGCACGTTTGGTTAACTCGAGCAGTTTGTATACGCCTTTTTCAGCTCGAGCATATGACTCAATCGAAGGTGTCGCAGAACCTAAAACGATCGGACAACGATTGTATTTCGCACGCACTTTAGCGACTTCAACTGCATGATAGTGTGGGCGTTCATTTTGCTTATATGTCGTTTCATGTTCTTCATCGATAATGATGATCCCTAGGTTTTCAAACGGTGCGAAAATGTTACTGCGTGCACCGATTGATACACGCGCACGACCCTCTTTAATCTTGCGCCACTCATCATACTTCTCTCCTGGAGATAGACCGGAATGAAGCACAGCGACATCATCGCCGAAGCGCGACTTGAAGCGGTTTGCCATCTGTGGTGTCAGTGATATCTCCGGCACGAGTAAAATCGCCTCCTGACCGTTTTGTAAAGCCACATCTATTGCTTGCAAGTATACTTCAGTCTTTCCACTTCCCGTGATGCCATGTAGTAAAAAGATGTCATCTTGTCGCGCATCAATCGATTGTTTAATCTGATTGAAGTTTTCTTGTTGCTCAGCGTTCAAAGCTTTCTTTTTATCCGCTTCGAAAACCTTATTTTTAAATGGATCACGTTCAATTTCAACTTCAGTCTTTTCGATATAGCCTTTTTTATAAAGTTCATTAACGAGGTGATTTGAATAGCCGCGTTCCGTTAAGTTACGCATTAAAGTCGGTTCTGATGCGGCTTGAATTTCATAAAACAATTCGAGTTGTTTCGGTGCATTTTCAAGGTTCACATCATCGACGATGGCATAGACTGCAAGTGCTTTTTTCGGTGCTGTATGCTGTTTAATGATCGTCTCTTCAGTAATGCGTTCTTCCTTGATAAAAACACGCAGTTCTTTTAGTTCTTCCTTCGTTAAGTACTTCACTTCGGGCCCTTTTGGACGTGCATTGATCCAATCGATTGCTGCGTCATCATGCCCAACAAGCACTTTTTTATAGTTAGACTTTAAGGCGGCAGGTAAAATTGTTTCAATTACATTGATGTAATTATCCACATAATAATCAGCGATATGAATGGATAACTCAACCAACTCCGGTGTCAACACCGGTTCGATATCGAGGAGTTTGGCGATTGGCTTTAACTTCGTCGTGTCGTAATCGACGGTTTCTTTCAGTTCCACAATGAATCCTTGAATCGTTCTACTCCCGAATGGGACGAGGACACGATGCCCAACTTTCGTAAAGCTTACCATGCTCTCAGGCACTTCATATTCAAAAATTTTAGATACGGCTTTGTTTGGAATATCAACGATAATCGCTGCATACATCATACTCACCATCCACAGATTTATTTTACTAAAGACAGAAAAAAGCCGACATAGTTGTCAGCTTTATTTAGTAGATGTCACTGTATGAGCAGCGATTTCTTCAAGCGCCTTGCCCACTTCTTTATAGCTATCATAGTTTTCTAACGTTGTACGTGAAGGATAATCCTGCAGCTCACGTGCACGCTTTGCAGCCATCGTAACGATTAAATATTTTGAATTTTGATTTTTCTTTAACTCATGAAGCGGTGGATATAACATATTAAAATACCTCCAGTATTTGTCTTAACTTATTTTCAACACGGTCGCGTCGCATGTGCTCAGCTTCAACGATACATTGAATGCGTCTTCTCGCTTCATCCACATCTTCATTGACGACGACGTAATCATATAAATTCATAAGTTTTAATTCATCTTTTGCTTTACTAATCCGTCTGTTAATCACTTCATCCGAATCAGTGCCGCGTTTTATCAGTCGATCATGCAGTGCCTTTAAGCCTGGTGGAGATAAAAATATAAACAGCGCATCTGGAAATTTTTCACGCACTTGCTTGGCACCTTGGACTTCAATCTCCAAGAAGATATCATTGCCATTGTCAATTGTTTCTTTTACATAATCAACAGGCGTGCCGTAATAATTTCCGACATACTGTGCGTATTCAATAAATTTATCTTGTTCAATCAGTGCTTCGAATTCCTCTTTCGTTTTGAAGAAGTAATCCACACCATCCGTTTCGCCAACACGTGCATCGCGCGTTGTCATCGAAATAGAATATTTAAAATTCGTATTCGGATGATCAAAAATTGCTTTTCTCACAGTCCCTTTACCAACACCTGATGGTCCTGACAAGACGATTAGCAGACCCTTTTCGACACTCATAAAAGCAACATCCCTCATAAATTAATAATATCTAATGTACCATAAAAGTAATGAATTTTCATCAATTCATAATTATTCATGTTAAAATACTTAAGATAAAGATTATAGGAGGCAAAATCATGGCACTTGATGGTAATTTTGTCCATGCGCTCATGACTGAGCTCTCATTTCTAAAACGTGGAAAAATAAATAAAATTCATCAGATTGATGATTACAATATTATATTCAAAATACGTGCAGAAAGAAAGAATCATCAACTTTTGGTGAGTGCACACCCACAGTTTGCACGCTTTCACTTGACCGAGGAAAAATATGACACGCCATTTAATCCACCAACATTTCTCCGTGTGTTAAGAAAACACATTGATGGTGGGTTTATTCGTGATATTAAGCAAATCGGCAATGACCGACGTGTTGAAATTCATATTCTGAGTCGCAACGAAATGGGTGACGATACTGAGAAAATATTAATTTTAGAAATAATGGGTCGACACTCAAACATCGTGTTAACCGATAACGAGTATAAAATTTTAGATGGCATCAAGCATTTGACACCAAACAATAATACGCGAACAATCATGCCAGGCGTGATGTATGATGCCCCGCCGACTGGTGAGCAGTTGAACCCTAGGGATGATGCGGCGTTAGAACGGTTGCCAGGTCTCATCGACTTCAACGCAGGCAAAGTAGAAAAGCAAATCGTGCGCAATGTCGAAGGTGTCAGTCCTTTGTTTGTTAAAGAGCTGAAGTATCAAATCGGTTACTTTAATGTTCGTAATATTGTGCCGGGTATTAGGGAGTTGTTGAAGACTCGCGAAACATCGCCAGTGATGTATGAAATAAATGGCAAGACAGTTTTTTATCATTTTGAATTAGAACATGTTATGGAAAATGGTGGTAATGTGAATGTCGTGCGCTTTGATACATTAAGTGCGCTGCTTGATGATTACTATACGCACCGCTACCGTCAGGAAATTGTGAGGCAGATGGCCAACGATTACTATCAATTGGTCGAGCGTTTATATGCAAAGACCGAGCGAAAATTGACGGCACTTCAATCTGATTTAAAAGAGACCGAGCTGAAGGATGAATACCAAAAGTATGGCGAGTTGTTAACGGCATATATGCATGACGTGAAACCACATATGGAATCCGTGCGAGTGAACGATTATTACACGGATACGGAGGTAGATATCCCGCTTGATCCAAATAAATCGCCGAGTGAAAATGCCCAGCGCTATTACCAGCTCTATAATAAGTTGAAAAATCGTGAGACAGCTTTGGTCAATCAGATTAAGCAAGCAAAGCAAGACATCACATATTATGAAAACTTGATTCACCAAATGTCATCGATTACGACTGAGCAAGAAGTACAGGAAATTCGTGAAGAATTGATGGAACAAGGTATCGTGAAGATGCGTGGTGCAAGTGGGAAAAATGCGAATGCGAAGAAGAAATCTTCAGGGATTACGCTGAATACGTTTAAAACCAGTGGCGGATTTACAGTTCTTGTTGGGAAAAATAATAAGCAAAACGACTATTTGACGAATAAAAAAGCAAGTAAACATCATGTTTGGTTCCATACGAAAGATATACCAGGATCACATGTGGTGATTACAGAGTCATTGGAAAATGTTGACGAGTCGGATTTGATGGAAGCCGCAATGATCGCCGCCTACTTCAGCAAGGCAGGAGAATCAGAAGGCGTTCCGGTTGATTTCACTGAGATTGCGAATGTGACGAAGATCAGTGGCGCGAAGCCAGGGTTTGTCACATATAAATATCAGAAAACGTTATATGTCACACCAGACAAACGCGCGGTTGAGGCAATGCGAGTAGATTAGGTTTGGTTTGGATTGGCTGTGAATTTTAAAAGCATCATCTCCCCGGTTGATTTTGATTGGGAGATGATGCTTTTTTTGTGTAAAGTGTGCGGCAGGTCGGAAAATCTTGAGCTGACGCACAGCTCGAGTTGTAAAGTGTGCGGCAGGTCGGAATATCTTGAGCTGACGCACAGCTGGAGTTGTAAAGTGTGCGGCAGGACGGATAATCTTGAGCTGACGCACAGATAGAGTTGCAAAGTGTGCGGCAGCTCGGAAAATCTTGAGCTGACGCACAGATAGAGTTGCAAAGTGTGCGTTAGATTAGAAAAACTTGAGCTGACGCACAGCTCGGGTTGCGAAATGTGAGGCAGATTAGAAAAACTTGAGCTGACGCACAGATAGATCGTAAACTGTTCCTCACGACACAAAAATTAGAGCTGTGGAACACTTTCAATCGTTTACTGTTCCTCACGACACAAAAATTAGAGCTGTGGAACACTTTCAATCGTTTACTGTTCCTCACGACGTAAAAATCGGAGCTGTGGAACACTTTAGGTTGTAAACTGTTCCTCACGACACAAAAATTAGAGCTGTGGAACACTTTCAATCGTTTACTGTTCCTCAGACCACGATTTCTACCCTGGGAGTAACACTAAACACCTAAAAGTGTTACTCAGACCACGATTTATACCTCAGGAGTAACACTTTACCTCACTTAGTGTTACTCAGACCATGATTCTCAACTCGGGAGTAACACTTTACCTCACTTAGTGTTACTCAAACCATGATTCTCATCTCGGGAGTCCCACTAAACACATAATAATGGGACTCAGACCATGTTTCTCAACACGGGAGTCCCACTAAACGCACAATAGTGGGACTCAGACCATGATTTTCACCACGGGAGTCCCACTTTGAACGCTTCAACTAAAAATCACAAAAACTACAATCCACTACTCATAAATCTTTATATACTGGTCCGCCGACGTATCCCAGCCAAGCTTCGAAGACTTCATGTTCGCAAACAACGCCTTCATAGCAGCATCGTCATAGAACACATCGTAACTGTAGTTCAGTACGTTCAAAAAGTCATGCGCATTGTAATTCGCAAACGAGAATCCATTACCGCTCATGTCAAATTCATTAAACGGCGTCACAGTATCGCGCAACCCGCCTGTCTCTCGAACAATCGGCAAAGTTAAATAGCGAATTGCAATTAACTGCCCCAGTCCGCATGGTTCGAACAGACTTGGCATCAAAAAGAAGTCGCTCGAAGCATAAATCTTTCTTGCCAAGTCTTCGCTAAATCCGATAGTTGCCCTCACTCTTCCTGGATACTTCGACTCAAGCATTCTAAAGTAGTCTTCGTACTGCTCCTCGCCATTTCCTACCATAACAAACTGTGCTTCTGGGTGTGTGTCCATAAACTCTTCAAAAATACGCATGATTAAGTCGATTCCTTTTTGCTCAATCAAACGCGTAACGAGTCCGTACATCGGGATGTCTTCTGACACTTCAAATCCATATTCATGTTGCAACGCCAACTTGTTTCTCATCTTTGATTTTCTTGATGTCCGGTAGCGTGCCGCGATTGATTTATCACGGTTTGGATCGTAACTCTGTGTGTCGAGTCCATTACGAACACCATACAAATCGTCATACCGTGAATACAACAGATTTTCTAATCCTTCACCGAAGAACGGTGACAAAATTTCATTCGCATACGTTTCACTCACTGTTGTCACAACATCCGCATGGAAAATTGCAGCTTTCATCAAGTTCATTTGCCCGTTAAATAAAAACCCATCAAAATGAATGCGATCGAGCTCGATTAGATTATCGTAATCATCCGTATTGAACCAGCCCTGGTAATGGATATTGTGAATAGTATAGACGATTTTAAACGGCTGTGGTTTCAATATTTTTGCACTTGCTACGAGTGAACCCATCTGCCAGTCATGACAATGCAAGACATCATACACTTCATCCGTCTCATTCAAATAGTCCATAATTGCATTTGAAAAATAGATAAAACGCTCCGCATCATCAAAGTAGCCATATAAATTATCACGGCCAAAGTAATATTTGTTATCCACAAATAAATACGTGATGCCATCCTTCACATACTTAAATAGTCGCGTCTGTTTATTGCGCCATACAACGGTCGTATTGTATTCCGCAACTTCTACCATTGCGTTAAATACTTCGCTCTCTTTAATTTGTTCATACAATGGCAACATCACAGTGACACGATGCTTTTTATCGTTGAGTGCTTTTGGCAAACTGCTGATGATATCTCCTAGCCCACCGCTCTTGGCGTAAGGTGCACATTCACTGGCTGCAAATAAAATGTTTTTCATTGGATTACTCCTAGTTTTTATGATTAAATGTGCGTGCGTTTTGCTGTAATAAACGGTTTGTTTTCTGTGCCAATCAACTGGCGATTCTCTTTGATGACAACATCCTTATCGATGATGACGTTTTCTAAATAGGCGCCGCTATTCACAACACTATTCGCAAATATTACTGCGTTTTTAACCGTTGCACCCGCTTCGATGACAACGTTCCGAGATAAGACAGAATTCTCAACCGTACCGCGTACGACAACGCCGTTAGATAATACAGAGTTCTTTACTTTACTGTCCGCTTTATATAGCGTTGATGGTCGCGTGCTAATCTTCGTCATCACTCGATTCTTCCCATATAAAAACTCACGGTACGTTTCCTTATCGAGTAACTTCATACTGTTGTTAAAATAACGCTCAACAGTACCAAAGTAAAATGATGTGCTGTTCATATTGTAATGTGACACCTTGTATTCACTGAGTCGCTCGCGAATCCCTTGGTGGAACATGCTTTCTTTGAAATTGTTTACACAGTAGCGAATGATATCAATCAAAAGTTCTTTTTTAATGATAAAGACCCCTGTATACACATGCGGATTGCTCTCATCATAATTAAGTCCAGTCACGCGGTCTTCCTCTGTGGACATGCGGAGCATCGAACCAGTCGGTGCATTGTCGTGCACTTCGCCGATCAATGTAATGTCTGCATCCACTTCTTTATGATGTAGAAACGCTTTTCTAAAATCATCGTTCGTAATATAAGTTAAGTCAGAGATGATCACATGTTCACTGGATGAGCGTGTAAACAAGTCCATGTGGTTATGGTAATATTTTAAATCGCCGCGAGAAATATCTGTCGGATCGTTCCAGTCGGGTGGGAGGACAAAAATTCTAGATTTTCTACCTTCCATACCAAAATCCTCTTCACGGTTCAAATGGTCGAGCAATGAGCGGAACTTGTTGTTAGCGAACACGCCGATGACATTGACACCGGAATACCAGAAGTTAGAGATTTTAAAGTCAATTACACGGTAGCGTCCCATGAAAGGTATGGCTGCTGCATTTCTAAAATACGTGAGTTCATCTAAGTTGTCATTATCCTCTACAAGATTAATAAGTCCTAAAATTTCATTACTCATTTTCATGACCTCCCGATTGAATCAATGCGCGTATATTCGATTGGCTGATGACGATTGGTTCTTGACCTTCTGGTGTTTTTATAACTGCACCTGCTGGCACTTCGACCCCTTCCATCACGATGACCCGGTCGAGCACTGCACCACTACGCACGATGACGTCTGGATGAATGATGGATGACTGTATCGAAACATCTTTTTCAGTTTCTACAGCATTAAATAAAATGGAGTCTTTAATACGACCTTCGATGAATGATCCGGGTGAAATCATGCTATTTGATATTTCAGTATCCTCCCCAATATATTCAGGTGGCAAATTTTTCTCATTCGGATAAATTTCCCAAGAACGCGATGTGACGAGTTCTTGATTGTTATCATCGAGAAGGTCCATATTGGATTCCCAGTAACTTTGAATTGTTCCTACATCTTTCCAGTAGCCTTTGAATGTATAGGCATACAGTCGTCTTTTATCTTTTAAAAGTGCAGGAATAATATTTTTACCGAAATCGTGATCGCTCGTTTCATCCTGTTCATCAGCGATTAAATATGGCTTGACGACATCCCATGTGAAGACATAGATACCCATCGAAGCATTGTTACTCTTCGGATTTTCTGGTTTTTCTTCAAATTCATATATGCTGCCATCTTCATTTGTGTTCAAAATACCAAATCGATGGGCATCTTCAAATGGCACTTCAATGACTGAAATGGTTGCATCCGCTTCGTTCTCTTCATGGAAGTCTATCATCTGTCGATAGTTCATCTGATAGACATGGTCACCACTTAAAACGAGCAAATACTTCGGCTCAAACTGTTCGATGTAATGAATATTTTTAACGATAGCATCTGCCGTACCGCTAAACCAAGAGCTTCTCGTGCGGTCGCTATATGGCGACAGCGTACTGAGTCCACCCGCTTGACGATCGAGTCCCCACGGTGCCCCAATACCCAAATGTTTGTTCAACATAAGCGGTGAGTATTGAACAAGAACACCGACTGTTGAAATGCGAGAATTTGCAAGATTACTCATTGTAAAATCAATAATTCGATACTTACCACCAAATGGCACTGCAGGTTTAGCGATATCTTTTGTCAATTCTCCGAGGCGCGTTCCCTTTCCTCCAGCAAGTAACATAGCAACAGTTTTTTGGCTCATATATAGCCCTCCTAATTTTTAAACTCGAAAACTATAAAAGCAAGTGGCGAGACTGTTATCTTTATATGTTGGTCTTGGTTGTTCATTGCTTGATCAATCGTTTGATGCGTGCCATTGATGACGCCAGAACCACCGTATTTTGCATGATCGCTGTTAAATATTTCTTTGTATTCTCCACCCAAAGGCACAGGGATTGAATAATCGTAATGGACATCGGGTTTAAAGTTCAGTACACACACTTTAAACCCGTCTCGACTTGAACGCGTATAAGCAAACACGCCATTGTCTCGGTCATTGACGACCATCCACTGGAATCCTTCCTGCTCATAATCCAGCTGATAAAATTCCGGATTGTCACGGTATAGTGTGTTTAAATCTTTCATGTAAAGTTTCAGTTGTTGATGTAATGGAAACTCGAGTAAATGCCAGTCTACTTCTTCGTGATCTTTCCATTCGTGGTACATGCCAATCTCTTGACCCATAAATAACAACTGCTTTCCTGGCTCACTCATCTGGTTGCCGTACAGTACGCGGACGCCAGCGAATTGTTGCCATTGGTCACCTTGTTGTTTATCTAAAATACTTTTCTTATAATGGACGACCTCATCATGTGACAGTGGCAACACGTAATTTTCGTTATACTTGTACATCATCGTAAATGTCATCTTGTCATGATAATGCATGCGCTCATCAAATGATTTTGAAATATATTTCAATCGGTCGTGCATCCAGCCGAGATCCCATTTGAAATTAAAGCCGAGTCCACCGTTGTCTATCGGATGGGTAATCAATGGAATATCTGATGAATCCTCTGCCATCATTAAAATTGATGTATCTTCTTTAAACACCGCTGTATTAATTTTTTTTATAATTTCAATACCCGCAATGTTTCGATCATCACCATGTTCGTTGTAAATTTTTTCGTGTTCTTCATAATTTTCAAAGTTTAAGTCAATCATGCTATGCACCGCGTCGACACGCAGTCCATCGATATGAAATTCTTTTATCCAGAAGAGGCAACTCGAAACTAAAAATGATTGAACTTCATTGCGACCGAAATCAAATGTTAATGTCCCCCATGCACGCTTGTTCGCAATATATTCATCTGGATGTTCGTACGTCGGCGTGCCGTCAAAGCGTCTTAATCCATGATCATCCTTATTAAAGTGAGCGAGTACGACGTCCATAATGACGCCGACTCCAGCGCGATGTAGCGCATTGATCAATTGTTTTAATTC
Organism: Aliicoccus persicus; assembly: GCA_020741755.1. Taxonomy (GTDB): domain Bacteria; phylum Bacillota; class Bacilli; order Staphylococcales; family Salinicoccaceae; genus Aliicoccus; species Aliicoccus persicus_A. The sequence goes on along the minus strand of DYYI01000022.1, from coordinate 34,728 downwards.
ATCGGGTGTCCCGTAGCGACTAGTTGCTGAAAAATAACCGGTCATTTGATATCCCCATGATGCGTCAAACGGGTGTTCACCGAGTGGCAAAAACTCAACGTGTGTGTAGTTCATTTCTTGTAAGTATGGAATCAAGGTGTCAATGAATTGCTGATAAGTGTAAAAATATGTGCCGTTCGGATTTTGATCATCCGTAAAGTGGCGTTTCCATGAGCCGAGATGAATTTCATAGATGTTAATTGGAGATTCGTAGATGTTTGAATTTCTTCGACGCGCCATCCAATCATCGTCTGTAAACTTAAAATCACTCTTATAAACGATGCTTGCATTATTCGGTCGTACTTCGGAGTATTGCGCGTATGGGTCAGACTTTACATTGTAACCATCTGCATGATGTATTTTATATTTATAAACATCACCAACATGTACTTTATCTGTGTATAACACCCATAAGCCTTGATCGTTCAACCGTTCAAAATCAAATCCATCTCCGCTAAAATGGTTATAATTACACATCAGTTGGACATGGTGTGCATTCGGTGCCCACGTGATAAACCGCATGCGATTATCATCGAGTACATGTGCGCCAAGGAACTCATACGCATGATAGTGTGTGCCTTGATGAAACAAGTATTGATCCATCTCTAAACGAGCCTTATGTTTTTTCATAGAATCACCTCTGTTCAGTATATATTGCTCTTTTTATTGTATAATTTAATTATACTATGATTATGAAATAGTATGAATAAAATTCTATATTTTAACAATCTTAACATTTATTAGGAGGACCATATATGCCTATCGCATATTTAGATGACAGAAATGTCATCGCTCTTGTTTACGACGAAGAAAAAGATACAGAAAAAGACGTGAAAATTAGCGTTAAGCAAGATGATGATGATATACGAGTAGAATCTATTACTGACAATGATACACATACAACGATTGTGTTAGCAGAAGATATCAACTTATCACGACAAACAATGATTCAATTTAATGGCTATAAATTACCACTTGAGATGGGCAAATACCCAACAACGCCACAATTCGATGAAACGTATGCGACTGATTTACCGATGGGCCCTGTATATACAAAAGAATCGACGACGTTCCGCGTGTTTGCACCGACGGCTTTCGAAATGAATTTACGACTTGAAAATGAACGTATTAAAATGAATAAAATTGACGGATATTTCGAAGTGACTGTGGATGGTGACTTGCATGAACAGCTGTTTCATTACGAAGTATCGCACAATAATGTGACGCATTTCGTCAATGATCCATATGTTAAAACGCTGACAGCAAACGGTGCCCGGGGAATGGTCATTGACATCGACCGCATTGTGCCAGATGAAACACTCGAATCAACGATTTCACCTGAGAATGGCGACGTCATTATATACGAAGCACATGTGCGCGATATGACAAGTCATATCAATTCGAGTGTAGATGAAGATTTAAGATGGAAGTTTACCGGAATTAATAGTGGTCAATCCTCATCATATGGTTTGCCGACAGGTATCGACTACATCAAGTCACTTGGGGTTACGCATGTACAACTGTTGCCAGTCAACGACTTCCAAACTGTTGACGAATTAAAGCAACATGAGAGCTATAACTGGGGGTATGACCCGGCGTATTTTATGGCACCTGAAGGCAGTTACTCGACAAATCCAAATGATCCGATCAGTCGCGTTAAAGAATTAAAAACATTGATTAATCGCTTCCACGCAAATGGCTTAAAAGTAATCTTTGATGTCGTTTTAAACCATGTATTTGCAGTCGAAGACAACAGTTTTCATAAGCTTGCACCAAACTACTACTTCCGATTTAACTCGGACAGCTTTACGTTAAGCGATGGCACTGGTGTCGGAAATGATTTAGCAACAGAACGTAAGATGTTAAGCCGATTTGTCGTTGAAACGATTATGTATTGGTTAGAAGCTTACAACATTGACGGTTACCGCTTCGACTTGATGGGTGCGATGGACACGGATACGATTCATGCATTAAGAGAAGCTTCATACAATTTGGATCGCGACGTATTTTTACTCGGTGAAGGTTGGCATTTAAACACAAATCTACCGGAAGATAAAAAGACCGTACCTGAAAATAAATCACAAGTACCAGGCGTCCATTTCTTTAATGATCGACTGCGCGACGCGCTTAAAGGCGATACATTTAAAATGGAAATTGGTGGTTACGTACATGGCTCTGGAGAATATTCACATGAGCTACGCGAGGTCTTTATCGGCAATATGGAACCGTTTGATCCATCGATGTCGATTAACTATGTTGAAGCGCATGATAACCATACATTGTTTGACCGTTTGAATGGTGATGATTGGCATCCAATTGTCATTGAGCGTCAACACCAGATGGCGACAGCGCTTGGTATATTAGCGTTTGGTACACCATTCATACATGCGGGTCAAGAGTTCATGCGCACGAAAGATGGACATGAAAATTCTTACAACGCGATGGATGACATCAACAAGATGGACTGGGACCGCGCTGCACATTATCAAGACAACATTCAATTTGTGCGTGACTTGATTCAGTTCAGAAAAGATCATGAAGTGTTCCAATTTAAAACAGCTGAAGAAATTCATCCGTGCGTGAGCTATATTATGCGTGATGAGCAGGAAGAATTTTTCGCGCTGCGTGTGACACACAACGATGAAACGCATATCATCCTTGCAAATCCGCGTACTGAAGATCATTACTTCTTCATTGCTGACGGAGAAACGTTTGAAGTCGTTTTATCGAATGTTAGAGTGAAAGATGAGGCAACTTATGAACATAGCATCCTGTTAAAACCGTTTGAAGTTATTATTTTACGCGTGAAATAATCATATTTAATAAGGAGTTTTGACATGAGAGAATTATGGGAGAAGAACATTGATGGCAGTCTTATTACGAAAGAATCTTACGCGTTGTTAACAGATAAGGAAAAAGAAGAAGGCTTTATTGATACGCTGTCGTTCGGTACTGCTGGCATACGGGGTAAAATTGGACTCGGCCCGAATCGATTAAACAAGTATACCGTGCAAAAAGTTGCTGCAGGTATCGGCCAGTTTTTGCACGATAAAACCGACACGCCAAGGATTGTAATCGGCTTTGATACGCGACACTTTTCATTAGAATTTATGCATATTATTGCCGAAGTGTTGAGTGCAACTGGTATAAAAGTAATTGTCACACCGGACTATACGTCAACGCCAGAGTTATCATATTTCGTGCGCACGTATAAGAGTGACCTTGGGATCATGATTACAGCAAGTCACAACCCGCCGGAGTACAACGGGATTAAGGTGTACGGTGAAGACGGCTCACAGCTGATCGATGAACCATCAGAAGCACTGAGCAAATATATCAATGCAATCGAAGATGTGTTTTCGATTGAGAGTAAAGATTTTGAAACGGCTGTTAAAGATGGCGATGTTGAATATGTATCAGATGAAGTGAAACAAGCATACCGTAAAGAAGTGACAGATTTTGTCGGTGAAATTCCCAAATCTGATTTGAGCATCGTGTTTAGCAGTTTGCATGGCACGAGTGTGCCAATCGTGCCAGAGTTACTTGAGGCACTCAACTTTAATCAATATTCATTGGTTGAGTCGCAATGTGTACCCGATGGCGACTTCCCGACAACACCATCACCGAACCCGGAAAGTCCGGAGGCATTTACTTTATCTGTGGAACTCGGTAAAGAAATCGGTGCAGATGTATTAATCGCAACAGATCCCGATGCAGACCGTATGGGAATTGTCGTGAAGCACGAAGATAGTTACGAACATTTAACAGGCAACCAAATTGGTATTTTGTTGTTGAACCGTGCGGTGAAAGGCATCGCAGCTGATAAAACACCAGTTGCCATAAAATCAATCGTCACGAGTGACCTCGGTAAGAAGATTATTGAGGGAGCTGGTGGAGAAATGATAGAAGTGTTGACAGGATTCAAATATATCGGAGAACAGTTGCTGGCGATGGAAGATGATGCGGATAGACAATTCGTGCTTGGATACGAAGAAAGCTATGGCTATTTACTCCGACCATTTGTCCGTGACAAAGATGCAATACAGGTCGTACCGTATGTTGTGAAATATGCGTCGGAATTGAAAAATGAAGGACGTACGTTAATTGATGAGCTGAACGATATTTATAAAAAGTTCGGACATCGCCAAGAACATTTGTGGAGCCACACATTTGAAGGGTCAGAAGGTAGAGCGAAAATTGATAAGATCATGCGTGACTTTAGAGAGCAAACCCCACTGACAATCGATGGTCGAGACGTCGTTGCAATCGAAGACTATTTAGAGCAATCAAGATTTGATGTAGAAACTGGGGAGCATATTGATATAGACTTACCTGCAGCGAACGTCATTAAATTGCATTTCAAAGATGGCTGGATTGCACTCCGCCCGTCAGGTACAGAAGCAAAAATTAAATTGTACATCTCAATCGACACCGACGATTTAATGACCGAAGCACAGATCATCAATGATTTAGTGTTTGGTGAGTGATTTTAGTGAGTGCGTGCCCCTCTGTTTAGTGGGGGTACGTTTTTTTGTGTGTTTAAACCAATCTGCGTGTCAGTGAGCGAACTTCATTGGAACGCAAATCCATTTGCGTGTCTGTGAGCGAGCTTCATTGGAACGCAAACCAATCTGCGTGTCTATGAGCAACTCTCATTGGAACGCAAACCAATCTGCGTGTCTGTGAGCCAGTCTCATTGGAATGCAAATCAATCTGCGTGGCTGTGAGCGAGCTTCATTGGAACGCAAATCAGTTTGCGAGTCCGTGAGCGAACCTCATAGTCCGTCAAATCCATTTGCAAGCCCGTGAGCCTCACTCATTGTCCAGATAAACTCCCAAAATCCAAAAAAACTCCCCTCAAGCCGGCAACAATACCAACTCAAAGGGAGAAAAACACACCAAACTCTATAAACAATCCAAAAACTCTACAAATTACTCAAAAACTCACGTACTTCTTCTACATCTGCTTCAGATAAGTCACCGCGATCGACGCTCACACTTAACAAAGTTGAAACGTTACTCAACGTCAGCAACTCTACCCCACTTGCTTCAAAGTTTTCTCGTGCACGGTCCAACTCATACGTAAATATCGCTGTCACGTTGACAACTTCAGCACCGGCTTCTTTTAATGCGCTCACTGCTTCTAAGCTCGAGCCGCCTGTTGACACTAAATCTTCAATCAATACGACGCGTTTTCCTTTCACATCGGCACCTTCTATTTGTGCACCTGTTCCGTGCGCTTTCTTACTACCACGCACATAGCTCATCGGCAGTGACATTTCTTCAGCAATAAAAGCCGCGTGTGGAATACCCGCAGTAGAAGTACCTGCAATCACATCCACATTTTTACCTTCGATCAACTCAACGAAGCGCTTCGCAACGGCTCGACGTGCTGCCACGTCACCAATGATTTTACGGTTGTCACAATAGATCGGTGACTGTATGCCACTCGCCCATGTAAACTTATCATTCGGACGAATCATCACTGCATCAATGTCGAGTAAAATACCCGCTATACTTTCTTCTCTCATACGTTACCTCCACGAATTTTAAATTCCAAAAATTAACCTTGCCACAACGATTTCACAACTTTATATTTACCAACCGGGTCTTCACTCGTCGTAATCGAACGACCGACGACGATGTAATCTGTGCCCAGTGCGCGTGCTTCGTCTGGTGTAACAACGCGCACTTGGTCATCCACCGAATCTTCACTTAATCGGATGCCTGGTGTGACTGTTAAAAAGTCATCCCCGCACGTTTCATGGATGCGTTTCGATTCTAGAGGTGATGATACAACACCATCCAGTCCTGCTGATAAAGTGAGTCGTGCCAAATGTTCGACGCTATCATCCAAAGACAACTTTGATTGTTGTTCATCACTCACATTCAATTCGTTCATCGACGTCAGCTGCGTCACTGCAATCAACTTGCCATCTGGATTTTTATCTTTGAATGATTCAGCAGCGCGCTTCATCATTGCGACGCCGCCATGGGCGTGAACATTGGTCATCGCGACATTCAATCCACCAAGCACGGACATCGCTCGACCGACGGTATTTGGTATATCATACAATTTTAAATCTAAAAATATGTCGTGGCCACGTGCATGAATTTCTTGGACAATTTGTGGTCCTTCAGCATAGAACAACTCCATGCCAACTTTTACAAATAGTGACTCATCAAAGCGATTAAGAAATTGTTCCACTTGCTCACGGTTTTCGAAATCTAAAGCGATTATTGGACGGTTCATTCAAGCACTCCTTAATGTTTATTGATACGCACGGCCTTTGATGTCATGTATATGTGATAAACCCATCGTTGCCACTCGCGCATCGAGCGCATCTATTAGTGTTGGACAAACGTATGGATCCGTGAAATTCGCAGTACCAACAGCAACTGCATCACAACCGACAGAAATATAATCGAGCACGTCATCCACGGTTGAAATACCACCCATACCGATGATTGGAATATCAGGCATCGCTTGTCGCACTTGATAGATCATGTTTAGTGCGACGGGTTTAATGGCTGGACCACTTAGTCCACCGGTTTTGTTTGCGATCAACGGTTTACCGTTTTTATCCAAACGCATGCCGACGAGCGTATTGATCATCGTAAGTCCATCTGCAATTTCTCCAACGCCTTGTGCAATCTCAACGATGTTTGTCACATTCGGTGACAACTTCACATATACAGGCACTTTAGAAACACGCTTGACGCTTTCCGTTAAACGCACGGCACTTTCCACATTAGTGCCGAACTGAATGCCGCCCTCTTTTACGTTCGGGCACGAGATATTCAACTCAAGTGCATGCACGTTCGGTGCTTGTGAAATTTTCTCAGCCACTTCTGTGTAGTCTTCAATTGCAGTGCCAGCTACATTTGCGATAATTGGCACATCAAACTTCTCTAAAAACTTCAGTTCATGTTCAATAATATGATCCACACCAGGATTTTGTAATCCAATGGCGTTCAACATACCACTTGCCGTTTCCGCAACACGCGGCGTTGGGTTACCGAGACGCGGTTGATGCGTCGCTGCTTTAATCATAATTGCACCGAGACGACTCAAGTCGTAAAGTTCCGAAAACTCTTGGCCGAAACTAAAACAGCCGGATGCAGGCATGATCGGATTTTTGAGCGAAAGTCCAGGGATATTTACCGCTAATTTACTCATAGTAGTATCTCCCCTTTCTTAAATACAGGTCCATCTGAACAGATTTTTGCATAACTGCCGTCAGGTTTTGGCACGACACATGCGTAACATACGCCGATGCCGCAACCCATTCGTTCTTCTAAAGAAATGTACCCGTCAATGTCCATCGAATCATTCAATACTTTTAACATGACTTTCGGTCCACACGCATAAAACTGATCAAATTCCGTTTCAAGCAACTCGATTTGATCCGTCACAAAACCCTCTTTTCCATACGTTCCATCTGCCGTCGTAATATACGTGTCACCGAGTGCATTAAACTCGTCTTCATAGAACACATCTTTTTTCGAGTTAAAGCCGAGCACATGCGTCGTTTTCACACCGCGTGCGTTTAACTGTTTTGATAACTCGTGCAGTGGCGGAACACCAATTCCACCACCGACGAGTAATACGTGATTAAAATCTTCTAGAGGATAACCATTACCCAGTGGCGTCAGCACGTCTAAATCGTCTCCGACTTGCATCTTGCTCATCTTCGTCGTGCCGTCGCCCTCTGCTCTAAAAATAATCGTGAGTGTTTCTTTATCAGCATCAACATTCGCAATCGATATCGGTCGGCGCAGCACGTTTTCTGTGTATGGACTGACACGGATGTGCACGAACTGACCGGGAACTTTCATTTCTTTCGTAATTTCACCAGAAAGGACCATCTCAAAAATATTGTCTGCAATTTCCTCAACCGATAAAATTCTCATTAAATGTTTCATAGAATCACCTACATTCTGTCCATGCTAAATGTCATACTCTCAATGACTTCAATCAAAGTGCGCGCAGTATCAAGTGATGTTAAACAAGGAATACCATTGTCCACAGATTCACGTCTAATTCTAAATCCGTCACGTTCTACCGTCTTACCTTTCGTCATCGTGTTGATGACAATTTGTACCTTACCGTTGTTAATCATATCAAGTAGGCTATTTTCTACCGCATCAATTTTTTCTACTTTTACGACTGAGATGCCCGCTTCTGATAAAACATCAGCCGTACCTGATGTTGCCATAATTCTATATCCGATTTTGCTCAAGCGCTGCGCAAGTGCCGTTGCTTCTTTTTTATCTTTGTTTGCAACTGTGAAGAGTGCTGTTCCGTTATCTTTCACTTCAAGACCACTTGCGACAAGTGCTTTATACAATGCCTTGTTAAGTGATGAATCTTTACCCATAACTTCCCCAGTTGATTTCATTTCAGGACCGAGCGTGATGTCAACGTTTTTCAACTTATTAAAGCTGAACACCGGTGCTTTAACATAGTGACCGTCTTGAACTTTTTGTAAGCCTAACTCATAATCTAAATCCGTAAATTTCTGTCCTAAAATACCTTTCATCGCAAGTCTTGCCATCGGAATGTCTGTAATTTTACTTAAGAATGGTACAGTACGACTTGAGCGTGGGTTCACTTCAAGTACATAGACTTCACCGTCTGATAACACATACTGGATATTGATGAGTCCAACTGTGTTTAGTCCTAGTGCTAATTTTTCTGTATAAGCCACAAGTGTTTCAATTTCACTTTCTGTCAATGTAATCGGCGGGTAAACAGCCATCGAGTCACCCGAGTGTACACCAGCACGTTCAATGTGTTCCATGATACCTGGAATAATGACGTTCTCTCCATCACAGATCGCATCGATTTCAATCTCTTTACCCATTAAATAGCGGTCGATGAGTACCGGATGCTCAGGCGATGCTTTAACCGCTTGTGTCATGTAGTTTTCTAATTCTGCTTTGCTATAGACAATTTCCATCGCACGACCACCGAGTACATAACTTGGACGCACAAGTACTGGATAACCAATCGCTTCAGCATTTTCTACAGCTTCAGCAGCGTTTGTTGCTGTTTTACCGAGTGGCTGTGGCACATCGATTTCTCTCAGCAATGCCTCAAAACGCTTTCTATCTTCTGCACGGTCTAGATCGTCTAACGTCGTACCTAAAATTTTCACGCCGTGACGCTCTAACTTCTCTGCTAAATTGATTGCCGTTTGTCCGCCGAACTGAACGACAACACCCATCGGTTTTTCGTTCTCGATAATGTTCATGACATCTTCTTCTGTGAGTGGTTCGAAGTATAACTTGTCAGAAATCGTAAAGTCTGTCGACACAGTCTCTGGGTTGTTGTTGACGACGATTGCTTCGTATCCAGCTTCTTGAATCGCAAACACAGCGTGCACTGTCGCGTAATCAAACTCGACACCTTGACCGATACGAATCGGACCAGAACCGAGCACTAAAATCTTTTCTCGATCACTCGCAACAGCTTCGTTTTCTTTTTCATAAGTCCCGTAGAAATACGGTGTATCTGAAGAAAACTCAGCCGCACACGTGTCGACCATTTTATACACTGGGAATATACCATGATCTTTTCTCAGCTGATAGATTTCATCCGCATCTTTACCCCATCGATGACCGATGACGCGGTCGCTAAATCCATATGTTTTCGCCCATTTTAAATGGTCGATAGAATCGACATTTTCTTTTAATTCATGCTCGATATCGATGATGTGCTTAAATTTATTGATAAAGAAATAGTCAATTTCAGTCCACGTGTGAATTTCATCGACAGAAATGCCACGTCGCAACGCTTCACCGATGTAGAACAAGCGCTCATCACTCTGTTCTTTAATCTTCTTCTCTATTTGCTCTAAAGTAAAGTCATCGCCATTCGGCAAGCCTAAGTGATGCACGCCGTATTCTAATGAACGTATCGCTTTAAGAATCGATTCCTCAAACGTACGTCCGATTGCCATGACTTCACCTGTCGCCTTCATCTGTGTGCCGAGTTTACGTTCCCCTTTTTCAAACTTATCAAATGGGAAGCGTGCAACTTTCGTTACGACATAGTCGATAGACGGTTCAAAACTTGCGTAGCTCGTACCTGTTACAGGATTTTTCATTTCATCTAAGTTCATACCAACAGCAATTTTCGCTGCAAGTTTCGCAATCGGGAAACCTGTAGCTTTAGAAGCGAGCGCTGACGAACGTGAGACACGCGGGTTCACTTCGATGATGTAATAATTAAACGAGTGTGGATCGAGTGCTAGCTGCACGTTACAGCCACCTTCAATGCCAAGTGCACGGACAACAGATAATGACACGTCACGCAGCATGTTCGTTTCTTTTAACGTCAATGTTTGCGTCGGTGCCACAACGTTTGAATCTCCTGTATGGATACCGACTGGATCGATGTTTTCCATATTACAAACGACGATTGCTGTATCGTTAGAGTCACGCATCACTTCGTATTCAATTTCTTTATATCCAGCGATAGATTTTTCAAGTAAACACTGGTTCACCGGTGAATATTTGAGTCCATTTGTAACGATTTCTTTTAAGTCATCATCGTTATAACAAATACCACCGCCGGTACCACCCATCGTATATGCTGGTCGCACGATGAACGGATAGCCGACCTGCTCCTTGAATCGGTAAGCACCTTCAAGCGTCGTAATAATATCTGACTCAGGCACGGGAATATTCATGTCATTCATTAAGTTTCTAAATAAATCGCGGTCTTCAGCTTGTTTGATTGAATCAAGCTTCGTACCAAGCAGCTCCACATTATTTTCTTCAAGTACGCCGAGACTATCGAGCTCAACCGCCATGTTTAAACCGACTTGTCCACCGAGCGTTGGCAACAGTGCATCCGGTTGTTCCTTACGGATAATACGTGCGATGAAATCCGGTGTTAACGGTTCGATGTACACAACGTCTGCGATTTCTTTATCTGTCATAATTGTCGCAGGGTTTGAGTTTACTAAGATGACACGGTAGCCTTCCTCACGGAGTGACAAACACGCCTGTGTTCCTGCATAATCAAACTCTGCTGCTTGACCGATGATGATTGGTCCACTACCGATTACTAATATTGATTTAATATCCGTTCGTTTAGGCATGGTTATTCTCCTTATTCATACGGTTTATAAATTCTTCTAAAATATAGCTTGAATCATCTGGTCCATCAATTGCACCAGGATAGTACTGAACGCTCATGATCGGCAATGATTTATGACGAATACCTTCGACTGAGTCGTCATTGATTGCTTCGTGTGTAATCACTAAGTCCGTCTGTTCCAATGATTCACGACTGACAGCAAAACCATGATTTTGTGATGTGATTTCTACAGTTTTTCTCTCAATGTTACGTACAGGTATATTTGAACCACGGTGTCCAAATGGCAATGCTTCGATCTTAGCGCCAAATGCTAAAGCAATCGCTTGATGACCGAGACCAACACCGAATACTGGTACCTGTTCCGCAATCGTACGTACGTTATCGACAATTGACGGAATATCTTCCGGTGAACCCGGACCGCTTGATATAATGACACCATCAGGCTTCATGCGTAAAATATCATAGGTCGGTGTATCGTGTGGTACGACCGTCACTTCACAACCGGCACTGTTTAAACTTCTAACGAGACTTTCTTGCTTACCGAGATCGATGAGTACGACACGACTACCGACACCGGTTGATATGTAAGGACTGCTTGTCGATACATCACGCACAGAATGTACAGTTTCATCCGTTGATTTAAGCGTTTCAATGACAGCATCCACATCATACGAGTCACTCAGCATCGCTCTTAACGTACCACCATCGCGAATTTTTCTAACGATGCTGCGCGTATCAATGCCTGAAATACCAGGGATGTTATGACGTTCTAAATAGTCATGCAACGTTTCATTCGTACGGAAGTTCGATGGTAATAATGCCGCTTCACGCACGACGATTCCAGCGATTGTTGGTTTCATCGTTTCAGAGTCTTCACTGTTGAATCCTGTATTGCCGACGAGTGGATAGCTAAACGTCACGATTTGATTCGCATATGCAGAGTCTGTAATCATCTCTTGGAAACCGAACATCGATGTGTTAAATACGAGTTCACCCGCACGATCTGCTTTTCCACCAAACTGGTAACCTTCGTAAACTGTACCGTCTTCTAGTACTAAATATCGCTTATCCTTTAACACGCTTACGCCCCCTTATAAACAACGTTGCCATTGACAAGTGTCATATAAATATCAGAAATTAATGCTTCACCATCAAATGGTGTATTTTGTGATTTCGAAAAAAATTCTGTCTTATCCAGTGTATATTTCTTATCTAAGTCAATCAGTGTAATGTCAGCATCTCTGTCAACTTTCAGTTCACCCATCGGTAAGTTAAATGTCTCAGATGGTTTTACTGTCAACCAGTCGACGAGTTGTTGTAATGTGAACACGCCTGTTTTCACAAGTTTCGTATATAGCAATTGGAATGCATTTTCACTGCCGACGATTCCAAAAGGTGCAGAAGTAATTTCTACTTTTTTCTCATCTTCCGCATGTGGCGCATGGTCCGTTGCAATGAAATCAATCGTACCGTCAAGTAGACCTTCGATTAATGCTGCACGGTCGTCGCTACCACGTAATGGTGGATTCATCTTAAAGTTTGTATCTGCTGATGTAATATCATTTTCATCAAGTACAAGGTGGTGTGGCGTCACTTCCGCTGTCACACGGATACCGGCGCGTTTCGCGTCACGAATGACGCGCACACTTTCTTTCGTACTGACGTGACACACATGATAATGACAATTTGCAGCTTCTGATAACAGCACATCACGCGCAATTTGAGTCGATTCACAAATTGACGGAATACCAGGAATACCGAGCGCCTCACTCGTCTTCCCTTCATGGATTGCACCACCATGAATGAGTGTGTTTTCTTCTGTGTGAGCTACAACTGCCATATCAAGTGCAGCTGCTTGTTTCATCGCTTGATACATCATGTCCGCACTCTGTACACCGACACCATCATCCGTAAATGCAAATGCTCCAGCTTCTTTTAGTGCTTTAAAGTCCGTTAATTCTTTACCGAGTTGACGCGTTGTAATCGAAGCATATGGCAATACTTTAACGTGTGCAGTCTCTTTAATACGGTCTATTATTTTTGTTAATGTCTCGGCATTATCCGGTACTGGACGCGTGTTTGGCATTGGCATGACTGCTGTAAAACCACCGCGTGCCGCCGCTCTCGTACCCGTCTCAATTGTCTCTTTATGTTCACCGCCTGGCTCACGTAAATGGACATGGACATCGACAAATCCAGGCGTGATCAATTTACCGTTTGCATCGATGACTTCATCATGATTATCAATCGAATCGCTAATCTCAACGATTTTTCCATCTTCAATCGCAATATCTTTTTGTACCTGTTCATTGTTTTCTAACACAAAACCATTTTTAATGACACGTCTCATATTATTCTCTCCCTAGAATTAGTTCTAACACACTCATGCGTGTGTATACGCCGTTTTCCATCTGCTTAAAAATAACTGACTTGTCTCTCTCAACGAGTGTACTGCTAATTTCTACATCGCGATTCACTGGTGCAGGGTGCATGATAATCGCATTGTCTTTGAGTTTATTGTAACGCGCTTCATTTAATCCGTAGCGGCTATTGTATTCTTCTACAACGTCGCTCGTCACTTCGTCATGACGCTCATGTTGTACACGCAGCAGCATGACAACATCAACGCTTGAAATCACATCATCAAAATTTACGTAGCTATAATCTTCATGCTTATACTGATAAACTTCTGGCGCTACAAACTTCACGCGGCTACCGAGTTTAGTCAACGCCTGAAAATTACTTTTAGCAACGCGTGAATGACGAATGTCACCACAAATGACGATATCTAAATCAAATGTGCCAAACGTCTCATAAATGGTCATCAAATCGAGCAATGATTGCGTCGGATGTGATCCACTACCGTCTCCACCGTTGATTACCGGTATATTCAGTCCTTCGAGTGACTCGTAATACGCATCATCAGGATGACGAATGACAAGTGCATCACAACCGATGGACTCTAATGTCTTACATGTATCATACAATGATTCACCTTTACTCAGTGAGCTACCCATCGCATCGAATGGTATCGACTCGATACCAAGTTTTCTTTCTGCCATCTCAAAGCTCAACTTCGTGCGCGTTGAATTTTCTAAAAATAGGTTAGCAACAAATTTTTTCTCTTGAAACGGTGTATAGTCGCCGTTTTTTATCTCAATGGCACGTTTGATAATGCTTTTAATTTCAGTTGTTGATAATTCGTTCATTGATAGTAGGTTACGCATTACTCGTCTTCTCCTTTGGCAAGATGAGATTCAGCACGATACCCGCGAGTGCCGCAAGTGCCATACCTTCTAAGTTAAATGGAATCTCACCGAGCATGAAGTCTAAATGTGCTTTACCGATACCGATAACTAAAATGACGGATACGATGATTAAGTTGCGTTTGTGATCTAAGTTCACGCGGCCATCGATCAGCATGCGCAACCCACTCGCTGCAATAATACCGAAGAGTAAGATTGACACACCACCCATGACCGGTGATGGGATGCTTTGGACGACTGCTGTAAACTTACCAACGAATCCTAAAATGATAGCAAATACTGCTGCACCACCGATGACCCAAACACTGAACACACGTGTAATTGCAAGGACACCGATGTTTTCACCGTATGTTGTTGTCGGTGGACCACCGATCACACTGGCGAACATCGTCGCTACCCCGTCCCCTGCTAATGTGCGGTGAAGACCCGGCTTTTTGAAGAAGTTTCTTCCGATAATTTTGTTGATGACCGCTTGGTGTCCGATGTGCTCACTAATTGTAACGAACACAATTGGCAGCATCACGATGAGTAAGCCGATATTGATCGCTGGTGTGTAGTCAACAAATGGCATGTACACATCCGGTAATACGAACCAACCTGTTTCTCTAATCTGTGTGAAATCGACAATACCGAAGAATATTGCTGTAATGTAACCACCGACGATACCAATCAATATTGGTATCAATGACAGAATACCTTTAAAAAATACTGAAGCGATAATCGTAATTGTCAATGTAATGACTGCGACAAGTATGTATGTCGTGTTATATCCGAGTTGATTATCAGGATCCGTATACATCGCCATGTCGATTGCAACCGGTGCAAGTCCAAGCCCAATTACCATGATCACTGGACCGATAACGACCGTCGGCAAGAGTTTCATCAACCAGTCAACACCGACAAATTTTATGATTCCCCCGATAATGACATAGACAACCCCTGTAAAGAAGAGTGCCGTCAACACTTCACCAAGTGAATTTGCTGAAAGTGCAATTGTAATCGGTAAGATAAAAGCAAAACTTGAACCGAGGTATGCAGGTATCATTCCTTTAGTCAGCAGTATATATAATAACGTACCGATACCACTTGCAATCAGTGCTGCTGATACGGGTAAGCCAGTTAAAAATGGAACGAGTACCGTCGCACCAAACATTGCAAATAAGTGCTGTGACGATAACATCATCCATTCAAGTGGCTTCGGTTTTTCATGTACGTCGAGCTTCGGTTCAACCGCTACAGTGTAATCTTCTTCAATGTCGAAATTTCTCTCTGTCATACTTACTCACCCTCACTTATATATACAATGTCTTCTTGATCGATTTCTCGCATGTGTACGACTACCTTTTCATGCTTCGAAGTCGGAATGTTCTTGCCGATGTAATCCGCGCGAATTGGCAATTCTCTGTGTCCACGGTCAATCAATACGGCAAGTGATATTTTATCCGGTCTCGTACGCGATAAAATAGCATCCAATGCCGCACGAATTGTACGCCCTGTGTAGAGTACATCATCGACGATGACAACATGCTGGTTGACGAGTGAGGCTGTGACATCTAGTGCGTTATCTGCTTCTGCGTGCGTTGGTTCTTTATCGTCTCGGTAATTGGTAATGTCTATCGTACCCATTTGCACCGTAGAATTATCAATCGATTCGATTTTTTCCTTTAAGCGACGTGCTAAATACTCACCTCGTGTTTTTACACCGAGCAACACCAAATCTTTACTGCCCTTGTTACGCTCAAGTATTTCATGAGAGATTCGTGTCAGCGTTCGACCAATCTGTGCTTCGTCTAAAATCGTGCGTTTTTTCATGTGTGCCTCCTATTTTGCCGATAAAAAAATACCCATGTCTATTGACATGAGTATGTAAGTACCCGAAAACACACACTGGTCCTACTGGTGCCAGTGATACGGTTTATATTCATGTCTTTACGGCCTCACGGGACCGTATTTAAAGACGTATTCATATATCGGTTATTTAATTCTTAATAAGAATAGCCCTATAAAGTTCGAATGTCAATGTATATATTTAGAAATTAGTTCTCGCGTTTTCTTAAATCATCTAATATATCACTAAACATCTCTGGTAATGGCGTTTCAAATTGAATCTTTTCTTTCGTTGAAGGATGAATAAATCCAATGAGTGCTGCGTGTAGTAACTGACCATCCGTGTCCATCGTCTTGCGTCGTCCATATTTCGGATCACCGACGAGCGGGAATCCAATGTATTGCATGTGGACGCGAATTTGGTGCGTACGACCGGTTTCTAAGAAACATTCAATTAAAGTATAGTCTTCAAACCGTTCGAGCACGTTAAAATGTGTCACAGCTTCTTTCCCATCATCGACAACCGCCATATCTTGTCTGCTCTTAGGATTGCGTCCAATCGGTGCGTCGACGGTCCCTTTATCGTGTGTAATGACACCATGCACGAGTGCGATGTACTTACGCGTCACAGACTTTTCAACGAGTTGGTCGACGAGGTCACGGTGTGCTACATCATGTTTTGCAACCATGAGCAAACCGCTCGTATCTTTATCGATACGGTGGACGATGCCTGGACGCAACTCTCCATTAATACCAGAGAGTGAATCGAGCTGATGCATCAGCCCATTGACAAGCGTGCCCGTATGATGGCCAGCTGACGGATGGACAACCATCCCACGCGGCTTTTCGACAACGGCAACATCGCTATCTTCATATAAAATATTTAAATTTAAATCTTCAGGTACAATGTCTGAATCAACGACTTCGCGTTCACTGATTTCGATGACGTCATCTACCTTTAACTTATAGTTTGGCTTAACTGTATTCGCGTTCACTTGCACGTTGCCAGACTTGATGCGCGTTTGAATATCACTTCTCGAAGTATCTTCTAATACTTCAGACAAAAACTTATCTAAACGTTCACCAACATATTCCTCTGCTACATTAATTGTCTGCATTCAATTCACCTGGTTTCTTTTTATCAAAGAATAAGAAGTATATGATTAGCGTCGCAACACCAACTGTTAGTGAAGCATCTGCAACATTAAAAATTGGGAAGCTGTAATTGATGATGAGCACATCAACAAAGTCGATGACCTTTTGATATATCACACGATCGATTAAGTTACCGATTGCACCAGCAACAAGGAACCCGATACCGAATTGCAACATCGGTTTACCCTTCGCTTCTTTATAGTAAATATAAGCCATTGCAGCGAGGACAAATGCTGTGACAATATAGAAAAACACCATTTGTCCTTGCATGATTCCCCACGCTGCACCTTCGTTACGATGAGACGTAATCTTCAAATATTCACCGAATACTTCAATGGACTCACCGATTTCCATGTTGCGTTTTACGAGCTGTTTCGTCAGTTGATCGAGTCCGATAATACCGAGCGTCATAATGCCGACCGGTACGAGTCGATACGATTTTTTCTTCATAAAATGTAATCTCCTATTTTTGTAGCACGTCTTGACATCTTGGACAGATATCAGAGTCGCCTTCTACGATTGATGCGTCTGTGCTGTAGTTCCAGCAACGTTCACAGCGTGCGCCATCTGCATGCTGTACATCGACATGAATATGCTTGTATTTCGGTGCATCATCCAGCTGATCCACAACTTCAACATGAGAGACAATAAACAACTGCTCTAGCGCACTGTTTAAATCATCATAGTTCAAGTCTGCAGGCTGGGTCACAGTGACTTTCGCCTCGAGTGACTTACCAATTGTCTTCTCACTACGCGCAACTTCCAATGCTTTTAACACGTCATCGCGCACGTCCATGAAGTATTTCCATTTCGTTAACAACTCGGTATCCACTTCTTCAGCCTCAGGATAAAGTTCTAAGTGAACACTTTCTTTCTCCGTATGCGGCGTATGTTCGTAGATCTCTTCAGCCGTGTGCACAAGTACTGGTGCTAAAAGTGTGTTTAGCTCAGTTAAAATTTTGTAGATAACCGTCTGCATGCTGCGACGAATATGACTATCCGCAGCTTCAATATACAGAATGTCTTTACCGTAATCTAAATAGAAGTTCGATAATTCAACGTTGATAAAGTTCTGCAACGTCTGATACATCGTCACGTAATCATAACGCTCGTATGCATCTAACATAAAGTTCTTCAGTTCAACAAATCGATTGTACATAAACTGATCGACTTCTTTTAAGTCTTCATATTTCACTGTGTTTTCATTCGGATTGAAGTCATTCACGTTACCAAGCAAGAATCTAAATGTGTTTCTTACTTTTCTGTACACTTCAGAAACTTGTTTCAGAATGTCATCTGAAATTCTGACGTCTTCTTGGAAGTCGGAAGACATCACCCAAAGACGAATAATATCTGCACCCATCTGCTGCATGACTTTCGTCGGTAGAATCACGTTTCCGAGTGATTTACTCATCTTCTTACCTTCACCGTCCATGACGAAACCGTGTGATAACAACTCTTTATAAGGTGCAACACCACGCGTCGCCACACTTGTGATTAATGATGAGTTAAACCATCCACGATATTGGTCAGACCCTTCGAAGTATAAGTCACCTGGATATGTTAAGTAATCGCGCTCGTCTAACACACCGCGGTGCGTTGAACCTGAGTCAAACCAAACATCCATAATATCCATTTCTTTTCTGAACTCACCATTTGGTGAACCTTCATGCGTGAATCCTTCAGGTAATAGTTCCTTTGCGTCACGCTCAAACCAAACGTTTGAACCATGTTCAGCAAAAAGTCCCGCCACATGCTCAAGCACTTCAACATCAACGATTGGTGTATCATCTTCAGCGTAGAAGAATGGTAATGGTACACCCCATACACGCTGACGAGAAATGACCCAATCCCCACGATTTTTTATCATGTTTGTCATGCGTTCGCGCATCCACTCGATTTGGAACTTTGTTTGGCTCAGTTGCTCGATGATATCTTCACGTACACTTTTGATCGATGCGAACCATTGTGGCGTCGCTCTAAAGATAACTGGCGTTTTTGAGCGCCAGTCATGTGGGTATGAGTGTTTGAAGAATTTCAGTTTAAGTAATGCGCCTTTTTGTTCTAAATCTTCAGTGATCACTTTGTTCGCATCATCGTAGAATAAGCCCTCGTATTTACCAGCTTCTGCTGTGAATACACCTTTGTCATCAACCGGACTTAGAACTTCAAGATCATATTCTTGGGCCATTAAGTAGTCATCATCACCATGACCAGGTGCCGTATGAACGATACCTGTACCTTGCTCAGTCGTCACATGTTTACCAAGAACGACGAGACTTGGACGGTCATAAAGTGGATGAAGTGCCGTGATGTATTCTAATTCAGACCCTTTAAATTCCTTCGTACGCGTCACTTTATCTTTGTCGAATTCCACTTCTTCACAGAATTGATCGATAAGATCTTCGACGATGATGTATTCTTCGCCTTCATAGTTGAACTGAACGTAGTTTAATTCAGGATGTACAGCGAGCCCAAGGTTTGAAGGAATCGTCCATGGCGTCGTCGTCCAAATAACGAAGTTCACACCGCTGTCAACGACACCCTTCCCATCATCAGTTTTGAATGTGACATAGATGGAAGGTGATACTTTATCTTTATATTCAAGCTCAGCTTCTGCAAGCGATGATTCACTGACAGGTGACCAATAGATCGGCTTTTTACCACGATAGATTAGACCTTTTTCAACCATATCTTTTAACACGCGCACTTGCGCTGCTTCAAACTCTGGCTTATACGTTAAATACGGATCATCCCAAATTCCATCGATTCCCATGCGTTTGAAACCAGTGCGTTGCAGGTCAATCTGAGAGTTTGCAAATTCAATACACTTGTTACGGAACTCTTCAATCGACATTTTCTTGCGGTCAACACCTTTGTTCGTCAGTGCCTGCTCAATCGGCAGACCATGCGTATCCCAACCAGGAACGTAAGGTGAATAAAAACCGCGCATCTGCTTATTACGCACGATAAAGTCCTTGATCACCTTGTTGAGTGCGTGACCCATGTGTAAGTCACCGTTCGCATATGGCGGACCATCGTGCAAGACGTAAGGCGTGTTCCCCTCATTCATCTTCAATTTCTTGTCGTAGAGATTCATCTCTTCCCATTTTTTCTGATATGCAGGTTCTTTGTTAATAAGGCCACCACGCATTTTAAAATCTGTTTTCGGCATTAATAATGTGTCTTTGTAATCCATTTTGTTCTCCCCCATTTTTTTCTCCCCCTTAATACAATTAAAAACTCTATACATGCATCAATTGGGGCGATTGTTGAATAACCGCGGTACCACCCAAATTGACCCACATACAGAGTCCACTTCGTTAATATTATTTAGTTTTTGATGGTTGGTTTCTGTGTTTGTGTTGCATTGTTTTTTTGTTTGCTTTGTCCGAGTCTTTTGAACTCTTTTATGAGTTCGAGTTCTCTGAAATATTTCATGATACACATAAAACCAATTTTGATTAGTGATGTCTAATTGTGTTCGATATGCCAGAGCTTTCACCGTCCCCCTGGTCGCTTTCCCATTCGATGCACATAGCGCGTCTAATTTACTACTACAATTATAATCAGTTTTACTAGAAATGTAAAATGTAATTGACTGAAGATTGTGAGGTGTGGGGTGTAGAAGTTGTTTTGGGGCTGTTGGTTAAAGTGGATCCCTTGTCAAGGACACGCAGATTGATTTACTGTTCCTCACGAGATAAAATCATGAGCTGTGGAACACTTTGAGTCGTGAACTGTTCCACAGAACGAAAAACGAGGAGCTGTGGAACACTTTACTCTACTTGCTATTCTTCAGGATTGTTTATTTCAGACCTACCGCACATCAAATAAAAAGTGCTCCCCACAAGTTGGATCAAAACCCAACTCACAGGGAGCACTTTATCTTATCTATCACCAGAACCAGCCAAACTCATGACTATCGTTGGCCGACTAGCACCTTATCACCGACTTGCCACTTGCCGAGTGGTTCGAACAGCTTGAGTTCGCCATATTTTGTATCTACATTTAACTCGTACTGATTGCCTTGGAAGTAAACTGAGTTAATGACGCCCGGCAACCCTTCAACGGAACCACCGAAACCGTCGCCGAGCCCAGCACCAGAACCATTCCCAAAACCTCGCCCAACTATCTTCAACTCATCCGGACGCAACGGGATCATGCCCTTCTGCTTGAACGCCTCCGAAACATTGTCTTTACGCCACCTCACGCCGTCCACGACAAATACGTCGTCGTGCCACATGCCATTCAACAAATTATGTTTACCCACGAATCGTGCGACAAAAGGATTTTCTGGGAAATTGTAAATTTCCTCTGGGGTACCCACTTGCTCAATGCGCCCCTTATTCATCACGACGATTTTATCCGCCAGACTCAACGCTTCGGATTGATCGTGTGTCACATACAAAAACGAGGACTTCACATTCAGAGAGATTTTCTTTATCTCATTACGAATCTCTTGTTTCAGATGTGCATCCAAACTCGACAATGGTTCGTCCATCAGCATCAAGCCGGGCTGGGCTGCAATCGCCCGCGCCAACGCAACTCGCTGCTTTTGTCCACCCGACAACTCGTGAGGATAGCGATGCTTATACTCGCTCAACCCAACCATCTCGAGCACTTCATCGATTCGCTCTTTCTTACTGCCGCGAATCTCTTTCGAAATATACCGATGATGATTCAAAGGGAACAACAGTTGCTTTCGCACATCGTAATGCGGCCACAGCGCAAAGTTCTGAAACACCATCGACAAATTGCGCTTATTCGGTGGCACACTCTTACTACTTGTCGCCACAACGTGATTGTCCATCTCGACAATTCCGTCCGTCGGTGGGATAAAGCCCGCAACAATTTTCAATAGCGTCGTCTTCCCACAACCGGATGGTCCAATCAACACGACGAATTCATGATCTTCAATTTCTAATGATATGTCGTGTAATACTTTCGTATCACCAAATGATTTATGAACGTTTCTTATGATTGTTTTCATCTACATGCGTCCTCCTTTCGATCCATGTCGTCAGCAAGTAATAAATAATTCCACCGACTAACAAGATGCCGATGATGATGACACTAAACGCACTGGAATATACTTTGTAACCCGCTTGTTCAAAACTGAATACGACAACACCAATCGTTTCATTACCACTCGACCACAGCAATGCGCTCAGTGTTAACTCGGTCAATGCCGTAAACACGACGAGCAAAATGCCACCAATCAAGCCAGGTGTCAACAGCGGCATGATAATACTCTTCCAACGTCCAAACCACCCGGCACCGGATGAAATGGCGGCCTGCTCTAAACTCAAGTCAATCTGGTTGAATGACGACACGGCCGCACGGACTTGCAGTATCGTAAACCGCGCCACATAAGCAATCAGCAATATCCAGAATGTACTATAGACACCTGGACTTACACCAGGGAATGGCTGGATCCAGAAAATGATCAACGACAAGGCGAGCACTGTGCCCGGCAATGAATAAGGGATTGCCATGAACATTTCATTCAGTCGGTGGTACCACTTATTGTGTCTGACGATTGCATATCCGATGACCAAGCTGATTACTAAGCCGATCAACGCAGCTAAAAACGCCAACATAAAACTGTTCTGAATCGCCGATGCTGTACTATTATAATCGAACAGCACGTACTCAAAATTCTTAAACGTGAGATTTTCCAATGTCAAATCCACACCATAGAACGGTGACAGCGACGTGCGAACGAGCGCAAACAGCGGCACGATCGATGTCACTACCAAAAATCCGTACACTAACATCTCAACCCACACGCGACCGCGACCAAGCAAGACGCGCGGTGTGTGCGAAATACTCAGTTCATCATTACTTCTGAACCTGCGCATCATCAACCATTGCATCAAAATGATGAAGCCAGTTATCAATATCAACACGAAAGATAAAATACTCCCACGCGCAAATGAATCGCTCCCATATGAAACAACTTCCTGATATATCGCAGTACTTAACACCGGCACGTTACCTGGAATACCTAAAAACGCAGGCACACCGAAGTTCTCAATATTCGATAAAACTGCGACGATCATCCCACCGATAATCCCGGTCATGCCGAGCGGTATCGTCACGCGAAACAACACATGCCAACGACTTCCCCCGCTCGTCGAAACAGCTTCCTCTAAAGACAAAGGAATCCGTCTCAATACATTTACACAGAGCAAATAAACGAGCGTGTAATGAGATATCCCCATGACAAATATAATCCCGCCTAAAGAATACAGATCGATGTTTCCAAAAGGCAACCACCTAGAAAACTCCACCCATGACAGTGTCACGATATAAGATGGAATGATCAGCGGCATGATGATCAATACTTGCAGCAGTTTCTTTCCACGTATGTCTGTATATGCGACTAGCCATGCAAAAAATACACCGAGGACGGTGTTTATCAGTGTGGCAAATATTGCAATCCATATCGTATTGCGGATCGCGCGCTGAATACGTGTCTCACCTAAAATTTCAAAATATGTAGTCGTAAAACCATCTTCTGTCCATACACCAAAGGACAGCATTTTTAAGAAAGGATATACAAAAAATAAAAAGACGAGTGCTAAAAAGACCATCCATAATGAAAAAGAGCGTATAGAGATACGCTCTTTTCGTGATGTTGATTGGATTTTACTCACCGAAGATATCTTGGAATGTCCTTACGTCTTCTTCACGACCTTCGACAAGTTCTTGTAGGTCCGCTTCTAACACGTCAATCTCATCAATTGTAAGTAATCCTTCAGGTGCTTCAACACCTTCTTTGATTGGTGTATATCCTAATGATTGAGCGAATTCTTGACCTTCAACAGATAATACGAAGTCTACAAATGCTTTAGATGCTTCTTCGTTTTCTGTGTCCGCCATAATTCCGATTGGTTCTGTAATGACTGGTACACCTTCTTCAGGGTAAACAAGTTCAACTGGTGCACCTTCAGCTTTAGCGTTTGCTGTGATGAAGTCTACAACCATTGCGTAGTCTTTGTTTCCTGCAACAACTTCTTGTAATGCACCGCCGTTACCTTGTACGACCATCGTATCGTTTTCAAATAAGTCTTCGTAGAAGTCCCATCCGAAGTCGTTACGTGTGAATACACCCGCGTTGTAAGCTGCTGCACCAGAGTAAGATGGGCTTGGCATTACGACGCTGGCTGCTGCATCTTCACTGACAAGCGCTTCCCAAGATGTTGGTGCTTCTTCTACGTTATCTGTGTTATAAGCAATGATTGTCGCCATAACTTTTGTTCCGTAATATAAGAAATCTTCTGCAATGAATTCTTCAGGAATGCCTTCAAGTTCAGTTGACTCATAAGATAAAAGTAAATCATCTTTAGCTAGTGCTTCAAACGTTACTGAATCTGCAACAAGTAAAACGTCTGCTTGAATGTCGCCCGCTTGACGCTCTGCATTGATTTTACCGATGACTTCTTCTGTACCTGAACGGAAGATGTTTACTTCAACGTTTGGATACACTTCGTTAAATGCTTCAACAAGTGCTGATGCGTCCGCATCTGGTTGAGATGTGTAGAACTCAACTGTGCCTTCAAGATCTTCTTGCGCTGACACATTGTTATCACTTGAAACTGCTGTTGATGCGACGAACGTCAGTGCTGCACCTGCGAGAACTGTTCCGAACAACTTGTATAATTTCATGAAATAATAGCCTCCTAAAAGTATGTACATTGATTATACAATCTGATTGTTATGAACGTGTTAATACTTTGTAAAAATTTTAAGCAGTTTCTACAAATAAATATTTACTGATGGACAGACTGAGTTGCAAGCGTTGTTCTTTCGTTATGTTGTATGTCGTAATCAAGTCAATTTGTTCATCGATGTCCTCGACAACGATAATGTCACCGATATCACACTTTTGTGTTTTAAAGAACATGAGTAGTTTTTCTTCATCAATAATGCGGGAGATCTTAACGGTTCTACCGACTTCCACTTCACTCAATGTCTCGAGTTCCGTCTCCTGACGGTCCATCTCATCAAAATCTATCGCTCCGCCATGCGGACAAAATTTGGGGTAATCCAAAAACACTTCAAGCTTGTCGGCGACGTCGTCACCCGTGACATGTTCTAACAGTTCCGCTTCCCGATGAACGGCATCGATACTAATCCCTAATTTTTCTACAAGAAAAACTTCCCATAACCGGTGTTTTCGAATGATATGTTTTGCATACCGTGTACCAGAGTCTGTCAATGAAGCACCTTTGTATTTTACATATTCAACGTAGCCAGCTGTGACCAAGATGTTCATCATCTCAGTCACCGTTGGTGGGGAGAGCTCCAGTCGTTCAGCGACAGACTTATTGCTGACATTACGAGATTTTCCACCGAGCTCAAACAGTACTTTTATATAATCTTCTTGTGTTGCACTCATGATTCTACCCCTCTCGTGGTCAATCCGAACTCCACTTGTTTCGCTTGAATTAAACGCACACCATCATCTGTAATACGCATTTTATCTGCTGTAGAAGTAATCAAATTTCTTTTCTGTAATGACTGGAACGCATCGTCTAGCATGCGTTGAGACTGATTAAAGTGCGAATATACATCTTCCTTCCCGACGTCACTGACACTTTCAATGTGCTTTAACATCATCAATTGTAACAAATCTGAATGCATTTCTTTACGTCTGACGCGTTTCGAAATAAAACCGTCCTTATTAAATAGGAACGCAATTGTAAATGTAACGAACGCCACCGATGCCGTCGTACCCGAAATCGTTAAGTCCGAATAGTAACCGATAAAAAATCCGACGATACTGTTCAGTACTGCAACACCGAGCGAGAGCATGATGACATGGCTCAGTCGATCTGCGAGTAAATACGCCGTCGCAGCTGGCGCAACGAAGAAACTGATGACGAGAATTGCACCGACCGCGTCAAATGCAGTGACTGCAGTCACCGACACGAGCACCATGAGCGCATAGTAAATCAAGACCGTAAAAATGCCGATCGAACGCGCGAATATTTGGTCGAATGTTGTGATCTTTAACGCCTGATAAAATACGACAACAAACAGTAAGTTAATCACGGCCATAATCCCGAGTTGTACGACAGCAACTGGGATTGAATATCCGAATAGTTCCATCCGATTAAACGGTGCGAATAACACTTCACCGACGAGCACGATGTCTAAGTCCAAATGAATATGATCTAAGAATCTAGAAATTAAAATGACCGCAAGTGCAAACAGAGCGGTGAAGACGATACCGATGGCAGCGTCGCCTTTTATCAGCTTGATGTTTTGTAGCCATTGAATTAAAACGACGGTTAACACGCCGACTAAAGATGCACCTAAAATGAGCAATGGCGAGCGCGTGTCTTCAGTTATAAAGAAGGCGAGCACGATACCTAAGATGATCGTGTGGCTGAGTGCGTCGGTTGTCATGACTTCTTTTTTGAGTAATAGGAAGACGCCGAGCGTTGCGGTTGCGAGCGCGGTCATAATGAGTACGATTAATACTTCAATCATGCGGCATGCCTCCTTCTCATCAAGCCACTACGGACAGCGCCGTGTGTGCCAAATAAAATTGAAAATAGCACGATTGCACTGAGACATAAAATAATAGTCGGTCCTGTTGCAAATCCTGCGTATGCCGTACTGATATACGTGCCGACTAATGCGGACACGAGTCCGGAGAAACCGGCGATAAGTGTGACGTATAGATAGCGCTTCGACCACATCAACCCGATGACACCTGGTGCAATCAATAAGTTAACGATTAATATGACACCGACTGCTTTTAATCCCGCAGCAATCAGGCCGATCGTCATCACTAAAATGAGCCCATTCATCACCGTCGGCTTGTCGCCAATCATGTGGCTGTAAACCGGGTCAAAAATGAAGATTTTAATGCGCTGATAATTGAAAATGAAAATCAGTAAACTAATCGCAGACACGATTAAAATAATGTTGACGTCAGCACGCAACATATATGCTGCCTGACCGAATATGTAATCATCGATGCCACCTGTATGACCGTAAGCCGAACTCCCTTGTACATAACTTTTCAGTATCATACCAAAGCCGAAAAATGATGATAAGACGAGCGCAAGGCTGGCATCGAGCGAAATCTTAGAATATTGGTTGATCATTTGAATGACGAAAAACGCGAATGCACCGAATATTAACGCACCGATAAGTAATGATAGTGCATCGATCGTTCCGACGATCATAAACGCCAAAACGACACCTGGAAACTGGGCGTGTCCGATGGCGTCCCCGATTAAACTATTTTGTCTGAGCACGTTAATCGTGCCGATGACACCACATGCGAATGCGAGTATCATCGTTCCAATCGCGACGATTTGAAATGAAAAACTACTTAATATGTCCATCATAATGTAACACTGCTTTCGTCGTACGCCGTCGCGACATTCTCTTTCGTCCATGCTTCTTCAATCGTTCCCTGTGCCACAACTTCTTTATTTAATATAATCACGTGATCAAAATACTTTTCGACGGTTGCTAAGTTATGGTGGACGACGACAAATGTTTTCCCACGCTGCTGCAAGTCATGAATCGTCTGCATGATGAGTCGTTCTGTCACGACATCAATCCCTTGCAACGGCTCATCCATGATGTAAATATCCGCATCTTGCGCAATCGCACGAGATAAAAAGACGCGCTGACGCTGACCGCCGGATAACTCACTGATTTGGCGGTGTTTAAAGTCAGACATTCTCATCGTTTCGAGTGCTTCCTCTGCGCGTTTAACATCGGCTTTCGTATAGCGTTTAATCCACCCTTTGTGGACGTATCTCCCCATTAAAACGACGTCTAAAACTGTCGTTGGAAAATCCCAGTCCACATCGCTTTTTTGTGGGACATAAGCGACTTGATCAAACATTTTTTTCGGACTTTGTCCATTTATTTTAATATCACCAGCGAGCGGTTCAACCATGCCCATGATGCTTTTTATCAGCGTGGATTTACCCGCACCGTTCGGTCCAACAATCGCAGTGATGCTATTTTCTACGATTGACGTCGATACGTTCCATAGGACAGGCTTTTCATTATAGGTGACTGTCAGACCATCTACTGTAATTAACTTTTCCATACGATCAATCCTTCTGTTTTAAGTGCTCAACAATGACATCAATGTTGTGTGTATACATATCAATAAAATTATCTCCAAATGATCCGCTGACTGCGAGCGAGTCCGACAACAGCGCAACATCATTACCGCTAACGACTTCAACATCATGTCCTGCACTTTCAACGATTTCTTGCAGGCGTTTCATGCGGTCTGGGTTCGTTGTCGTTTCAACGAAAATCGCAGGAACCTCGTTGTCTATAATCAAATCAGCAATCGCACTAATTTCTTGGTTGGATACTTCAGACTCCGTTGAGAAACCTTGCGGTGCATAGACTTCTAAATCATATGCACTTTCCATATAACCAAATGCATCGTGTGGTGTGATGACGATGCGGCGTTCTTCTGGAATTTCTTCAATACGAGAAACAATATACTCGTCTAAATCGTCCAATTCTTCAAAGTAAGCTTCTAAATTTTCTTCATATTGAGATTCACCGTCAGGGTTATGTTCAACCAATGTATCCTTTACGTTTGTCATCACTTCTTTATATAAATCTAAATCGAACCAGAAGTGCGGATCGACGACGAGATCACCTTCGTCTTCTTCCATTTCTTCTAATTCATCTGCATTTAAATCATCAGCGACTGAAATACCAGTCTCAAGAAGGTCCATCATACGTCCTTCAAAGTCCAAGCCTTGATAGATGACAAATTCAGCTTCCATGAGTGCGCGGAGATCACTCGCTTTTGGCGAATACACGTGTGGATCTTCCCCAGCTGGAATAATCAGTTCTACATCAAAGAATTCCACATCTTCTTCTAACACTTGAACCATGTCATAGATAAATGTCGTCGTCACAGCAACACTAGTTTCTCCGCCGTTGTTCTCGGCGTCTACTTTACTCATTTGACTTAATCCGATAATTGCTAATAATGCACATGCAGAGAATGACAATATTATTTTTCTCATCTTGATGTCTCCTCTAATTTTTATATGATGTTAGGTTACCCTAAAATATTAATTTTGGCAAACCTAAAGTATGTTTTTTTGCACAAAAAAACCAGACACAATAGTTGTGACTGGTTCACTTCTCTTCTTATGTAATATGGATATCATAACTTCTTATCTATAAATAGTATTTCCCAAAATTGACATCTTTAAACATTTTCACGTAATAGTTGTATATTTTCTCATTTTCTAACATAATTAAAGGACTATAAAAGAAGATGATTCCCATTAGAAAAGATACGATTTTTCATCAGTTTAAAACGGCGCGTAGTTGGGCTTTAAACCACTTAGAAAAACTTGAAGAAAAAGATGAAAAGTTTCTCCACACGATTCCAGAAGGTTTTCCAAACAGTTTGCATTGGCAATTCGGTCACATTGCTGCAATGTCAGAATTTGCAAGTGTTAAATTCTTTGACCATGAAAATGAAGTCGCAGAACGTTTCTTAAAATACTTCGATTACGGTACAAAACCTCAAGATTTTGATGAAAACACACCAACGATTGCTGACATCAAACAGTTGTTAGAAACACAAGTCGATTCATTTAATGAAGATATTACAGATGATCTACTTGAAACACCACTTGAAAATGATTCATTTGGAGCGAAAGATTTCGGTGAGTATTGGGGCTTCTTTATAATTCATGAAGCACTCCATATCGGTAAGATTGAAGAGATGAAACGAGTACTTGAAAATCAAGGATTATAATTTTTGTCTATAGAAAACCCGAGTGATCATCTCACTCGGGTTTTTGTGTGCTGTCTATTTCACTTTTTTGTACATCTGTTGATTGGATGAATTCTTTTCAGTTACTTCGACTGATTTTTTCTCTGTAGCAAACTCAAGGAATAATCGACCAAGTGCCGCGCGCTGTTCCACTGCCAAGCGATTCCATTTGTAACCTTTAAACAGATCTTTTAAAATAAACGTCTCATCGACGTCCAACTTCTTCGTTTCTTTCCAAGCTTTTTTGAGTAACTTCTTTTCACTTTTACTCATGCCGCTCACTCCTTCATATAAGTAACTATTTATACCACCATGCATATTTTTCAAACATTCTTAGATTTCTCTTGCACATATAAAATATTCATGTTAAATTATAAATCGTAATGGTTACGATTTAAAAATTATTAAGGATGTGACATGTTTGAAAAGATTATTATTAGCAACACTCGGACTCACAGTGATGGGAAGTGTCGTGTCAACAAATGCCTCAGCACAAGACACGCTTGAAATATATACGACAATTTACCCGCTTGAATTTATCGTAGGAGAAATTGGTGGAGACACAGTCGATGTCGAAAGCATCATCCCCCCTGGCGCCGATGCACACTCATATGAACCAACGATGCAAGACATGACATCCTATGCAAATGCGGATGCTTTCATCTACGTTGGTGGCAACATGGAAGTATTCTCAGATACGATTGCGAATGCGTTGACTTCACAATCTGTTGAGTTAATACCACTTAATGAACACGGAGAATTATTTGAGGCAACTTCGCATGATCACGATCATGACCATGATGATCATGAACATGATCACGATCACGAAGAAGGGGAAGATCCACACATTTGGATCAATCCTACCCGCATGATTGATGTTGCTGACATCATTAAGGATGAATTGATTGCACTTTCCCCAGAAAACGAGGATCTTTATCTAGAAAATTATGAACAATTGGTCGAGGCATTTGAAGAATTAGATGCGGCTTACACTGAGACACTTGCTGATAAAGAGAATGCGCATATCATCGTGCCGCATGCAGCATATGGATACTGGGATCAGTATGGCGTGACGCAAATTCCATTGAGTGGTTACTCGATGAGTGAAGAGCCGTCACAACGCCAGTTACAGGAGCTCGTTGATACTGCGAATGAGTACAACCTTGAGTATGTATTGTTCGAACAAAATACGGATTCAAGAATTCCTGAAGTCATTCAAAATGAGATTGGTGCAGAAGCACGAACGATTCACAATTTAGAAGTTCGGGTGGAAGAGGAAGTTCAAAACGGTGATGACTACTTTGATATCATGTATCGCAACCTTGAAGTATTAGATGAAGTAACGAATTAAATGATTGTTCCCCGAAACTTGTGTGAGGTTGGTTTCGGGGGTTTTTTTGTGTGTTGGAGACTTCTTGCTACTTCACAGATTTTTTTGGCCGTGGTAACTCACGACACTTTTCTGCTCTGAGTTACCACGAAACAACAATCCATGCCAACTCACGCCGATTTATCCGCTTGAGTTAGCATGAAACAACGATCCGTGCTAACTCAAGCCACTTTTTCCGTCTGAGTAAGCACGAAACCCTAAACTGCTGCTAACGAGCAGGCAAAAATTGATTTGCGTTCCAATGAAACTTGCTCATTGACTCGCAGATTGATTTGCGTTCCAATGAAACTTGCTCATTGACGTTCAATTTGATCTACGCGCCAATGAAACTCGCTCACTGAAACAAAACTCTGCCAATTCACTCGCGATTTTCATCTCGAAGTACCAGGACAAAAAATACCAAACGGATTTTATCAATCCGCCCGGCATTATCCCAAATTCTCCCATTCAAAGATTTTCGACTTCCATATTGTGCTTCTCGGTCGACTTCAAAGCATCTTTTGCCAGTTGGTCGACTTCGTCATTCTCACGTAATCCGGAATGAGCTTTCACTTTAACAAAGCGAATTGAAATATCACTCTCGATCGACTTCACATAGTCCGAGTAACCTTGTGTCAGCACGTTATTCCGCTTCCACTCCCGAGTTGCCCACTTCTCAATCCCTGCATAGTCATAATAAATCTCTACTTCACGTACGCCATTTTCAATAGCAAACTGCAATGTCCGAGTTGCTGAAATTATCTCACCGGCAACATTGCGAAAGTCTACGAATCGCGGATCATTGTCTGCACCAAACAGTTTAATCTTCTTACCGTTCCAAGTGATCACTGAGCCGTAGCTGTAAATTTTCTTAGACTTATCGTAACTTCCATCGATATATGCTCGCATGACCAAATCAGAACCTACATCTTTAGTAGCTTTCTCCGCTTCTATCTCATCAACAAATCCAACGTAGGCCTCTGCCTCATCCCTAGTTTTAAAAGATTTATATTCTGCACTTGGAAATCCATCGACTTCTTTTTTACACTCGTCCCACGTATTATATACACCTGGGTTACGCCCGAATCGAACGCCATAAAACTTTGCCATCTTCTACCTCACTTTTTCCTTACTTCTCAACGTGTCCAACCAGCAATCCTTCTAAAAACTCATGAAACACACGCTTGTCTACTGACGTGAATGGCTTCGGTCCTTTGACTCGTCCGCCACCACGTCTGATCACGCTGCTCATGTGCCGTGTTTCCAACATGTTGTTTATGTTCTTATCTGTGTATTCGAATCCTTTATGATGGACGACGACGCACCCTTTCGGCAACAGCAATGCCGCTAACCCATAGTCCTGTGTGATGACAATGTCGCCAGATTGAGCCAGTGCAACAATCTTGTAATCCGCTGCATCTGCACCACTGTCGACATAAATATGCGACACGAAGTCTGGTAAACTTTTGTTGGAATGATGCGCCACACTCGATACCAACACGACTTCTAACCCGGAACGTTCCGCCAAACTTATCGCAATATCTTTTACTGGTGACGCGTCTGCATCGATGATAATTCGCATTAAAATTTCAGACCCTTCAACTGGTCCGCGAGTGCGCTGTTGATGTTCTCATCCGATTTACCCACGTACTTTTTGACCGTACGCTTATCAACTTTACCTTTTTGCGCCTTGTCACGGCGTGCTTTAAAGCTCGACAATTTCTCTCGATGCCCACAGACACACGTAAACATTTGACCATCACCTTCACCTGATAACGTCAACTTCTTCTTACATTTCGGACAGCGCGCATTCGTCGTGCGTGCGATATTTTTACGATGACCACACTCACGATCCTGACACACCAACATC
The DNA here is from genome assembly GCA_020741755.1 of Aliicoccus persicus. Lineage (GTDB taxonomy): Bacteria > Bacillota > Bacilli > Staphylococcales > Salinicoccaceae > Aliicoccus > Aliicoccus persicus_A. The sequence continues at coordinate 1,287 of DYYI01000022.1, read as the reverse complement.
TTGCCCTTCTTTCCATTGACTTCAAGCATCGGCTTACCACAATCTGGACAGTCTCGACCACTTAAATTATCGTGCTTAAACTTCGCATCACTCTCTTTAATTTCAGTCACCATTTCACGAGTATAATTCTTAATTTCATCGATAAAAACCGCTCGCTTTAATTGACCCTTGCCAATCTTCTCTAGTTGAGTCTCCCATTTCGCAGTTGTTTCCGGCGACGTTAAGGCGCTCGGTGCCAAATCAAGCAATTGTCGCCCTTTAGACGTAAGGCGTATCGAGTTCCCTTGTTTTTCCATCATGAATGAATTAAATAATTTATCGATAATATCCGCACGCGTTGCCACCGTACCGAGTCCACCAGTTTCTTTTAAAGTTGCTGCTGACGACTTATCATCAAGCTGCATAAATTGAGCTGGATTTTCCATCGCTTGCAGTAACGTTGCTTCTGTAAAATGCTTCGGCGCAGACGTTTCGCCCGCTTGTAAATTCACTGAAGTGACACGTGCTCGATCGCCCTTTTTCACGTCCGGCAATCCACTTTCGCGCGCTTCACTGCTGAGTGCTTTAAATCCAAGTTTAATCGTGCGGTTTCCTGTCGCTTTTAATGTTTCGCCCTCTACTGAAGCTTCAATTGTGATCGCTTCATATTCATATGGTGGCATCAACACTTCTAAAAAGCGCTCGACAACCATCGTATAGATGCGCTTTTCGTTCGCATTTAACTGATCATAGATTACCGATTCTTCTGTCGGAATAATCGCATGGTGGTCCGATACTTTTTTATCGTCTACAAACGATTTTCTCGCTTTAATACCAGTGCGTAAAATCTCTTGTCCAACTTTTCGGTAGTCGCCGATACCACATGCTTTCACTCGTTCACCAAGCGTCGACACCATATCAGAACTTAGATATCTTGAATCTGTTCGCGGATATGTCACAGCCTTATGGCGCTCATATAACGATTGCATCGTCCGCAATGTTTCACTCGCAGACATGCCATAGCGCACATTCGCATCACGCTGTAACATCGTTAAGTCATACAGCGCCTGCGGATATGAGGTTTTTATCTTCTTATCGATATGATTGATTTGAAGCTCTCCATGAAGTTTTTTCTCGAGTTGTTCAGCACGATTCTTATCAAAGATTCTTCGTTCATTCTGATTGTGCCACTGATAAACGACACCGCCCGCTTCAACATCGAGCGTATAAAATATCTTTGGCTTAAATTCACGAATTGATTTTTCACGTAGTGCAATTAACTTTAATGTCGGTGTCTGTACACGACCA
>DYYI01000021.1:0-14681 GCA_020741755.1 Aliicoccus persicus | reverse complement strand
AAAGGATTGAAAATCCTTGTGTCGGCGGTTCGATTCCGTCCAGAACCACCATTTATAATGTGTGCTGGCCTAGCTCAATTGGTAGAGCAACTGACTTGTAATCAGTAGGTTGGGGGTTCAAGTCCTCTGGCCAGCACCATTTTTCATATAAACTATATATATTTACGGAAGGGTAGCGAAGTGGCTAAACGCGGCGGACTGTAAATCCGCTCCTTCGGGTTCGGCAGTTCGAATCTGCCCCCTTCCATTACTTTAAGGGGTATAGTTCAATGGTAGAATAGAGGTCTCCAAAACCTTTGGTGTGGGTTCGATTCCTACTACCCCTGCCATTATGGCGGTTGTGGCGAAGTGGTTAACGCATCGGATTGTGGCTCCGACACTCGTGGGTTCGATTCCCATCAATCGCCCCATTTTATTGGGCTATCGCCAAGCGGTAAGGCAACGGTTTTTGGTACCGTCATTCCTAGGTTCGAATCCTAGTAGCCCAGTTTTTTTATGGCGCCATAGCCAAGTGGTAAGGCCGAGGACTGCAAATCCTCTATCACCGGTTCAAATCCGGTTGGCGCCTTTTAATGATCACTCAGGCTATTTTTCTAAACATTTAAAATTTATGATGAACATATATATAAAAGAGTAACCAAATTTTTGGTTACTCTTTTTTTTATCTACCAATTAGTTTTCCACCGATAACATTTACTGTGGGGAAGTTATTCATCCCTGCGATAATCGGTTTCGCTTTTTCAATTAAATCTCTAAATACGTCTAACTGTAAAGAAGCCTCATGTGCCGCTTTATCTTCCCAAATTTCTACGATATACACACTGTTCGGATCATCTTCATTTTCTCCAACTAAGTAGCAATAGCAATTTTCAAGGTCATTCATGTGCTTAGAAGCATCGAGCAAGTATCCCTTCAACTCTTCGACTTTCCCATCAACTGCAGTCAAATTACCATTTACAGCGTACATTGACACACCTCACTATTGTATTTTTACTTCTTTATTTTAGCAGTTCACTTTAAATTAAACAATCTATAATATATGTATCTATTTTCAATGTGATATAAATATGTTATAGTTAATCTACTTAAAAACATTCGGGGGTGTGAATACTATGACAAAACAAATTACTAGCATTGTAACTGTATATATTCACGCCCAGGAGTCTGTTTAAATCGATCTGTTTAAGATATGCTTAAACGCTTTTTAAATATGTATTACTCTTTTTGGGGGCGTGTACACTTCGTATGCGTCTTTTTTGGTGCGTGAATATATTCTATGATAAGTCACCTATGTTTAGCGTTCTAACAAAGAGAGGAATATAAAATGAAGAATTTTAATGATTACGGATTAAGTAGTTATGAAGAAGAATTCGGTGTAGAAAATGTCGGCCGAATTATTGAGAAAAGACATTACTATTATGATGTGTTTTATAATGGAGAAGTTTTAAAGAATATTGAAAAAGTCCGGAAGTTATATGAAATATCGACTGTCGTTGGTGATTTTGTATCACTGGCTGACTATGAAGGCATCACATATATCGATACTTTAAATGAACTGAGATCTAAAGTGTCTAAGCAATCGAGTCATGCATCTAAAAGTTTTAATGAGAATCATGAGGAACAATTGCTTGCTGCGAATGTGGACCAAGTGTTTATATTGATTGCTGCAGATCAGCGTTTTACACTATCTAAATTTGAGCGATATTATGTCGTCTTTAATCAACCGAATGTAGAAGTTCATGTGTTGATTTCTAAATCAGATTACGTAGAAAAAATGATTGAAATCATTTCAGAGATCTCTTCTGTATATCCTGAAGTCACACTGACACCAATCAGTATGTATCAGGAAGAGACCTTAGAAGAGTTAAAATCATTGCTCGTTGAAGGTTCGACATCGATGTTCATCGGAGCATCTGGTGCAGGTAAGTCAACACTTGTTAATTCTTTAACTGGTTTAAATGAGGACACGAAAGATGTTAGAGATGATGGTAAGGGTAAGCATACGACGACGCATACGAAGTTAATGTACTTACCTTCAACAAAATCTTATTTAATGGATACGCCTGGATTCAAAACAATTAGCTCTACTCAAAATATTGAACTTGATTCACTGTTTAATAGTATTTACGAACGAATGGATGAATGTCGTTTTAATGATTGTACACATAAACATGAGCCAGGTTGTGCAGTCATACAAGCCGTGAAAGATGGTGAGATATCTGAAGTGTTATATGAAAGATTTTTAGTCAATGAGAAGAAGTTTCAGGGTCAGATGAAGCATGAAGCTGAAAAAGAGAAAAGAAAAGTACGTGAGTTAAAAAAGAAACAATAATGTTTTTTGAGTCAGATGTGAACTACATCTGACTCTTTTTTCATAAAAATTACCCTTCCTCAATATATTGAGAAAGGGTTTGCGATACCGCCGGTCGGGATCGAACCGACACTCCGTTAAGAACTGGATTTTGAGTCCAGCGCGTCTGCCAATTCCGCCACGGCGGCATAAAAATCGACAAGTATTATTTTAATATAAAATGAAAAGATACGCAATGTTTTTATCGTTAATAATGAATTCAGTCGGTTAAATAGTGTAAAATGAATAATAGTTATTTATGATTTACTTGAGCCTTTGAAAGTAGGATGCAGATGGTTGAACAAAAGGTGCCGTGGTTAAAGTACTATAAACTAAAAATTTTATTAGTACCGATTATTATATTTCTCTTTATAGAGATGACGGATATGCTAAATGGTAAATTTGATGTCAGTTTAACATTGCTCATTGTATTGATTGTGAGTGCATGTGTTATTCCAATGATGATGATCAAGTGGACCGAGAGATTGATTGTGGAACACTATGATAGTGATGAGAAGAACTTAACAAATCAAGGCTTTACTTATTTTTTTGGTGGCGCAGTTTTGAGTATTGTGATCGTAATTGCTCTGACATTTTTTTCACGGTGGTTTCCACTTGTCACATTTTTTGAGCTTGCACCATCCACTGCACGAAGTATAGGTGTTGTTGTTTTTATCTTCATCGTGATTGTGACGATCATACTGAATTTTTGGCCATTAACTATTTTGATTACAATTATAGGTGGTCAGCATTTAATCTTTTTATTTAGTGAGAATGGTGAGGCAATCAGCTACACGACAATTGTTATGGGGACACTGCTTGTCCTGTTCGTTGTCGGTATTATAATAATGAGTATTTTAATACATAGAGATAAGGATGAACTGGAATAAATTTCATTCTTTTAAATTAGAAAGGTCGGATTTTTAATGAATCAAAATAATAGAAAATTTGTACCGGTAACGATTGGTGCGAATTTAGGTGCGTATAGCCTTGCTCGCGCATTTCATGAGCAATATGGTGTAAACACGGAGCTATTATGTGGCGTCGTTATTTTCCCTGTTAAAGACTCAAAATTGTTTAATATTACAGTAGATAGCAATTTACATTATGAGCCGAGGGAGAGTTTAAAAAAATACATCGAAGTAATAGAAAATAAGTATCCGGGCTATGAAAAAATAATAGTCCCTTCTGAAGATTTTTCAGTGAACTATGTCCTTTCAAATATAGATCTGTTTGGTGACGATTGGCATATTCCATTCTCTGGTAAAGAACTTGTAGATGAAGTGGCGAATAAGCAAGACTTCTATAATATTTGTGAAACCGTTGGGCTGAAGTATCCAAAAACATGGACCCTCGGTGCGGATGATGAATTTCCAGCTGATGCCAAAGGTAAACTTGTCATTAAACATTTGGAATCAAGACACTTTGAAGCAGCTGTAAAAAGTGGTATTAAAAAGATTTATGTGAACGACAATGAAGTTCAAGCCGAAGCGGCGTTGAAGCAAATACGTGAAGATGGATTTTTAGAACGCTTGGTGTTGCAAGAGTATATCGAATCAGATGATACGGATATTGCTGTTGTGACAAGTTACCGTTCGCCGGTCGATAAGGAAGTGAAACTGGTTTCATTCGGTCGTGTGCTCGTTGAAGATCGTTCTGAAATGAAAGGTGGAAATCACTTAACAATTTTAACTGAAGAAGTCCCAGTTGAAGTTAAAGAAGGGATTACGCGTCTGTTGGAAAAGAAGGATTACGTCGGATTTGCGAACTTCGATATCATTTATGATAACAGCAGAGGCGAATGGAACTTTTTAGAACTCAATCCACGTTTAGGATATTCGAACTATCAATTAACTGCTCAAGGTTATAATGTTGCAAAAATACTTGTGGATGACTTACTTTATCAGTTAGATATGAGTGACTTTAATGAATCTCATATTGTGTATACAGTAATCGATAATGGATTGAATAATAAATATATTACCGATGATTATAAAGATACATTTAACAATCTTAAACAATCTCATAATGTGTATAGTCCTTATGATTATAAAGGAGATTCGAGCTTAAAGCGTAAGCTGGAAATGCTGAAGTATCATCGACGTGCACGCATGGAGATTGTAGAAGGAAGGTAGCATGAGTAAATTCTTTGGAATTATAGGTGGAATGGGCACGCTTGCTTCTACTCAGTTCATCACAGATATGAATCGTTACTATCGCCCAGACAAGGATCAGAAATATTTGAATTATGTCCTATATAATTATGCAGATATTCCAGATCGTACAGCATACATTTTGGATCAATCGAATGAAAATCCGGCACCATATTTGATCGATGCAGCGAAAAAAGTAGAGTTGCTTGGTGTTGAATTTGTCGTCATTGCATGTAATACGGCACACTACTATTTGAAAGAAATTAAAGCGTCTACGAACGTGCCAATATTAAACATGTTGGATATTGTGAAAGAGAGACTGGTAGAATTAAAACGGAAAAAAGTAGGAATCATGGCAACATCAGGTACGCTTGAAAGTAAACTCTACCATGATGTTATTAAAGACAGCGGCAATCAAGTTATCGAAACGACTGAGGCATTGCAAGAGCGAATGATGTCATTGATCTATGATGATGTGAAACAAAACAACTTTATTAATGTAGACGTGTTCCAGTCATTAATTGAAGAATATAAATCACTTGGTGCAGAAGTCATTATTCTAGGTTGTACTGAATTATCCCTTTTGAATTCACATTTAGAAATTTCAGACGATGAACTCATTGACGCACAGAAGCTAACGATTTTAGAGACGATTAACCGTGCGCGGGTTACCCAGAATAAATAATATTAAATGAGGTAGTACAATGAAAAAATTATTATTATCCATATCACTCTTAATGCTGCTTGCAGCATGTTCCGATGCCGATACGAATGATGACTCTGAAGTTGAAGATGTCGAAGAAGTTTCATCAGAAGAAGTAGATGCGGACGAAGAAACAGAAGATACGTCTGAAGATACTGAGGAAGAAGTCGAAGAAGAATCTACTGAAGAAACAGAGTCTGAAGAAGAAACAGATGAAGAGTCAGTAGACACTGAAGAAGAATCAGAAGATACTGATGAAGAAACATCAGAAGAAGAATCAGACGAAGATACAGCAGTTGACGATGAAAGTGAAGAAGAGGAAGAAGTGGATTATTTAGCAGACAGAGCACCTTCTAATGAAACATTTATGTCATTTGAAGAGACTGTAACTGAAGGTCCGGCAACACCAAAATCGATCGTTTCGAATGGTGAAGGGTTGCTTATTGCGAATAACATGTTGTATCAACACAGTGTGACACTTTATGATTCTGAAACGAATGAACTCGTGAAGAGTTTGAGTGATGCAGTTGATTTACATTCATATGGTTTCACAGAGTATCCTGAAGACACGCTCATCAACGGTTCACCTGTTGAAGCGGTGTGGACGTCTGACGGTGATTATGCATATGTATCAAACTATTTAGTTGCTGATTATGGTGGCTATGCAGATGATGCATGTACGAGTGGTAGCGCAATTACACCTGGTTTCATTTATCGTTTGAATGCGGAAACACTAGAGTGGGATGATGTCATCCAAGCGGGTAGAATTCCGAAATATGTCGCTTTAACGAGTGATGACAGCACATTGTTAGTGTCAAACTGGTGTGACCACGATATGTCAATCATCGATGTTGAGTCTGGTGAGACATTGCATAGAGTACCACTGAACACAAATCCACGTGGTATTGTCATTCTTCCAGACGATAAAACAGCATACGTTACTGCACAGTGGGCACATGAACTTTATCGTGTGGACATTGAAAATGGAACGTCTGAAAAAGTAATGGACACGGGTATTATGCCACGTCACTTAGTAATCAGTCCTGAAGGCGACATCATTTACTTAACGCTTTCACGTGAGAATATGATCTTGAAGATGGATGCGGAGACGGCAGAAGTAATCGATAGTACGTATACAGGTCTTGAGCCAAGAACGACTGATATTTCACCAGACGGCACAGCTTTATATGTTGTAAACTACGATGAAGCAACCGTTTCGAAGTTTGATGCAAATACACTCGAAGAAATTCAAAGAGAACCTGTTGGTTATTCTCCGATCGGTGTCACATATGATGAGAAAACAGGTAAGGTATGGGTGGCAAACTACGGTGGGACATTCACAGTATTTAATGATTTAAATGATGAATTACCTATCGATGAAGTAGCAGTTGAAGGCGAAGAGACTTTTGAAGGTGAACAGACAGAAGAATCAAGTGATGTTGAATAATTAAAATAACCGTACGTAACGAGCGAATCATCGCTTGTTACGTACGGTTTTATATTTGTCTTGATTTACTCAGTGAAATAACCTGGAATAGACTTCACTTCAAGATATTCTTCGATACCGAAGTCTCCCCATTCTCTTCCGATACCTGAGCTCTTATATCCCCCAAACGGTAAATCATTCGTGCGAACACCATCATTTAATGAGACGACACCAGACTCGATATTACGTGCTAACTTACGAATGACTTCTTTGTCATTACCGATAATATATCCCGCTAAGCCAAATTCAACGTCGTTCGCAATTTCAATTGCTTCATCCAGATCTTTATATGTCAGAATCGTCATTACAGGTCCGAAAATTTCTTCTTGTGCTATCGTCATATTATTTTTAACATCTGTGAATACTGTTGGTTTAACGAAATAACCTTTGTCTAAACCTTCAGGTTTGCCAAGCCCACCTGCAATTAATTTTGCTTCATCTTGTCCTTTTAAAATATATCCTTGAACCGTATCAAACTGTTCTTTAGATACTAATGGACCAACGCGAATCCCTTCTTCTCGTGGATTACCAACAGTAAATTCTGGTAACTTTTTCAAAACTGCAGCTTCGAATTCTTCTTTTAAATGTTCGGGGATGAGTGTACGTGATGCAGCTGTACATACTTGACCAGAATTGTTCATGATTTTAGTCAGCGCTGCTTCTGCTGCTTCTTCAATATCAACATCATCTAAAATAATAAGTGGCGACTTACCACCGAGTTCTAGTGAAATTTTCTTAAAACTATCTGCAGCATTTTTCATGATTAATTTACCAGCTGCACCTGAACCAGTGAATGACACTTTACGAATTTTAGGATGTGAACTGATTGCGTCACCGACGACACTACCACTACCTGTGACTAAGTTGAAGTAACCTTTTGGTACACCAGCTGCTTCAAAAATCTCTGCTAATATAATTGCAGCAAACGGTGTTTCACTTGAAGGTTTTAATACAACAGGACAACCCGCTGCAAATGCTGCTGCTAATTTAATACACGTTTGATTCGTCGGGAAGTTCCACGGTGTAATCAATCCAGAAACGCCGACAGCTTCTTTCACAACAAGTGCTTCACCACGACGTTCTTCGAAAACGACTTTTTCGATACCATCGATTGCACCTTCAAAATGGTTGATACCCGCTTGATAATGTGTTTTTTCTGAAAGCTGAAGCGGCGCACCGAGCTCTGCTGTCATTGCATCGATTAAATCATCTTTACGCTTTTTATATTCTTCAAGAATTTTTTGGAGCAGTTCTTTTCTGTATTCTACTGAAGTATTTCTAAACTCAAGATAAACAGCATGTGCTGCTTCTACAGCTTTGTCCACATCTTCTCGTGTACCTTTAGCAATTTTTCCTAAAACCTCTTCGGTTGCGGGATTGATCACTTCAACAGATTCATTACTTGTTGAGTTTACCCACTCACCATTGATATACTGTTTTGCTCTGTTAAACATATATTTATCCTCCTGAGTATGATATTATAATAGCGTTTACACATATAATATTGTGATACAAAAAAGCTAAAATGTACAACATTTAATTTTACTTATGATCACAATTTATTTTAATTTTAATAGTAGGGGAGAAATAACATGTTAGAAACGCGCACTGAATATGATTTTTTAGGCGAAAAAGAGATTGATATCGATGCACTTTACGGTATTCAAACTGTAAGAGCAACAGAGAATTTCCCGATAACTGGATATCGTATTTCTACTGATTTAATTCGAGCATTCGGTATGGTCAAGCGAGCGAGTGCAATTGCGAATTTTGAAATTGGCCGCTTAAATGAAACGTATAAAAACGCCATCGTACAAGCATCACAAGAGGTGATTGATGGTGAGCATCACGAGAACTTCATCGTTGACCCAATTCAAGGTGGTGCTGGTACTTCTATTAATATGAATGCGAATGAAGTCATCGCGAACAGAGCGTTAGAAATTTTAGGCAAAGATAAAGGAGACTATTCATTCTTATCACCAAACAATCATGTGAATATGTCTCAATCAACGAATGATGCATTCCCTACAGCAATACATATTGCAGTAATCACCCGTTCTGAAAAATTATTAGAGACGATGCAAGAGATGCTCCACGTCTTTAAAGAAAAAGCTTCTGAATTTGATCATGTCATTAAAATGGGGCGTACACACTTACAAGATGCAGTACCGATAAGACTCGGGCAAGAATATGGTGCATATGCGAAAGTGATTGAGCGTGATATCAGACGTATCACAAACTCAATCGAGCATCTCTATGAAGTGAACATCGGTGCAACAGCTGTCGGAACAGGTTTGAACGCTGATGAACATTATATTGATGTTGCAGTCAGAGAACTCGCTGCAGTGTCTGGTTATCCTATGGTGCGTGCTGAAAATTTAGTCGATGCAACTCAAAATACAGATGCATATACTGAAGTATCCAGTCAGTTGAAAGTATGTATGATCAACATGTCGAAAATCGCCAATGATTTACGATTAACATCATCTGGACCACGAACTGGATTAAATGAAATCAATCTACCACCGAGACAACCTGGCTCATCTATCATGCCTGGTAAAGTAAACCCTGTAATGGCTGAGATGATTAACCAAATTGCATTCCAAGTCATCGGAAATGATACGACGATTTCTATGGCTTCAGAAGCGGGACAGTTAGAGTTAAACGTCATGGAACCTGTGCTCGTGTTTAACTTGTTACAGTCAATCGATATTATGAGAAATGGCTTCAACGTATTCAGCAAGTACTGTGTTAAAAATATTAGTGCGAATACTGCTGTTATGAAAGAAGCAGTAGAACGCAGTGTTGGTACAATCACAGCATTGACACCACATATCGGTTATGACCGTGCATCGAAAATTGCGCGTCAAGCCATCGTAACGGGTGAATCGGTACGTGACCTATGTGAAAAAGAAAATATTTTAACAGCAGAAGAACTGAACCATGTGTTCGATGCATATGAAATGACGAACATCGGTGTATCTACGCTTCCGGCAACAGAAGATACAATTAAATATTAATCAAAAACGATAACCGCTCTTTTACAGAGCGGTTATTAATTTTTTATGAATAAAGAATGAAATTTTATTAAAAATAAGATGCAAAAATTGGAATTATCTGATAATATATTTTTATAACGTTTAAGGAGGATATATGCATGAAAAGAATCAAAGGTTATGCTTTATCGGCGTTATCACTAGGCTTACTTGGTGTAGCAGCATTCGGGCTAACATCAAATGAAGTACAAGCTCAAGATGATGGTGATGAGAATAGAGGAGATTTAGTCATGGCGATGATGAGTGATGTCGTTACACTAGACCCTCACGGAAGTAATGACACATCTTCAGCGCAAGTAAGAATCAATCTTTACGAACGTCTCACGATGACTGATGCAGATATGAACCTCGTTCCTGGTTTAGCAACTGAGTGGGAAGCGGTTGATGATACGACATGGAATTTCCAATTAAGAGAAGGTACAACATTCCACAGTGGTGCGGACTTTACGGGTGAAGATGTTAAAGCAACACTTGACCGTGTACTTGACCCAGCAGTCGGATCTGAAGTTGCATTTTTATTCGATGTTATTGAAGAAGTAGAAGTTGTAGGCGATTATGAAGTTAACCTTCATTTAGAATATCCATTTGCGCCATTACCAAGTCACTTGGCACATAATACTGCAGGTATCATGAGCAAAGAATTAATCGATAAGGATTATCAAAATGCATTAGATGAAGCTGGAGTAGAATTAACAGTTGAAGAATATTATGAACTTCGTGATGAAGGTGGTGAGGAATTTGAAGACGTTGCTGCTCAAATCGGAGAATTCATTGGTAACGTTGTTGCAGTTGAACCAGATGGAACAAACCATATTCAATTTGTTTCACGTTCAGCAGGTAACGAGGTTGTGACAGAGTATTTCGAAGACTTCCAAGGTGGAGATCGAAACTTTGACACAGTAACATTCCGAGTAATTCCAGAGTCTGGTTCACGTATTGCTGAACTAGAAACTGGTGGAGTACAGGTCGTTAAAGAATTAGATGCAACGAACTATGACCGTGTTGCGAATGCAGATAACATGGCTATCGTAGAAGAAGCATCACTACGTACTGACTACTTAGGATTCAACGTTGAGAAAGAACCATTCGACGATATTAATGTGCGTCGTGCAATTTCTCACGCAATTGACCCACAGTTAATCGTTGATGGTATCTTTGAAGGAATCGGTACCGTTGCAAATGGTCCAATCGCTTCAGGTGTATTCGGTTATGATGAAGAACAAGCGACTCAAGTATATGACTTAGAGTTAGCACAAGAATTCATGGCTGAGAGTTCAGTGCCTGATGGATTTAGCACAACACTTTGGGTGCGTAACGAAGAACAGTTCGTTAACATCGCACTTGTTATTCAAGAAAACTTAGCAGAGTTAGGCATCGATGTTGAAATTGAGCAGATGGAGTGGGGTACATATTTAGACCGCACAGCAAACGGTGAGCAAGAAATGTACATCTTAGGATGGACGACTGTAACTGCTGATGCTGACTATGGTTTATACGCACTTTATCATTCGAATAACTTCGGTGCGCCGGGTAACCGATCATTCCACTCTACACCAGAGTTAGATGATGCGTTAGAGCGTGGTCGTACAGAAGCAGATGAAGATGCACGTCTTGAAGCATACAGTGAGGCACAAGCAATCATCGTTGAAGAAGCGCCGACTGTAAACTTAATTCACCAGAACTTTGTTGCAGGATATAATACAGATCAAGTTTCTGGTATTTATGTCGATGCAATTGGTGACGTACGCTTTGAGAATGTAGAATTTAACGAGTAAACAAAAGATTGTGTTCGACATGGAAACATGATGACATTTATCATGTTTCCATTTTTTGACTTTATTACAATTCGGGAGATGACATAAAGATGAAACATAAAATGAAGTATTCGTTAGTCGGTTTAGGACTATTGGCAACTGTTGGACTTTCATTAGCATCAACAGATGTACATGCACAGGAAGACGACAATCGCGGTGATTTAGTTATGGCAATGATGAGTGATGTTGTTACGCTAGATCCACATGATAGTAACGATGCATCCTCTGGACAAGTTCGAATCAATATATATGAGCGATTGATTCATACAGATGTTGATATGAATTTAGAACCTGGTCTTGCGACTGAGTGGGAAGCAATTGACGAAACGACTTGGAACTTTACATTGAGAGAAGGCACGACATTCCATAGCGGTGCGGAATTTACGGGTGAAGATGTTAAAGCAACGTTTGATCGCGTTTTAGACCCAGCAGTTGGTTCAGTCGTAAGCTTCTTATATGAAATGATTGAAGAAGTTGAAGTTGTAGATGATTACGAAGTTAACTTACATTTAGAGTATCCGTTTGCGCCGTTAATCAGTCACCTTGCACATAACACAGCGGGTATTATGAGCAAAGATCTTATCGATAGAGACTACCAAAATGCAATTGATGAAGCGGGTCTTGATATCACATTAGATGAATATTATGAACTGCGTGAAGAAGGCGGCGAAGAGTTTGAAGAAGTTGCTGCTGAAATGGGAGAGTTTTTAGGTCAAATCATTGCAGCTGAACCAGATGGAACAAACCATTTGAAATTTGCTAGTCGTTCTGCAGGTAGCGAAGTTGTATTCGATTTATTCGAAGATTTCCAAGGTGGAGAACGCAACTTTGATAGCGTAACATTTAGAGTGATACCAGAATCAGGTTCACGTATGGCAGAGCTTGAAACAGGTGGTATTGACATCGTTAAAGAATTGGATGCGACAAACTATGAACGCGTTGTAAATAATGAAGCGACAGATGTCGTTGAAGCTGAATCATTACGTACAGAATATCTTGGAATGAATACGCAAAACGAGCCGTTTGATGATCAAAATGTTCGCTTAGCAATCGCGCATGCAATTGATCGTGACATGATTGTAGAAGGTGTATTAAACGGTATAGGTAACGTGGCAAACGGACCACTTGCTTCAGGTGTATTCGGATACGATGAAGAAGTTTCTACACAAGTCTATGATGTAGAACTCGCGAGAGAATACTTAGCTGAAAGTTCAGTACCAGATGGATTTGATACGACAATTTGGGTGCGTAATGAAGAGCAATATGTAAATATCGCATTGTACATCCAAGAGAGTTTAGCAGAGATTGGTATCAATGCTGAAATCGAACAGATGGAGTGGGGTGCGTACCTAGACCGTTTAGCTAATGGTGAGCATGATATGTATATCCTTGGTTGGACGACAGTAACTGCTGATGCAGACTACGGTTTGTATGTGCTCAATCACTCAGAAACATATGGTGCTGCCGGTAACCGTGCATTCTTCTCTACACCAGAACTTGATGAACTGCTCGATGCGGGTAGAAGCAATCCTGATCCAGATGAGCGTTTAGATATTTATAGAGATGCTCAAGAAATCATTGTTGAAGAATCACCAGTCGTTTATTTAATGCACCAGAACTTCATCGCTGGGTACAATACAGATAATATAACAGGTATTACAATTACACCTGTTGGAGATGTAAGATTTGAAGATGTTGAGTTCGTAAATGAATAAAATTGGTATAAAAATCTTAGAATAATGTGCAAAAGACAGTCGTTTTTGGCTGTCTTTTTTAATTTTTAAAGAATTACTATAGTATTCTAATTATATTTTAATGATAAATATACCTTTTGTTGTATATTATATAACTATCAGCTGATTCGAATTATCGAAACAGCAATATGCAGTAAAATAGGAGATGTAAATTATGAAACTTTCAAAATGGATGTTAGCTTTAGGATTAACTTCAGTATTTGCTCTAGCAGCTTGTACAGATGACAGTGAAGTTGATGATAATTTAGAACCTGATGAGTCTGTTGAAGAAGTAGAAGATCTCGAGCCTGCTGACGAACAGTAAGCACTAGAACTAGCACTGAATTGGACAGCAGTTGCTAACGTAAAAGAAATGGAACAAATAGGTATATGTAGAATTTATTCTACTAATTATTGGAGAGCTGAAGTTGAGTATAACTTCAGCTCTTTTTTTGAATCAAACAAACCTGTCACATCTTTGTAAGATTAATTTAAGTTCCTAACGGGTATTTATTATTTGTAGGTAGCGTTATTCCTACAAACTCTTAAAGGCTTTCAATCACATTTTAATTTTAAAATGTGTTAGTCTTTGGGTGGATATGCTACATCTTAGATTGTGTGAGCAATCAAAAAATGGAGGAATAGAGAATGAAGAAAAGAAACTTATTGACAGCTGGCCTTTCAGTAATGTTGTTACTTGGTGCTGCTAATGTAGCATCTGCACAAGACGATACGACGGAAGCAACACCATTAGACTTTGAGTTCGCTGTTGTTACAGGTGATTACGCTGAGTTTGTTGACATTCTTGAAGTGATTGAAGTTGCACGTGGTGAATTTGAAGGTGTTGTCACACAAGTCGATTTAGATCGATATAGAGACGGCCACTATTACGATATAGAAATGGAATCTGATACAGAAGATTTCGAGATTAAAATTGATGCAACGACCCTTGAAATCCTTGAATCTGAGACTGAAAGTGATAACGACTTAGATGAAGAAGAACTTGCTAAGTTTAATGGCGAAATTGCTTCAATTGAAGAATTAGTCGAGTCAACGCGAGAATACTTTGATGGAATCATCGAAGACATTGATTTAGATGAAGATGATGGCGTTATTATTTACGAAGTAGATATCACAGATGATCATCTTGATATTGAATTAGAAATCAATGCAGAAGACTTATCAATCATTGAGTTTGAAATCGAAACAAGAGATGGCGATTCAGACGAACATCGTGATGCAATTCGTGCTAACATTGAAGCGTTTGATCCAAGCGCAGTAGGTGGATCAGATGACGATGACGACGACTTTGACGATGATAATGATGACGACGATGACTACTTTGATGATGACGACGACAACGACGATGACGATGATGATGACAAC
>DYYI01000020.1:0-22618 GCA_020741755.1 Aliicoccus persicus | reverse complement strand
TGTCAGTGAGCGAGTTTCATTGGAACGCAAATCCGTTTGCGTGTCAGTGAGCGAGTTTCATTGGAACGCAGATCAATCTGCGTGTCAGTGAGGAAGTTTCATTGGAACGCAAACCAATCTGCGAGTCAGTGAGCCAGTTCCATTGGAACGCAGATCAATCTGCGCGTCAGTGAGCTACTCTCATTGGAACGCAAATCAATCTCAAATCAACAACCCCAGGTTAACCCAGATCTTTATCCTCAAAACAAACAAAAAACCACAACGCAACTCAATGCGTTGTGGTAGAGCCAACCTCAAATTAAATTATACACGTAGTGTAGATAGATCCGCATGGATGTCGCGGATTTTTTGTACGGCATGATCGACAATGCGGTCTGGGAAGTGCTCGTCTTCACCGTATTCAATACCTGTTGGATAGTAGTGTTTACCCATGTATGGTTCCATCAATTGTAATGTTGCAGCGCGTGCGCCAACATCACCTTCGATTGAATATGCAGGGAATCTTAAATAGTAAATACCTTCTGGCACTTCATATTTAAAATCGAATGTCATGCGTTCGTAGTCCCAATGACCACCAAGTACAAGGCCATGTTTGTTCATCGTGTTGTGTAAAACTGCTTGTGGTACAACAAGTAGTTCAATACCTGATTTTTCAAAAATCATGTGTCTTCCTCCTTAATCGATATCAATATAATTTTATGACAAATTCGTTGTCGTTGCAATCATCATTACAACTTTGAATTGGTTTACTATACACTTCAATATTATGATACCATATTATCAAGAGGTGAATGCGATGAATACGACAGAAACTATAGAAATACTTGATCAAATTGATGTCATTATCGACAAAATCAAACAGTCAGAGCCTTATGTCAATTTTGTAAAGCAGTCCATCATTCTCGAACAAGATAAAAATGCTCAATCACTTATAATAGCGTTCAATCGTTTAAAGGAAGACTTTGAAGAGGTGTCGCGTTTCGGTAAGTATCACCCAGATTTTTCTGAAAAGCGTCGTGCATTAAACAAAGCGAAAAAGACTTTAGATATGAACGAATCAGTCATAGAGTTCAGACGTGCGGAATTCCAACTTCAAACCATGCTGGATACTGTATTGTATGAAGCTGGTATTGGGATTAGTCAACACGTCAATATCGTCAGTTCAAATCCATTGTTTGCAGTTGGATCTGGCGGCGGTTGTAGCACCGGCGGAAGCTGTGGGTGTTCAACAGCAAGCTAAAATAAAAACATTTGACCAAAATTTTCTGGTCAAATGTTTTTTTATTTAAACTAATTGATTGTTTCTTTTACATGCTCTGTCAAGCCTGGGAAGTCGGTGACGATTGTATGAGCACCATTATTGATTAAGCGTTCTATCTCATCCAAATCATTAATCGTCCAATAACCGACGACAACATTTAAGTTCGTTAAATACTGAATGAAATGTGCGTTATCAAGTCTAAGTAGACCAAAGTTTACTGGGATTTGATATGTTGTTGTATTCGGGTGATACAAGTGACCGAGACCGAATAGATACAGGAAGTAACCTCTTCGAACTTCTTCTACTCCAGCGCCTGTCGCGACTTTATCGCGGGCATGTAATTTAAATCGCTGGATTTGATCACCATGGAAGCTCGTGACGAGTATGCGTTCTTCGGCATCAAATTCTATAATTAAGTCACTTAAAATTTTTGGAACCAATTTACCTGCAATCGTGTCAGGCTCATCTTTTATATCGATATTTATGAGCTGATTCGGGAACGACTCAATCAGTTCTCGCAATGTTACGATTTTAGCAGTGTCGACATCACGGAAAATATAATTCCCATTCGCATCTTTAAAGTGGTAGCCAAAGTCGAGTTCTCGTAGTTCTTCTAGCGTCAAGTCACTCACTTTTCCACTTCCATTCGATGTACGGTCTACATATAGATCATGCATCACAACGATTTCTAAATCTTTCGTTAAGCGGATGTCGATCTCAAATCCACTTACACCTGCAGCGTCCGCATTGTTAAATGCGGCCATTGTATGTTCTGGTGCTTCTCCAGCTCCACCTCGGTGTGCAAAAATATACGGTCCTCGATGTTTGAAGTAGGGACGCAGTGGCTTGATTCGCACATCACTTCTCAAGCGAGTGAATACGTTAAAAGCGGTATAAACAATTGTTAGAAATACGATAAAATTACGCAATGCTTTCATGCTGTACCTCCTATTTAATATGTTCAATCAACGCTTTAAGTGTTATCATAAATTTAATATGAATATGTAAGGTGATTGAAATGATTCAAAAAAGAATCGGGATATACATTTATTATAAACATAATAAATTCATACGGCAGTTAAAACGATTTGGTCATTTGATATACGTCAACAAAAACCAACGTTATTTACTGACGTATATCAATGAAGAGGACCTAGATCATACATTAAATCAGTTAAATCAACTGAAATATGTGACAAAAGTGCTGACGAGCGAGTACAAAAATATTGCACGTACTTATGAGAAAGAGGATTACGAAGCGAAGGATTACCGCGTCATTTAATTACAGCATATTTGGAATTAAATGATTGAGTCGCAAAATCCCAGTGATATATTGATAATATTGTTCAGGTTCGTAAAATTCATCTGGATGCTTCGTATCAAATGTCACGAGCTGTATGTCAGCATCTTTGAGCCATGATTTTATAAGGCTCAATTTTTTCTGTGGTTCACTCATTGAGATACCTTTGTAAATCGTATAGACCGCTTGAAAATGGTCGCGTGCAGGTTGCATGATGAGTAAAAATGTTGCGGGTGTTTCACCATGTGTGAGTAGAATGGCTTTATCGATGCGTGGTTTATTGTATTGAATGAGTTGTTCCAATTCGAAAATCTCGGCATATCCACGGCCGAGCTCGATGTACTTTTGCATGTTATCATCTCCCAGCATCCATTTTAACAAATTTTGTCGTAGGTGATGACATGAGAATCATAAGTGGTAAATATAAATCTAAAAAAATTGAAACACTAAAAAGTAATGATACACGCCCTACAACCGATAAAGTGCGCGAGAACATCTTTAACATTCTCGGAACGATTGATGGCAGTGTCCTCGATTTATTTGCGGGGAGTGGCGCGCTTGGTATCGAGGCACTCTCTCGTGGTGCAACTGAGGCGGTATTTATTGATGGTGCGAAAGATGCAGTCAAAATGCTGTACGCCAACACTGAAGAAATGGATGAGGATATTCAAATTTTCAGAAATGATTACTTGCGTGCGCTAAAAGCACTCAAGAAACGCGAGCGTCAGTTTGATTATATTTTTGTTGATCCACCATATAACAAAGGATTGATCGATAAAGTGCTCGTTGCAATTTTATCGTGTGATGTATTAAAAAATGATGGGACAGTCATTGTGGAATCATCGAAAGATGAAGATTACAATGTCGGACCTCTGGTTAGTGTGAAAGATGTTGATTATGGCACGGTGCGTGTCAATATTTTAAGGGTAGGTGAGTGATGTGAAGAGGATTGCAGTTGTACCAGGCAGTTTTGATCCGATTACATATGGCCATTTAGATATTATCGAACGCTCGAGTAAAGTGTTCGATACGCTCTATGTTTCAGTATTAAAAAACTCTTCGAAACAAGGGTTGTTTGATGTCGAAGAGCGATTGGAATTGATACGAGAAACAACGAAGAATTTAGATAATGTTGAAGTCGTCAGTTTTAATGGATTGCTGATTGATTTTTGTCAGTCCGTCAACGCGCGTGCCATCATTCGTGGTCTGCGTGCCGTCAGTGACTTTGAGTACGAGATGCAGCTCACATCGATGAACCGCAAGCTCGATAGCTCAATAGAAACGATCTATATGATGACGAATAATAATTATTCATTCATCTCATCGTCTATTGTTAAAGAAGTGGCCAAATACAACGGTAAAGTCGAAGATGTCGTACCACCAGTCGTTGAAGCCGCACTTGCTAAAAAGTTTAATCACGAATGATGACCGGTGTGTTGAAGTCATTCTTGTCAACACCCGTTACAGTATTGTAAATATCAGTCGCCATAATTTCAGGGGTAAAATAGTGCGCGTTCTGACGGTTGACATTTGTTGCAATCCTCACGTCACTTTTAATCTTTTGTAAATAGTTTTGGCCGACTTTATTCATGGCGAGGACACGCACGGCGTTCGGGATTTCGTATGCTGCAAACTTGTCCTTTGTGATATTGAGCAAGATGTACATCATCAGACGATTCAACCGCGTGCGCGTATAGCGCTTCGTTTTCACAGCGTGCAGAAATTCATCATACGATGTCGCATCGCGAATGTGAGAAAGTAGGCGATGTTCGAGCCCTTCGTCCATCGTGTAAATCTTACGCAGAGATTCAGCATCGT
Organism: Aliicoccus persicus; assembly: GCA_020741755.1. GTDB lineage: Bacteria > Bacillota > Bacilli > Staphylococcales > Salinicoccaceae > Aliicoccus > Aliicoccus persicus_A. The sequence goes on along the minus strand of DYYI01000020.1, from coordinate 18,239 downwards.
GTGTGAGGATAATCGTCTTCAATATCGCAAACAACGCATTGTTGTCGGTTGGGCGCGCGATGTTGTCGAGCAGCTCACCCGGCATAAACTGGCGCGCCCGCTCCGCATTTCCAGAGAGAATGGCGTTGCGAATCGAAGTCGCGCTCGAGAATTGTTTGTCGCTGAGTGCGGGATCGTTGAACGCATTCCCAGTCCGCTTAATCGTGAGTGGCGTGATGTGCGGCGCGTACCGCTGAATCGCCTTCATGTAAGATAGGCCCAATATATTGTTGGCAGATAAAACATCTTCGCCGAGCGCTTCACTGACTGCGCGCGCATACGTATATCCGTCTTGCATGTAACTTTTAATGCGCGCGTCCGTCTCATCATCGTCGAGCATGTTTAAAGCGTGCGAAAGCGTAGCGATACTACCAGACTCACTGCCAAAAATAATGTGTGACGCTTGCAGTTTATCAGCAATTTGAACTGCGCCAGCCCCAAAGTCATCCGCAAAGCTGATGGCATGATATAATGGGAGTTCGACGACGAGGTCCACATGCTTGATGACTTCAGCAGCTCGGGTGAACTTATCAGTAATCGCAATTTCACCACGCTGCGTAAACTGACCGCTCATGATTGCAATCGTGACGTCGGGATTCGTCAGTTCATTTGATGATTCAATGTGGTAAATATGGCCGTTGTGGAACGGATTGTACTCTGTGATGAGCGCGTTGATAATCATCTGCGTCGCCTCCTTAATAAGGGTACTATACCAAGATTTAGAAAATAAATCATGTTAAGAAAAAAACTTGACAGTTCAATCTATTTTGAGTAGAATATTCTTTGTGCTCCTAAGAGGTGAATGTAAATGAAATGGTCTTTATCACAGCTTAAAAAGTATACAAATCATACTTTAGAGCTTGATGAGAAAGTTCAATTTAATGAAATTTCAAATCGTAGAGATGTTGTTTCCATTGGAGTCACGTCTGTTGGCGGAACGATGCATGTCGGTTCGACACGCGTCACGTTCAATCTGGACATCGAAACTTCGATTGTCATGCTGGATAGCAGAACGACAGAAGAGATAACTGTTCCAATATCCGTGCAGTCAACCGAAATCTTTGATGAATTACAGGACCCAGACGAAGAGTCAGATGACAACATTCATTTCGTTGATCATACAATTGACCTAACAGCAATTGTGAGAGAACTAATTGTGATCAGTATTCCGACGCAGTATACAAAGAGTGATACTCTTGTAGAAAGTAGCGGGGAAAATTGGTCAGTAATTTCTGAAGAAGATCTTGAAAAAAGTTCTGAATCTGAAGAAAAAGCGATAGACCCAAGATTATCTAAATTACAATCACTATTCGGTGATGTAGAGAAGGAAAGTAAGGAGGATTAGTAATCATGGCAGTACCTAAAAGAAGAACCTCAAAAACACGTAAAAGAAAACGTCGTACGCATTTAAACTTATCTGTACCAGGAATGGTTGAATGTAAGAGCTGTGGCGAGATGAAATTATCTCACCGCGTATGTAAGTCATGCGGAAGCTACAAAGGCGAAGACGTAGTCGCAAACTAATATTATTGAAGAATTGATCTGGAAACTCATTTTATGGTGGGTTTCTTTTTTTTTTTGGTTGTAAGAAGGGCGATTTCGTGAAGCTGGGGCTTCTCAAGTTTTTGGGAGGGGGGATTGTGTAAAGTTGTGGCTTCTCAAATTTATGAGAGAGGCGATTGCATAAAGCTGTGGATTCTCAAGTTTACGAGAAAGGCGATTGCATAAAGCTGTGGGCTCTCAAGTTTATGAGAGAGGCGATTGCGTTAAGCTGTGGGCTGTCAAGTTTATGAGAAAGGGGATTGCATAAAGCTGTGAGCTCTCAAGTTTATGAGAGGAGCGATTGCATAATCCTGTGATTCTACATAGTCGAGCTAGATATGCTATCACCTCACCCTTCAATCCACAAAATCACCCATCCCCCGAATTCACCACCTCAACCAGTCTCACAAGTTTGAATTCTTATTGAAAGATACTTATAATTTTAATTATCTATAAAATTAACTGAGGTAATGTTATGAACTACGACTGTTTACAACTGAACACGGATGCGATGCTTCAAAGTTTCATCAATCGCGAAGCTTCGACTCAAAAGTTTTACCAAAATTTAGAATTCAATCAATCATCAATCGATGAAGTGGCGAATCGTCCAGCGCACGATCATACTGAAGCGCTCGCCAACATCATCGAAGAGGAGATGGCACCGTTCGGCATCTCAAAAAAACAACAGGAGAACCTCAATAAATTAAAAAATAACCACAGAGTGATTATCGGCGGTCAGCAGGCTGGGTTACTCGTTAGTCCTCAATATATTCTCCACAAAGTCTACACGATTTTTATCCTGCAAAAGGAAGTGAAGGAGAAGTATAACTACGATGCGGTGCCGGTGTTTTGGATTGCTGGTGAGGATCATGATTTCGAAGAGGTCAACCACACATACGTTTATGATAAGCAGCATAAACGTGTGAAGAAGGTGGCGTATAAGCCGAATTTAAATGTGCCGATGAGTGTCGGCTTTTATGAATACGATAAAAAAGCGATGCGCAATACGTTTACTGAAATCATCAAGATGACGGGTGACTCGAAAATCCACAAATCGCTCATCAATGATATTTACGACATGATTGATGACAACACGTATTGGACGGAGCTATTCCATGCGATTGTTCATGCGCTGTTTAAAGATGAAGGTCTGCTCATCGTTAATAGTCACTCAAAAGCAATTCGTGCGCTTGAACAGCCGTTCTTCGAACGTTTAATCAATGAATCTGAACAAATCGATCAAGCGTTTCGCACGGGTCAAGACGACTTCAATAAAGAAACAAACACGAATCCGACGATTGAAACGGATACGGATATGCATCTGTTTATCAATGCAACGACAAACAGGGAACTTGTCTCGTCAACTACACACGATAATCAAGAGCTCCTCAAGCTGCTAAAAGATTCACCACACGAGTTTAGCAACAATGTGGTGACGCGACCGATCATGCAAGAGATGTTGTTCAACACGTTGATGTTTGTTGGCGGTGGGGCAGAAGTGAAATATTGGGGTGAGATATATAAAGTGTTTGAGTATCTTGATATGCCGATGCCAATCATCATGAAGCGCATGGAGTTCATGTATACGACGGAGTCGACGACGCGTTATTTACAAGATAATGACCTGACGATCGGTAATGATTTAAAGCAACGAGTCGCGTCAAAAAAACAGGCAATCATCAAAAAAGAAATCGACAACAACGTCATCAAGGCGATCGAAGATATTCGCGACGGGCTCACGTCACTATACGTGCCGCTGCATAAGTCAATCGACAATGAAAAAGAATCGCTCGTGAAATCCAACGAAGAAAACCAATTAAAGCAGCTCGATTATTTAGAGCGTCGCTACAAACTTGAACAAAAGCGTAAAGTGCGTGCTGAGCTCAATAAACTAGATTCTATTTGTGATCTTTTGTTCCCGCTCTCCACTTTGCAGGAAAGAAAATACCATATGTTCGAAATGACGAACAAAATGTGGGAAATTCCCCCACTTTCTTACACAACGGATTTAGTTCTAATAAAAACCTTATAAAATCAGCAACAGCGCCACTTATCTGACTTTCAGATGAGTGGCGCTTTTTTTATTTCCAATAAAATTTCTCTAAATTTGTGGAAATGTGTGGAGGATTGTGGGGAGTTGTGGTAAATTAGTTACTAAGAAGAGGGGGTGGCAAATATGTTTATGGGCGAATTCCAACAAAAATTGGATACGAAGGGCCGCATGATTATCCCGAGCAAGTTTCGTGAGTCGCTGACTGAACAATTTGTCATCACGCGAGGCCTTGATAAGTGTTTGTTCGGCTATACGATGGACGAATGGGCAAAGATCGAGGAAAAGATGAAAACTCTTCCGTTAACAAAAAAAGATGCGCGTAAATTTATGCGTATATTCTTCTCTGGTGCAACAGTTGTCGAAATGGACAAGACCGGAAGAATTAACATTCCAGCAAACTTAAGAGAATATGCAACGTTATTAAAAGATTGTGTCGTTATCGGTGTGTCAAGCCGCATTGAAATTTGGGCAGAAGAAGAATGGCAATCATTCTATTCGGATTCTGAAGATAACTTTGAGGATATTGCAGAAGACTTAATCGATTTTGAATTATAGGAGGTCAGCGATGTTTAAGCATGAGACAGTTTTGTTAGATGAATCAGTTGAAGGCTTAAATATTAAGCCTGACGGTATATATGTCGATGCGACGCTCGGTGGTGGCGGGCATTCTAAAGCAATACTCGATAAACTCACGACCGGCCGTTTAATCAGCTTTGACCAAGACGATATAGCAATTGAAAATGCAAAAGAGAAACTCGGGGCTTACGAGAACCTTACACTCGTGCATGACAACTTTGAATTCCTCGGACATGCACTCGATAAACTCGGCATCGATAAAGTGGATGGCGTACTGTATGACCTCGGTGTATCGAGTCCTCAACTCGATATGACGGAGCGTGGTTTTAGTCACTCTAAAGAAGCGCGTCTTGATATGCGTATGGATCGTAGGCAGCACCTTGACGCATATGAGGTCGTCAACAATTACAGCTATGAAGAACTTGTATCCATCTTTTTCCGTTACGGAGAAGAGAAATTTTCTAAACAAATTGCACGTGAAATTGAACGTGTCAGACAGATAAAACCCATCGAAACAACAACAGAATTAACAGAGATTATCAAATCAAAAATTCCACAAAAATTTAGACGCACGGGTGGCCACCCAGCCAAGCGTGTTTACCAGGCGATTCGAATTGCGGTGAATGATGAGCTCGGTGTATTTGAACGTTCACTAGAAGATGCCATCGACCGACTGAACAAGCATGGTCGCGTGGCAGTGATCACATTCCATTCATTAGAAGATCGCATATGTAAACAAATGTTTATGGAATATGAAAAAGGTCCGGATTTACCAAAGAACTTACCGTTCATACCCGATGATTATCAAATTACATTAAAACGCGTGAATCGCAAACCAATCACTGCATCTGAATATGATCTAGAACATAACCCGAGAGCACGGAGTGCACGGCTAAGAATTGCAGAAAAACAAATTTAACGAGAGATAGAAAAGAGTGATATTATGGCAATGAGAGAACCGCATCAAGCGTATCAACAATGGAATACTGCACCCCAAACAGCACCCGAGCGTAGACAACAACCAAGACCTGCGACGAAAACTGTAAAGATTCAAAGAAATGTCGGTTTATCCATGATGGAATTGTTCGTTTACGCAGCGCTTGTTGTGACGATTGCGATATTATTACTTTTTGTGCTATCTTTGAAATCGGATAGCTTCACGATGCAAGCAGAAAAAACAGAACTCGAGAATGCCATTTACATGACGCAAGGTGAAATCACAGAACTTGAAACTGAGGTGAATCACTTAGCAAGTCATGAACGTATTTACGATAAGGCGAATGAACTCGGACTAACGATGAATAACAGTAATATAAGGGTTGTTGAGAAAAATGAGTAAATCGAATTTAAAACAACGCAAAAAGAAACTAAATGTTGGAGCGCTCCTCGTAACCTTGGGTATCGGAGCGTTTTTTTTAGTTCTTATCGTTCAATACACAATCCTCATGACGACGCAATCGCTCAATGATGAGGATTTAATCGCGCACGGGGAAGCGAAGTATTTGCGTGTCGCAATTAATGAGGCGGACCGTGGTAATATCGTCGATCGCAACGGTAACGTGCTTGCCAGTGACATGGTGACTTACAACGCTGCGGTCATTACGGATGAAGCTTATTTAGACGAGCCGTTAGACATAGACACAGTTTCTCGTCAACTGTCTGACATCATCGAGCTGGATTACGAAGAAGTGAGAGAGACAATTGAATATGGTGTAGAAAATTCACGCTTCCAAGTAGAGTTCGGTACGGCCGGTAGAAATCTTACATATAATGAAAAGCGCGCTCTTGAAGATGCGAACATCCAAGGGCTTGTATTAGAACAGGATAAACGCCGCTTTTATCCGAATGGTGACTTCGCTTCAAACTTGATTGGGCTTGCTGAAAAGAATAGTCAGACGAATCATCTCGTTGGTCAGATGGGCATTGAAGCAGCGTTTGATGACTATCTTATCGGCACGGATGGCCGCATCGACTTTACTCAAGATCTATGGAACTATGTCGTGCCAAATTCGGACACGGCGAGTGAAGCACATGATGGGCATACGGTAAAATTGACGATTGATTCAAACATTCAGTTGTTTTTAGAAGATTCACTCGATGAAATGGATGAGCACTTCGAACCAGAAGCAGTGTTTGCGACGGTGATGGATGCAAAGACAGGTGAGATATTAGCGACGGGGCAGCGCCCTTCATTTAATCCGGATACACGCGAAGGATTGGACCAGTCATGGTCGAATGTGTTGTATCAAACTGCATTTGAGCCGGGTAGTACATTTAAAATATTTGGACTCGCTGCAGCGATCGATGCCGGTGAGTATGACCCAGATGACACGGTACGGACTGGTTCGTTTACCGTTGGAGATACTGTTATCAATGACTGGGATCCCGATGGTTGGGGTACTTTATCGTACAACGAAGCGATGCAATATTCATCTAACGCACTGATGATGACGCTGCAAGATCGAGTTGGTACTGACGAGATGCTCGAGTACTATCATGACTTCGGCTTCGGACAAACGACAAACTCTGAATTTTTAAACGAAGCTGCTGGTATTATTAACTGGCAATACGAACTCGATAAAAAATCCGTATCATTCGGACAAAGTATTACGGTTACTCCAATCCAAATGATGCAAGGCGCGACTGCGATTTTTAACGATGGTATGATGAAAAAACCATATGTTGTGAAATCAGTAACAGATTCAGACAGTGGGGAAGTTGTCTATGAAGGTCAGGAGACTGAAGTAAGACAGGTGATTTCAGAGGAAGCGGCAGCGGAGACGATTAAAGAGTTAAACACGATGGTGGATGGTTCCACGAATCGTAACCGTGCATTTATGATTGATGATTATACAGTGAGTGGGAAAACAGGAACTGCACAAATCATCGATGAGGAGAATGGTGGTTACCTGTTTGGTGACTATCAATATCTCACGTCGTTTATGGGTTACGCACCCGTTGAAGATCCAGAAATTGTCGTCTATTATGTGCTGCGTCTACCGACAGAAAATCAATCCGATGCCTGGGATTATGGTGTGTCTCTTGGATTTACTACTGTAACAGAACGCACGCTTAAATATTTAGATGCCAATGAAGCGTCGGATACGAACTTCGTCAATGTCGATGATGTGCGTGATTTCACCGGATTAAATGTTGAAAACCTTAAAAGTGAATTTTCACACAGAGAAGAGAAAAATGTTATTATTGGTGATGGTACAGAAGTCGTTGATCAGTATCCGAAATCCGGTAAGTTATACGGGTTTGAGCATTTCTTTATCGTCACGGATGGTACAAAGACCATGCCGGATTTAACTGGTGTATCAAAGCGTGATATGTATGCGCTCGCTGAAATGTTAAACATCGACCTATCGATGAATGGAGAAGGGTACGTGTCGAGTCAATCGATCGAAGCTGGAACTGTCATTGATGAAGATACAACGCTCGAAGTTACTTTACAATCTGATTATCAAAACTAGGAGGATGTCATGAATCTACAAATATTCCTGACTTATTTAATTGGTCCATTAATTTTAACGGCAATATTAGTGCCATTGACCATACCATTATTAAAACGATTGAAATTCGGACAATCGATTCGACTGGAAGGACCGCAGTCACACATGGCGAAAACCGGGACACCAACGATGGGTGGCTTGACGTTTTTAATCCCGATTATTCTCACGTCTATCATCTTATTATTCATCGTTGAAGAAAAGTCAACGATACTCGTCATGCTCATCGTTACACTTGGATTCGGCTTGATTGGATTTATTGATGATTACATCATCGTTGTCAAAAAACAAAATGAAGGACTTTCAAGCAAGCAGAAGTTTTTAGCGCAGATTGTCATTTCAGTCATCGTGTACTTTTTTATCATCAACATCGATGGTATCAGTACGACATTAAATATTCCTGGAACGGGCATTGATATTCCATTAGGATTTTTGTTTGTCTTATGGATTATTTTCTGGCAAGTTGGATTTTCTAATGCAGTGAATTTAACGGATGGTCTTGATGGGTTGGCAACTGGGTTATCAATTATCGCATTCGGTTCATTTTTAGCGATTGCAATTATGACGGATGCGTTTGAACTTTCACTATTTTTACTCGTTGTCATCGGGAGTTTAATCGGTTTCCTCATCTACAATAAAAATAAAGCGAAGCTATTTATGGGTGATACAGGTTCACTCGCACTCGGTGGGATGCTTGCTACTGTGTCAATCATGCTCAACGAAAGTGTGCTGCTCTTGATCATCGGTATCGTTTTCGTTATCGAAACAGCGTCAGTGATGTTACAAGTCGCATCATTTAAGTTAACAGGTAAGCGCATATTTAAAATGACACCGATCCATCATCATTTTGAACTAGTCGGCTGGAGCGAGTGGAAAATCGTCATCGTCTTCTGGTCTGTTGGACTTGTGTTCGGGGCAATCGGTGTATGGCTAGGAGTGATGTAAATGGAAACTTCAGAACTTCGTGGTAAAAATGTTTGTGTGCTAGGGTTTGGACGCAGTGGTAAAAGTGCGATTGATGCATTGATTTCACTCGGAGCGAATATTACGTTAACGACAAACGAGGTTATCGTCGATGAAGATACACGTAGACGCTTAAATAATGAAGATGTGGACATTATCGATGGCCATCATCCACTCAGCATCTTAAATGATACAGAGTTAATCGTGAAGAATCCTGGTGTGCCATTTACAATTCCGTTTTTACAAGAAGCGATAAAACGCAATATTCCGATTATTACGGAAGTCGATTTGGCTGGGTTGATTGCCAAATGTCCAATCATCGGTATTACAGGTACGAATGGTAAAACGACGGTCACGCACTTAATCGGTGAATTTTTACTTGCGGCCGGCAAGCGTCCGATACTATGTGGTAACATCGGTTACCCAGCGAGTCAAGCAGCCCTTGAAGCAACAGAAGATGACATTATGGTTATCGAACTATCGAGCTTTCAACTGATGAGCTTGCGTAACTTGTCGGTTGACGTCGCGGTGTTTACGAATATATATGAAGCACATATCGATTACCATCAAACAGTTGAAAATTACCAAAGCGCAAAATTGAACTTGTTGAATCATCTAAAAGATGAGCATTTAGTCGTCTTCTATGAAGGACAAAAATCAATGCTCGTGCCTAACGTTACAAATCAAACAGTTAAGTACTTCTCTGTTGAATCACAAGAAGGCGATGTGTATTTAGAAAACGATACGATTATGTACAAAGGTGATACTGTCATCAAACTCGATGATGTGTTGTTACAAGGCGTACATAATTTAGAAAATATTTTTTCAAGTATACTTGCCGCAAAATATTTTGATGTATCTACGGGTGTCATTCGTGAAGTATTGTCAACGTTCAGTGGTATTTCACATCGCATGGAGCGTGTTGCTCAAATCGGTGGCGTCAGTTATTTCAACGACTCTAAAGCAACTAATAATCTCGCAACATCATTTGCATTGCGCAGTTTTAACACACCGATCGTGTGGATTGCAGGTGGTATGGATCGCGGGCAATCATTCGATGAGCTCGCAGAGTATGTCGAACATGTCAAACAGCTGTTTGCGTATGGCGAAGTTAAAGATAAATTAATGGCATTTGCTCATGAACAAAACATTCCCTGTGAAATTATAGAAAATCCATTTGATGCAGTGGAAGCAGCGCATCGCGTGTCAGACAGTGGTGATACTGTTCTGTTTTCACCCGCTTGTGCGAGTTGGGATCAATATAAAGATTACGAAGTGCGCGGCAACCATTTTAAAGATGCGGTCAATCAGTTAAACAATTAAGTATTGGGAGGTGACACTATGCGGCCAGGTAAAGAAACACGTGACTTACGCAACAAATTAAAAAGCAATCGCAGTTCCCATAGTGTCATACCAACCCGACCGAAAAAAGAGAAGAAAACGCGACAGTTTGTATTGATTGAAGAGGAGCATGTGCTCTATTCGACAAATCCAAAAGTAGATGAGAAAACATCTAAAGTAGATGAACAACCAACGAAGCACAAGAAAATCATCGATCTAGATAAGTTTAGAATTGGTTCAAACGGGGAGACGAAAGAATACTCAGAAGATAAAAACAATAACAAAGTGGCGCTGCGTGTGATGATATACTGCGCCTTTCTAGCGGCAATTGTGTTGCTTTTTTATTTGATTACACCGCTGAGTACACTTGATCAAGTCAACGTCGGGGGTAACAGTCAGTTAGATGCGCGCGAAGTCTATGAATTGTCGGGCGTAAGAACAGGGGATAAGATGTACTTTATCCAGCCGGAACGCGTCGTAGAGCAGCTCGAAGAAATACCATTAATCGAGTCAGCAATCGTGACCAAAGAAGGATTCGGCACGATTAATATACATATTTTAGAAGTGAGAACGGTTGCATACTTACCCAGTGATGAAGGGTTTTATCCGTTGCAAGAAAGTGGTTATATGGTTCTGAATGCAGTAGAGTCACCGACATTAGGACCACTGCTCTATCATTTCGATCAAGATAATATACGGCCTATGCTCGGATCACTCGGTGCGCTGGACGAAGAAATCGTTGCAAATATTTCAGAGATTTACGCACGACCGATAGGAGATAATAAGTCTCGCATCCAGCTCTATATGAACGATGGACAAGTGGTCATTGCAGACATCGAGACATTCAGTGACAAGTTCGGCTACTACATGAACTTGCGTGGAGAGATAGAAGATATCTCAGCCGGTGTGATTGATCTTGAAGTCGGGAACAGTTTTTTACCATACTCTAGCAGTGAGGCACGTGAGTTAATGGCATCGATTTATGGTGAGTCATTGTCACAAGCTGAGCAAGAACGACGAGACGCGCTTGTTGCACCGCTTGAAGCGGTTTTTGAGAGCTTCAGTGTGCAATGATTTTTTATCTTGTTTAGAATATAAATAGCGTTACACTGACATTGCTGATGTCAAACGCTTGTTTTGAGGGAATAACTTTGATATAACGTTACAGTTGTATTAAAATTGTTAGAGTGGGTAATAATGTAGTACACATTCAAAAGCGTATAATGTAAACTAAAGAATAGATTAAAAAGTCACCAACTAGGAGGTCAACTTGTGGATAAACATTATTATGTTGCCCTTGATATTGGGTCATCGAGTGTTAAAGCAGTCGTCGGTGAAAAGTTCCATGAAGGTGTGAATATCATCGGAACAGGACAGACATACACAGATGGTGTAATTAAAGGGAATATCAGTAATTTCGAAGCCGTACGAAGTGCGATTACTGATACAGTTAAAAAAGCGAAAATTTCATCCGATGTCGATCTGGATGAAGTATTTCTCAAAATACCAACAACCGACTCTCTGTTGGTGTTCGAAGAAAATCAATTGAATTTCAATGGTGAACCAACAGAAATTAACGGTACACATATCGAAGATTTACTCGAGAATATTCGAGAAAAAATTAACGACCCAGACCATGAGGTTGTCAATGTTTTTCCGATATATTTCAAAGTCGATAATCTACATGAAGTTGTAGATCCAAAAGAGATGATTGCAACGGAATCATTATCGATACATGCAGGTGCGGTACTTAAAAACCGCTCACAACTCATCAATATCGTAAAATGTGTTGAAGATGCTGGTCTTGAAGTACTCGAACTCTTCTCAGATGCGACCAATTTTGAGCATATTTTAAGTGAATCAGAAATCGAACTTGGGTCGGTTATCATCGATGTTGGCCACGAAATTACACAATATGCATACTATGAACGCGGATCACTTCGTGCACTCGGCGCCGTTCCGTACGGTGGTATGGCAATCACATCCGACTTATCTGAAGCATTCAATACAAACTATGAACAAGCAGAACGTTTAAAACATCAATATGGTCATGCATTTTATGATCATGCAAATGATGAAGATATTATCAAAATCCCTCAGCGTGATAACTCAGAAGACTTGGAAGTTACAGCAAAAGATCTTGCAGATATCATTGAACTCAGACTTGAAGAAACGCTGACCGAAGTATTTAAAGCGCTGGAAGCGAACAAAATCAATCGCGTAAGCGGCGGTTTCGTCCTTACTGGTGGTACAGTCAATCTATCGGGTGTGAAAGAACTTGTTCAAGATTTAGTCGCTGAAAAAGTACGAATTCATATTCCAAATCAAATGGGTGCTAGAAAACCCGAATTTTCAAGTGTCATTTCAACTATTTCGTCTGCTATACTATTTGATGAACTACTTGATTATGTTACAATTGATAATCATGAAGGTATTGAAGAAACACAGGAAGAACAAACGCATGAGGAAGGCAATTTCTTCTCGAATATTTTCAAAATGAGACGTGAAGAAAACGATTCTAGACTAGGTAAAAAAGAACCGAAAAAAGTAGAATCAGCACCACCGTCAGAACGCAAAGAAAGTTCGGAACCAGTCGATGAAACACCATCATTCATACAACCTGAGAAAGATGTTGTTACTGAAGATAAAGAACCATTGCAAGAATCGGAACCAGAGACTTTTGAACAAGAGGACTATGGTTATGATGGGGACGAACGTGAAGCTGACGATGACGATGAATCTCAAGTTGAAACACCTCATGAACCAGAAGAACAACACTCGGTTGAAGAACAAAAAGAAACTAAAGGCGAATACTTCAAAAAACTATTTAGAAATCTATTTGAGTAATTAAGATAATGGGGGAAATGAATAATGTTAGAATTTGAACAGGGGTTTAATCATATGGCATCATTAAAAGTTGTTGGTGTAGGCGGCGGCGGTAACAATGCGGTTAACCGTATGATTGACGATGGCATGCAAAATGTTGAATTCATCGCAATTAACACAGACGGTCAAGCATTGAATTTATCTAAAGCTGAGAGCAAGATTCAAATCGGAGAAAAATTAACACGTGGACTTGGCGCAGGTGCTAATCCTGAAATCGGTAAGAAAGCCGGAGAAGAGTCTCGTGAACAAATTGAAGATGCAATCCAAGGTGCGGATATGGTATTCGTTACTGCTGGTATGGGTGGCGGTACTGGTACTGGTGCAGCACCGGTTGTTGCTAAGATTGCAAAAGAGATGGGTGCATTAACTGTCGGTGTTGTTACACGTCCATTTTCATTCGAAGGTAGAAAGCGTCAACAACAAGCATCAGCAGGTGTTGAAGCAATGAAAGCTGCTGTTGATACATTAATCGTTATCCCTAACGACCGTTTACTTGATATCGTCGATAAATCTACGCCGATGATGGAAGCATTCAAAGAAGCAGACAACGTATTACGTCAAGGTGTTCAAGGTATTTCAGACTTGATCGCTGTATCCGGTGAAGTAAACTTAGACTTTGCTGACGTTAAAACGATCATGTCGAACCAAGGTTCAGCGCTTATGGGTATCGGTGTATCAAGTGGTGAAAACCGTGCGATTGAAGCTGCGAAAAAAGCAATTTCATCACCATTACTTGAAACGTCAATCGTTGGTGCGCAAGGTGTGTTAATGAATATTACTGGTGGCGAGAACCTTTCATTATTCGAAGCACAAGAAGCTGCTGATGTTGTACAAGATGCAGCAGATGAAGATGTAAACATGATCTTCGGTACAGTGATTAATCCGGAACTAGAAGATGAAATCATCGTTACTGTAATCGCTACAGGATTTAACGATAAACCAATCAAGCGTGCGACAGATAACGAAATGAGAGATTCATTTGGCTCAGCACCACAACGCGAAAGATCACCTGAACGTGAAGATGCGCCAACGCGCGAACGCGACTTCGGTGCAGAACAAGATGTAGATGAAGATGATGGCGATGTACCAACATTCTTAAGAAATAGAAACAGACGTCGTCGATAAGATATTATGAGCCAGAAAGGTACACATACCTTTCTGGCTATTTTTATGAGGTGAGCACATGTTTAAAGATAACGATTATTACGTTGGTGGCATTGTAGATGGTGTGACATTCGGTTATTCAAAACGTTTGAAAGGTGTCAGTCAATTTCCTAATGAAAGTTTAAACTTGGCATTGTACATCAAAGATGAACTAGAGAACGTTCATGAAAATCAGTTGCGTCTGGGCAATACGATTAATTTCCAACCTGCGGATTGGGTCAGTCCAATTCAAACACATGGCAACGAAGTACGTGTAGTGACAATTGCAGACAGAGGAAAAAACATCGCTGCATTAGGCAAATCGCTTAAAGGCGTCGATGGTGTTTTTACATATGATGAAAATGTGCTCCTCACAATGAATTATGCGGACTGTGTGCCGGTCTATGTCTACAGTCGGAAGAACAATTTCGTCGGACTCGCACATGCTGGATGGAAAGGCACGAGTGGGCGAATTACACAGCGATTAATCGAATCATATGACGGTGAGTTAGAAGATCTTGCTGTGTTGATTGGTCCAGCCATCAATCACGATGCATATGAAGTGGATGACCGTGTGATCGATCGTCTGCGAGACGTTGGGTTAGACGACACGTGTTTCACACAAACAGAATCGGGCTATCAACTCGATTTAAAGCAACTCAATAAATTACAAGCGATGAATATCGGTATCGATGAATCTCAAATTTTTGTAAGTGATTTAGGAACAGAGGACACATCACAGTTTTTCTCATATCGTGTGGAAGGTGGAAAAACTGGTCGTGCGGTCGCATTTATCGGGAGGAAATCTAATTGACAATAAAAGAAAATTACGAGGCTGTTTTATCAGAAGTACCTGATGGTACAAATGTCGTCGTCGTAACGAAATATCATACGGTGGAAGAGACACTTGAAGCTTATAATGCTGGCGTAAGGCACTTTGGAGAAAATCGTGTTGAAGGATTTTTAGAAAAACGCGCAGCTTTGCCTGCTGACGCACACGTGCACTTTATCGGCACATTGCAGTCGCGCAAAGTAAAAGAAATTAGCGAACATTTGGAATACTTGCATTCGTTGGAACGCTTATCCGTTGCGAAAAAGATCGAGAATGAATGTGAGGGTCCGGTCAAATGTTTTATACAAGTGAATGTATCTGGTGAAGAATCAAAGCATGGGCTCCATGTGGATGATGTCGCAGACTTTTTGGAATCGTTAAAACCGTATAAAAAAGTGCAAGTCGTCGGATTGATGACGATGGCACCACATGTTGATGATGAAGGAGAAATTGAGTCTGTATTCGTAAAACTAAAAGAATTAAGTAATCGGCTTGCATTATCGAACGCCGACAATATACAATTAAAGGAACTAAGTATGGGTATGAGTAACGACTACCATATCGCAGTTCGACATGGTGCTTCGTTTATTCGCATCGGTAGTAAAATCATGAGTAAGGAGTGAATGTGATGGCCATCGGCAAGTTTTTTAAAAATTTCTTTTCAATCGAAATTGAAGAAGAGGTAGAGACAGAGTTTTACGAAAGTGAAGAAGCACCTTCACAAGAAAACAAAGCGGCCAAACCAACTCCAAAAACTGAAGAAAAACCTGTACAACGTGTGAAACAAGAGACAGAAGTAAAATCGAGCACTAATCGTTCAGTATCACAACATCGTAATAATCAAGTGACCGATAAAAAACCAGCGCGAGATGAACGCGAGTCTAAAAAATCATTGATGCCTTTCTCATTAAAAGGAAAAGAGACAAGTCAGTTGAGTAAAAGAGAAACAAATCAATCAAAAGTTGCTGAAATTAGACGAGATAATCGAAGTTTATCTGCAAGAAATGGTGAAAGTAAGGAGTACAATGTGATGAATAATCTTAATAATGATACGAAAGTTCATTTGGTTGAACCACGTGTGTTTTCAGAGTCACAAGATATTGCAGATGAATTGAAACGCAACAAAGCAACACTTGTCAATTTAACACGTGTAGACAATGCGACGAAAAAACGAATCATCGACTTTTTAAGCGGAACAGTTTATGCACTTGATGGTGATATTCAAAAGGTCGGTCAAGATATTTTCTTATGCTCACCGAATAACTTTGGTGTGTCTGGAGAAATTAGCGATCAATATGAACAATATGAAGATTAAGGGGCAATTAATTTGGATTTAATGTGGGCAGTACAAGCAATACAATTTTTAAAAGATTTTTTAAGTGCAGTGTTTCCATTCTACTTTTTTGGATGTATTATTTATATTTTTAGTTCATGGGTACCTGGACTTAGAGAATCGTCATTTATGCAAGCAGTCGGTATGCTATATGAGCCATTGATGGCACCGTTTAGAAAAATTATTCCACCAATCGGTGGCATGATCGACATCACGCCAATCATCTTCCTGTTTGTTGTACGCTTTTTCTTCATGGGTCTTATGATGATCTTGACGTGGTTCCAGAACTTGATGATTTAACCAGATAAAGAGCTTGATTATTTTATAGGTATCGTAGAGGTAATAGAGACGCGCAGGCGTCTTTTTTATTTGTGTGGTTGGGTTTGAAGTGAATGTGAGTGAGTGGGAGGAACATTGGTATGAAAGATGTTTATCAGCATTTTAGATCAGAAGAAAAAGATACGATCGATATGTTTAAATCGAAGTTGGAAATTGCGAGCAGAGATTACTTTCCTTTGTTGCTCGATTTTTTAGATCCACGCGAACGCTTGATCTTGGAGAGCGTGAGTGGTGGGTTTGAGGATATCGAAATTCATTACTATGGTGGCGGTAAAGTTGGCGAAACACGCGAGCGGATGCGTGCGCTGTTGGTTCCAGAATTATTGACGTATGAAATTGAGGATTTTGAGATTACCGTATTTGACATGAAGTATCCGGATAAGTTTGTGTCACTGGAGCATCGGAATGTGCTAGGTGCGATTATGAACGTCGGTGTCGATCGTAGTAAAATCGGTGACGTTGTTATTGGTGGCGATATTCAATTTGCAGTTGCGAAGCCTTATGTGGATTTGTTCTATGAAGAGCTCGAGCGTATTAAGCGCGCACCAGTGAAGTTGAAAGAAATCGATGTTGGGGCGTTTATCAGCAGTGTTGATGATGGTGTTGCTAAAAGTGTGTTAAGCTCATCGATGCGACTGGACACCGTCTTGTCGAATGTCATTGGAGAGGGCCGTGCAAAATCAAGGGACCGTGTGGAGAAAGGCAAGATTAAGGTGAATCATACATTAATTGAGGACCCGGCGTTTACGGTTGAGGTTGGTGATGTGATCTCGGTTCGTCATTTCGGGCGAATTGCTGTGAGCGAACACTTGGGCGAGACAAAAAAAGATAAACACCGGTTAGTTGTGAAGGTTTATAGTAGTAAGTAGCTGTTTGTTTGATGGAGGAGTGGGACTCCCGGTGTTGAAGTTGGTTGTTGAGTCCCATTGCGGGTAGGTTAGTGGGACTCCCGTGGATGAAATGGTGAGCTGAGTCCCACTTTAGTCTGTTTAGTGTTACTCCCGAGGTAGAAAAGGTGTGCTGAGTAACACAATGAAACAACATCTGTGCGTCAGGTCGGAAAAAGTGTGCGTCAGACCAAAAAAATCTGAGTTGCCGCACAGATAGAGTTACAAAGTGTGCGTCAGGCCGGAAAATTCTGATCTGCCGCACAGATAGAGTTACAAAGTGTGCGTCAGACCGGAAAATTCTGATCTGCCGCACAGATAGAGTCGCAAAGTGTGCGTCAGACCAAAAAAATCTGAGCTGCCGCACAGATAGAGTTGCAAAGTGTGCGTCAGGCCGGAAAATTCTGATCTGCCGCACATTAATTTGAAGTGAAATGTTCCGCGTGGACCACCACGAGTCTCATGAGGAACAGTTGGTAACCTAAAGTGTTCCACAGCTCGTGATTTTTTTTCGTGAGGAACAGTTGGCAACTCAAAGTGTTCCACAGCTCGTGATTTTTTCTCGTGAGGAACAGTTGGCAACCCAAAGTGTTCCACAGCACCACATTTTTCGTTCTGTGGAACAGTTCACGACTCAAAGTGTTCCACAGCACCACATTTTTCGTTCTGTGGAACAGTTCACGACCCAAAGTGTTCCACAGCTCGTTATTTTTTCTCGTGAGGAACAGTTGGCAACCCAAAGTGTTCCACAGCACCACATTTTTCGTTCTGTGGAACAGTTCACGACTCAAAG
>DYYI01000019.1:0-22969 GCA_020741755.1 Aliicoccus persicus | reverse complement strand
GGATTTGACGGACTATGAGATGCGCTCACTGACGTGCAAATGGATTTACGTGCCAATGAAACTTCCTCACTGACACGCAGATTGATTTACGTGCCAATGAAACTTGCTCACTGGCGTGCAAATGGATTTACGTGCCAATGAAACTTGCTCATTGGCGTGCAGATTGATTTACGTGCCAATGAAACTTGCTCACTGACGTGCAAATGGATTTACGTGCCAATGAAACTTCCTCATTGGCGTGCAGATTGATTTACGTGCCAATGAAACTTGCTCACTGACACGCAAAACAACACTCCACCGACTAAATCACACAATATCCTTGTTACGATCCATCATCCGCTTGTACTGATGCTCAATTTCTTTAACATCCGATCCATCAAAAGCGGTAATTTCTGAAAGTATGCCACCCTGAGCTTCAATAGTCGCTAACAAACGACCGAGTACTTCATCGACATCGATTTCCACGCCGAGCAATTCACTCAGTGACGCCATCTGATTTGGATCCACATCTGGATAATGGAACTTCGTTTCTGCATTGTTCTTAGCGCGCGCGTAAAATTCTCGCATCAATTCTGCTCGAGAACTCCCTGCACCTTCGACACTCAAATAAATTTGTACAGCTACACCGCCACGAATGCGACGTTGTGAAATCCCTGCAAATTTCTTGCCGCCAATGCTCAAGTCATATGAACCCGGACAATAGCTGCGCTCTATTTCATATGCTTCAACATTTGATTCCGGGAAACTTTCCTTCACCAAATGGAACATCATTTCGTATCCATCATCAATGTCGAGCACTTTATCACGTTCAACGATGATGCTTAAATTTAATATACCATCATCAAGAACAACGCCGAGTCCACCGCTGTTGCGGACGATGTACTCGAACCCCTCTGAACGGAGATACTCAAGTCCCGCATCCAAATACGGCAAGCGCGCATCATGCAATCCGAGAATAACGTATTTGTCATGTATCCATGCCCGCAGTTTACCCACGCCATCATCTGAAATCTTCACTTGCAGCATATCATCGATTGCAAATGACATCATGGGATCTTTCGAAAGTCCCGCACCGTAAAAGTCCCATTGCCGATTAAACATCGGCACCTGAGAGGGCTTGTGTCGCTGTAAACAACGCTAAGTAATACACTTCGTCCTCGCTGCAGCCACGTGAGAGGTCATTCACTGGCGCATTCAACCCTTGTAAGATTGGTCCATATGCTTCAAATCCACCCAAACGTTGCGCAAGTTTGTAGCCGATATTTCCCGCTTCAAGGCTCGGGAAGATAAAGACATTCGCGTCCCCTTTTAACGCACTGTCTGGTGCTTTCTTCGCTGCAACGCTTGGCACGAATGCAGCATCGAATTGAAGCTCTCCATCGATGACGATATCCGGCAACGTCTGCTGTGCAATTTCTGTGGCACGTACAACTTTTTCTGTCTCTGGCGTCTTCGCTGAACCTTTTGTTGAAAAGCTGAGCAGTGCAACTTTCGGTGTCATACCAAAGCTAAGCGCAGTTTTTGCTGTTTCTGTCGCGACTTCCGCAAGTTCTTCTGCTGTTAACGTCGGATTAATTGCACAGTCGCCCATCACATAAAGTTCTTCATCACGTGACATAAAGAAAATACCGCTCGTCTTAGAAATGCCTGGTTTCGTTTTTATAATTTGCAAAGCAGGTCTTACAGTATCTGCAGTTGAAAGTGCTGCACCTGAGACGAGTCCATCTGCACGATTCGTATAGACGAGCATTGTTCCGAAGTAGTTTACTTGCGTGAGTAATTCACGTGCTTCAGCTTCACTTACTTTACCTTTACGGCGTTCAATAAATGCCCGGACAAGTTCATCCGTATACGGATTATCTGTCGGGTCAATAATCGTCAGTTGATTCGTATCGACGCCTTCTTGTTTAGCTAGTGCCTCAATGTCATTCGGATTACCAAGCACAATCGGGCTGACATAGTCAGACTCACTCAATCTGACACTCGCACGTAGCACGCGTGCATCCGTGCCTTCTGGGAAAACTATTCTAACTTTTTTACCTTTGAGCTGTGTTTTAATTTCTTCTAATAAATTCATATTTAACCTCCTCATATCCATTCCAATTATACCGATTTAGACACAATTATTCATCACACATTGACTATTATTAAGCTAAGATAAACGTAACATAATATAAAGGAGAATTAATTATGAGCGAAGCAGCAACAACACTCGATGGCTGGTATAGCCTCCATTTATTATATAACGTTGATTGGTCATCACTAAGACTTGTTGATAACCATCAAGAGATGGTCGAAGAGTTACAAGATTTCTTAAACCGTTTAGAAAACAACCATAGAAACCAAGAAGGTAGTTACGCATTTTATAACATGACAGGTCAAAAAGCTGACTTAATGTTATGGATGTTACGTCCAACAATGGATGAGTTAAATACACTTGAGTTAGAGTTAAACAAACTACGAATTAGTGACTTTTTAGAGCCGGCTTATTCATATGTTTCTGTTCTTGAGTTAGGGAGTTATTTATCGAAAGACAGCAATGAAGATCCTTATGAAAATCCATTCGTTCGTGCGCGACTGTATCCAGAGTTACCACGTTCACAGTACATCTGTTTTTATCCGATGGATAAAAAACGTGAAGGCAATGATAACTGGTACAGCTTACCGATGGAAGAGCGTAAGCGTTTAATGCGTGACCACTCTCTAATTGGCCGTAAATACGCGGGTAAAATCAAACAGTTCATCACTGGTTCGACTGGATTCGATGCGTATGAGTGGGGTGTCACTCTGTTCTCAGACGACATTTTACAGTTCAAGCATATCGTTTATGAAATGAGATTTGATGAAGCATCTGCACGTTACGGCGTGTTTGGAGACTTCTTCGTCGGTGTAAAATTAGAAGCTTCAGATTTGGATTCATTTTTTGAAGTACAGGGTTAATCTTCCTCATATTGGGTAAAAGTACATAAACTTAAAATAGATTTGGGGGCATGTACATGGGTCGATTAATCCGTCGTATTGCGGTCGTCGCATTACCACTTATACTTCGAAAAGTATTTAAAGGAAAAAACAACACGAGAAGAAGATAAATCTAATACTTAATAAAAAAGAGCATCCGACAATTTTTGTCAGATGCTCTATTAATTACGCGACCCTTCCCGCGTCTTTTGACTGGCTTAACAACGCCACGATAATGAATGCCCACCCTGTTAAGAATAATATACCACCGATCGGTGTGATGGCACCGAAAATGCCGATTCCACTTAAGGCTAAAATATACAGAGAGCCACTAAAGAAAATAATCCCTGCGAGCATGCACCAACCTGCACGCACCAAATGTTTAGATGGCATGATGTTAAGCAATACACCGATCGCAAGCAAACCACCCGTATGGAACATCTGGTACTGAACCGCTTTCTCCCACACGCCTAAATAGTGTTCTGAAATACGCCCTTCCAATAAATGTGCACCAAAAGCACCGAGTGCGACTGCTAAAAATCCACTAACTGCTGCAATAATTATCCATTGTTTCATGAGAATTCTCCTTAAAAATCAAAAATTGAATCTGATTTATTTTCGTCTTTCGTTTCTTCTTCTGCTTGTTCAAAGCCTTCAACGTGATGTATCGGTACATCTTCGAACTGCCCTTCTTTTAATACATCTAGTAGTTTTTCTATTGTGTAGATATGCTTGTCCATCTCTTTGTTACTCGATGCTATCATCGAGAGTTCTGCTGTAATTGCCTCTATTACTTTTTGTTTCAAGTCTCCTCGCTCCAATCTATCGGCGTTTTATTATGTTTCGTCAAATATTCATTCACTTCAGAAAATGGACGTGAGCCAAAAAATCCACGATATGCACTGAGTGGTGATGGGTGAACATTTTGAATGATGAGATGCTTACTTGTATCGATTAGTCGGGATTTAGTCTGCGCCGGTTTCCCCCACAAGATAAAAACCACATGCTCATGATGCTTAGATATCGCTTCAATGATTGCATCCGTAAAAGGTACCCAGCCGATTTTACGATGTGAGCCGGCTTGCCCCTTATCGACCGTGAGCGTCGTGTTTAACAATAACACACCTTTTTTCGCCCAGTCCTCTAAGTTACCCGAACTACGCTTGATGTTTAAATCCGCTTCGAGTTCCTTATATATGTTGACGAGTGATGGTGGTATCTTCACACCCTCATTGACGCTGAACGCCAACCCATGCGCTTGTCCAGGGCCGTGATATGGGTCTTGGCCGAGTATGACGACTTTCACCTTTTCAAAGGGTAACAGTTCAAACGCAGTATAAATATCCTCACGCTCGGGATATACTTCTCCACTTGCATATTTACTTTCTAAAAATTCGCTGAGCGCATTAAAATCAAGGCGGCTTTTTATCTCTTTAAAAACGTCGCTCCATTCCATCATTTCACCTCTTCATAGTGAATATACAGTCAAGCAAACATCTAGTCAAATGCATGTGTTTATAGTAAAATTCTTATTAAAATGTATAAGGTAGGTCGAACGAATGGGATTAAAGAAAACTTTAACAATTGCAGGATCAGATACAAGTGGCGGTGCTGGAATCGCTGCGGATTTAAAAACTTTCCAGGAGCATGAAACATATGGGTACACTGCCCTGACAACAATCGTTTCAATGGTACCCGATACGTGGTCACATCGTGTATCACCAATCGACTTAGATACGGTAAAAGATCAGATTGAAACGGCGTTATCTATCGGTCCTGATGCAATTAAAACAGGTATGCTCCCCTCTGAAGAAGTGATTCAGATGAGTGAACAAGCATTTCTAAATTCTAATGCAGAATTTTTTGTCGTTGACCCTGTTATGGTATGTAAGGGTGAGGATGAAGTTTTAAACCCTGGACTCGTCGATGCTATGATTAAACACCTTGTACCACATGCAACGGTGATTACACCAAACTTGTTTGAAGCAAGTCAGCTCGTCGGTGAGAAAACACCAAAGACAATCGAAGCAGTGAAAATGATCGCGAAGAAGATTCATGACAAAGGTGCGAAACATGTGGTCATTAAAGGTGGCAGTGACATCGCTGGTGAAAAAGCTGTCGATGTATACTTTGATGGTACCGACTACTACCTTTTAACAGCAGATAAAATTGATTCAACGTATAATCATGGTGCAGGCTGTACTTTCGCGGCTGCCATCACAGCAAACCTAGCGAACGGTAAGTCTGTCCTCGATTCAATTAAAGATGCAAAGTCATTCGTTACTTCAGCAATTAAAAACGGTTGGAAGATGAACGCGTTTGTTGGCCCAGTACGTCACGGCGCCGCAAATTCAGTTGAAACAATCGAAGTTGAAGTGGAGAAAATATAGTTAATCAGGAGCAGTGTATGGAGACAATCAATCAAGATAAAGTGCAATCATTACTGGATGCATTTGTAGATAAACCCGCATATGTTCACGTCGAAATCACGAGCGGTATGTATGCCTCACACATGGATCAAGAAGTTTTCAATGCTGGTACGTTTGTCCGCAATGTTCAAGTGAATATTGTCGAAGCGACGATTAAAGCTGCTGAAAACGATCAGTATCGCGTCGGTATTAAGCTCGATAATGGTGGATGGATATATGTCATCGGCCTGACGCACTTTATCGTCAATGAAGAAGAAGAATTCATCATGCATGGATTCAACTATCAGGGAAAACTCGCGAGCGCTTTAGAACTATCACATCAACCATTCAGAAAGTAGGATGTCTTATGGAAAAAGAAAATCATGTACTCGTCGTTTTCCCACATCCAGATGATGAAGCATTTGGTGTCAGTGGTACATTGAGTAAATATAGAGATATGGGCGTACCTGTTACATATTCATGTTTGACATATGGTGATATGGGACGTAACCTAGGGTTTCCACCATTTGCAACACGCGAATCTCTCTATAAAATTAGAGCAGCTGAAGTACAGGAAAGTGCACGATTAATTGGAATAGAAGATATGCGACTGCCAGGCTTTAGAGATAAAACACTCGAATTCGAAGAACCTGGTGTACTCATGAATCTCATTCGTGATATGATTGTTGAACTTGGAACAACGCGTATCATTTCGTTCTATCCAGGATATAGCGTGCATCCAGACCATGAAGCGACAGCAGAAGCAGTAATCGAAGCCGTTGCATCACTCGATGCCGATAAAAGACCATCACTGCAACTTGTCGCATTCGCAAACAATACGTTTGACGATTTAGGAGAACCTGATATCGTCGTGAATATAGAAGGTTATGAAGAACGCAAAAAGCAAATTATGGCTGCGCATAAATCACAAACCGGTCCATTGTTAGAGTCACTTGCAGCAGATACACAGGATGCAAAAGAGCTCGCTGATCAATGGTTAAAATACGAACGCTTTTATAGCTATACGGTTTAATGAAGGAGTACATTAAATGAATGAATTTGATTTGACGACACGAGAAGGTCGTTTTAAACATTTTGGTTCAGTCGATCCAATAGAAGGCACAAAACCTAAAGAAAAACACGAGATGGCAGACTTGCAAAGCACGAAGAAAGACTTTTTGTTTGAAGTCGATTCTGTTGGAATTAATAACTTGAGCTATCCAGTCAAAGTCGGCGATTTCCAATCCGTCGGTACGTTTGAATTATCGACGAGTCTAGAGCGCGACGAAAAAGGCATCAACATGAGCCGAATTTTAGAATCACTGCAAAGTGAAAATGATAACGGCATTCAACTTGATTTCGATACTGTGGGTAGAATATTGGATGTACTGCGTGAGCGTATGGTTCAAGACGCTGCAGAGTTATCCGTAGACACGAAGTGGTATTTCAATAAGCCAAGCCCAGTGACGAAGCTTGATGCATACGCACATGCTGATGTGGCGTATTCAATGCGGAAGAGTGAGAGCGAAGTAGAATTCCAAACATTTAGCATGGCTGCACAAGTGACAACACTCTGCCCATGTTCAAAAGAAATTAGTGAGTACAGTGCACACAACCAACGCGGTGTGGTGACAGTGTCTATTGATGTGGATCCTGAAGTAGGTGCTCCGGAAAATCATAAAGAAATCATCTATGAAATTTTGGAAATCAACGCATCAAGCCAGCTGTACCCAATTTTGAAACGTACAGATGAAAAAGTCGTTACAGAGCGCGCTTATGAAAACCCACGATTTGTTGAGGACCTGATTCGCTTGATCGCTTATGATTTGGTTGAGCTCGACTGGATCGTTGGATTCGATTTAGAGTGCCGCAACGAAGAAAGCATTCATCAGCACGACGCATTTAGTCGATTGAGTTATACGAAGTAATATTTGATTTTTGGACGCCCGGAGGTCTCACGTGATGAGATCACCGGGCGTTTTTTGGTTTAAGTGTTCTGGATGTTGGGATTTCTTGGACTTGTCGCACTCTTTGGGCTTCTAGCTGTGCGGCAGCATGGATTTTTCGGACTTGACGCACACTTTAGGTTTCTTGCTGTGCGGCAGCTTGGATTTTATGGACTTGCCGCACACTTTGGGCTTCTTGCTGTGCGGCAGCTTGGATTTTATGGACTTGACGCACACTTTTGGCTACGAGCTGTGCGGCAGCTCAGATATTTTGTCGTGCCGCACACTAAATTTATCGATGTGTTCCTCAGCACCTTGATTTCACCTCTTGTGGAACAGTTAACGACCTAAAGTGTTCCACAGCTCCCAATTTCACCTCCTGTGGAACAGTTAACGACCTAAAGTGTTCCACAGCTCCCAATTTCACCCTCGTGAGGAACACTTTTCAACTTTACATGAACTTTTTATCCTCCTAAATTCACAAATAATAGTCTGCATGGCTATGAACTTCAATCTATAGTAATAGGAGGGCTTTATGAGTAATTTAGTCAGGTTAGAAAATGCGATTATTTTTATAGCTATTGTCACTATTTACTTTATGTTCGGTTTCTCAGTATGGACTTTTCTAATACTATTGTTAGTGCCTGATCTTTTTATGTTGGGATACCTAGTTGACAGAAAAATTGGTAGTTATATTTATAATATTGGTCATTCTTATATCATCCCAATATTGATTACATTGCTTTACCTCGCAATTGGTGCAGACATATTATTAATTATTTCGTTAATTTGGTTGGCTCATATTAGCATGGATAGAACATTTGGTTATGGATTGAAATACACTGATAGTTTTGATAAAACGACGATTCAAAAACTTTAATAGTGGGACTAAACACACCATTTTCAACTCGGGAGTACCACCCGTACAAAACATACAACCACCGCACACCCCAAATCAAAACCCAAACAAAAAGACACCCCAAAAGTTCAACTTTTGGGGTGCACCGTCATCGCAAAATAAAACAATATTATCTTTCCAAAATTCCTTCTATCGCTTCTGCGACGCCGTCTTCGATATTTGATCCGACAATGATATCGGCATATGATTTAATGTCGCCACTCGCATTGCCCATCACGACGCTCGTACCAGCACGCTTTAACATCGACAGATCGTTATAGTTATCTCCAATTGCCATGCAATCATCCATCGAAATACCCAATTCTTCGCACATCGCTTCTAGTGCTTTCCCTTTTTGGGCACTTTTCACAGTGACCTCGATATTTCCTGGTCCTGATGATGTGGCATAAAGTCCTTCGACTTCATTCAACTGGTGTTGTGCACGATGTAAGTTTGCACGGTTCGATGATTTTGCTAAATACTTCAACACGACTTCATCTTCTCGATCGTATACTTCATCGAAGTCTTCTACTTCGACTAAATAACCTTTTTCAACTCTAGCCTTCACGCGCTCTTCTGCATTGATATCTCCACCCATCACGTCGATGAAGTGTTGATATTGTTCAATTTCTTTTTCGATACTATTTGTATAGACGGTTTTATCTGTATACACATTGTAATGCAGCGACTCGTTATCCAGTTCGTCCGACACATGTTCAACTTGTTCACTTGTCATGTTCATTTTGTAAACGACTTCTTTTTTATCATTAATATAAAGCGCACCATTTAAACAGATAAACGGCAGCGTTAGACCCTTACTCTCAACAATTTCTCGTGCATCATGATATGCACGACCTGTAGCAATAACTACTTCGATTCCAGCTTCTTTTGCTTTTTTGATTGCTGCTACATTACGTTCTGAAATTGTATGATTTGGGGTCAAAAGGGTCCCATCCATATCGATTGCGATCAGTTTTACCATTAACGCATCTCCTAACGATTTTAAAACTTGTAGATACATTCATTATAAACGATATCTATTATTTTTTCGCCCTTAAGCGTCGAAAGAACGATTTTAACATCTCACTGCATTCTTCTTCAAGGACCCCGCGCTTGACAGAAGCTCGATGGTTAAATCTTGGCTCTTCCAGCAAGTTCATCAAACTGCCTGCTGCGCCACCTTTTGGATCACTCGCGCCGTAAACAACGCGAGGGACGCGTGCGAGTACAAGTGTACCGCTGCACATGACGCATGGTTCGAGTGTGACATATAATGTACAATCTTTGAGCCGAAATGAACCGAGATAATCGCTTGCCGCTTGAATTGCGAGCATTTCGGCATGTGTTGTTGGATCTTGGGTCGTTTCTCTTAAATTGTGTGTGCGTGCGATGACTTTATCCTTATGAACGATCACTGCACCGACGGGGACTTCTTCTTTGTCGTAGGCATGCTGTGCTTCTTCGAGTGCCAGTCTCATGTATTGCTCATCGAGAGAAGACATCGTCAAATACAAACTTTCCGTCAGTGATAAGTTCTGTCACATCGTTGATGATGTGATTTGCACCGTGCAAACTTTCACGCGTTCCTGTTCCACTCAATACGCCAACAGTGAATAGCCCATGCTCACTACCGAGCTGCGTGTCTGACGTATTGTCACCGATCATAATCATTTTGTCGAACGATGTATCATTGCGTTGGAGGAATGGTTCCAGTATGCGTGTGTCTGGTTTCGAATACGGTGTGTCATCGCCACAGACGAGGTCATCTACGTAATCTTCTAGATCGAATTTATCGATAAACATCTGTGCACTGCGTCTGCTGTCGTTTGTGCAGACAACATTTTTATATCCGAGTTCTCGTGTTTTCTTTAACACTTCTTTTGCGCCTTCGATGATTTCAATATCCTGCATTGCATCCGTTATATTTTGTGCATAATAGTCTTTCACCCAATTTTCAATGACTTTTATATCACCATGTTTGCCAAATGCTCTATAAAAATCATGCGTTGAACCTGCTGCAAGCGCTGTGTTAGGCTGTACAGCACCATTGCGATAACCTAAATCATAGAGCAGTTCGTCTTGTGCAGATTCGATATTAAATGCTTTTACAAAGTCTTCAACCATACCGAGTGAAAATGGAATCCACGTGTCATGATAGTGGATCAGTGTTCCGTCTTTATCAAAAAGTATATATTTCATCTTATCACCATAAAATAAAGAGGCTGAATCAGCCTCTATTATTGTTTATTTGTTTTTAATTGCTTCTAACATCGTCTCTGTCATTTTTGCTAAGTCATACTGCGGGTCAAAGCCCCACTGTTCGCGTGCTTCAGTAGAATCAATTTGGTTCGGCCATGTACCAGCAATTCCTTGTCGCACAGGGTCTACATCATAACTTAACTCAAAATCTGGAATATGTTTTCTAATTTCTGCAGCAACCATTTCTGGTTCGATACTCATCGCTGAAACATTGAATGCATTGCGGTCTTTTAACTTCGAACCGTCTGCATTCATCAATTTGATAATTGCAGCAATTGCATCGTCCATAAACATCATATCCATGTACGTATCCTTATCGATAAACGACGTATAACTACCGTTGCGAATCGCTTCAAAGTATATCTCTACCGCATAGTCTGTCGTGCCGCCACCAGGTTCTTGAATATGAGAAATAATTCCTGGGAAACGGAGTCCACGCGTGTCCACACCGAACTTCGTATAGTAGTAATCACACAGTAATTCTGCGGATACTTTCGTTACACCGTACATCGTGTTTGGACGCTGGATTGTCACCTGTGGTGTGTTATCTTTTGGCGTTGAATCACCAAATGCTGCAATTGAACTTGGTGCGAAGAGTTTTAAGTTAAATTCTCTCGCCACTTCAAGTGCATTAACGAGTCCATGCATGTTGATATCCCATGCTAAAAATGGATCTTTTTCGCATGTCGCTGAAAGCAATGCAGCCATATGCATAATCGTGTCTGGTTGGAAGTCCTTAACGATTTCAACCATGCGCGCATGATCGCGTACATCTAATGTTTCAAATGGTTTTCCAGCTAATGCTTCGTGTGTTGGTTCTTTAATATCAGTTGGTAAAACATTTTCGACACCGTAGATTTCTCTTAACGTCGTCGTCAATTCAATACCGATCTGACCACCAGCACCTGTAATAATAATTCGTTTCATAATTCCCTCCAAAGGCTTACGAGATTACGCCGAGTTCTTTTCCGACTTTCTCATAGATTTTCAATGCTTCATCTAACATTTCTTTCGTGTGTGCCGCAGTTGGCATATTTCTCACACGACCCGTACCACGTGGTACTGTTGGGAAGACGATCGATTTCGCATAGACGCCCTCTTCCATTAAACGTTTTGAAAATTCTTGAGTTAACTTCTCTTCACCGATAATACATGGTGTAATTGGCGTTTCAGAATTTCCAATATTAAAGCCAAGCTCTTTCAAGCCTTTTTTCAAGTAATCGCCATTTTCCCATAACTTATCATGAAGTTCAGTAGAATCCATCAACGTTTGAACCGCTTCGATAATCGCGCGTGTATCTGCTGGCGTCAATGAAGTTGAGAATAAGAAAGGACGTGCTGCAACTTTCAAGTAGTCGATTAACTCTTGTTTACCTGCGACATATCCACCGACCACACCAATCGCCTTAGATAAAGTACCCATTTGAATATCGATCTCTTTTTCTAAACCGAAGTGCTTCACCGTACCTGCACCTTTACCCATAACGCCTGATCCGTGTGCGTCATCGACATATGTGATTAAGTCGAACTCTTTTGCAATCTCAACGATTTCAGGAAGTAATGCAACGTCACCATCCATACTGAATACACCGTCAGTGATGTACATGACTTTATTGTAGTTACCACTTTCAACCGCTTCTTTCGCTTTCATGCGTAAGTCATCCATATCAGAGTGCTTAACTCGAATTATTTTCGCACGAGATAAACGACAACCATCGATGATTGATGCATGGTTTAACTCATCCGATAAAATTGCATCTTCTTTGTTCATAACTGCTTGAATTGCAGCCATATTACAGTTGAACCCGGATTGGAATGCGACTGCTGCTTCAGTGCCTTTGAATTCTGCAAGTTTGTTCTCTAAGTCCACATGCAGATCAAGCGTACCGTTGATTGTACGTACAGCGCCTGCCCCAACACCATGAGAATCGATCGCTTGTTTTGCCACTTCTTTTAATTTCTCATGTGTTGCTAATCCTAAATAGTTATTGCTCGAAAGGTTGATTAACTCGTTACCTTCAATGTTGATTTTCGGTCCGTTTGGTCCTGTTACAACATTGATTTCATTATATAAACCTTGTTCCTTTAACCCATTCAATTGGCTCGTTAAAAAGTCATTTAAAATTTTAGACATGATTAATCCTCCTTATTGATGTATGCTCATTTATTTTATCATATTTCTATTATATAAACTAAAGCGTTTGCAACTAACAAATATTCAGAATATTTGGTAATATAAACACATTGAGAGGAGAGATAATATGAAATCCATTGCAACAGACTATTTACAACAGATGATCGATGTCAGAAGACATTTACATATGTATCCCGAAAAATCATTCGAAGCACATGAAACGAAACAATACATATTGAAACAACTCGAGCGTTACGATGATATAGAAATCATCTCACCGATTGGTGATACACTGAGTATCCTAGCTACAATTGGTACGAAAAAACCTCACATCGCATTCCGTGCGGATTTTGATGCACTGCCCATACCCGATGAAAAAGATGTCCCGTATCGTTCTAAAAATGACGGTGTCTCCCACGCGTGTGGACACGACGCACATACGGCAACGCTGTTCGGACTTGTGGACGTCGTCTATGCCAACAGAGATAAGCTAAACGGCGCTGTGTCCTTTATCTTCCAAGACAGCGAAGAACTGTTGCCAGGTAGTGCGAAACGCATCGTTGAGAGCGGTGTGCTTAAAGATATCGATAAGGTATATGGACAGCATTACTGGAGTCAGATTGACTTAAATACGGTTGAGGTGTGTGAAGGTGAACTGATCTCCTCGCCCGATGCATTTAATATTACGATCATCGGTTCAGGTGGACATGCTGCCTATCCACATACGACGGTGGACCCGGTTGTCATTGCGAGTGAAGTGATCATCGGTTTACAATCGATTGTTTCTCGTCAATTATCGCCACTCGATAAAGCTGTCTTCTCATTCGGTGTCGTCGATGGTGGAAATGCGTTTAACGTTATTCCAGGCAAAGTTTCCATCCGAGGAACAACGCGCTCCTTCGATAAAGAAATATCTAATAAAGTAAAAGACATTGTAGAACGTGAGAGTAAATATATTGCTGAGAAACGCGGTGCACAAGCTGAAGTCGATTATGTTCAAGGTTTCCCAGCGGTCATCAACCATGCAAATGAAGCAGAAGTTGTTAAACAATCCGTTGAGAGTGTAGAACTCAACTATAAGAAGGCGACACCACTTATGATTGGTGAAGATTTTTCATACTATTTAAATGAATTTCCTGGTGCGTTCTTCCTCACAGGCTCTAGAAGTGATGAAGCGACGGGTTATGCGCACCACTCTTCAACGTTTGATATCGATGAGCGTGCCATGTTAAATGGACTGAGCGTATTCATGAAAATTCTTGAAAATGAAGGAGTGGTTGAATGGAACTAAAAGAAATCGAACGACTCGCCGAGCGAGAATACCCGAATACCGTAAAATGGCGTCGCCACTTCCATATGTATCCAGAACTGAGTTTTCAAGAAGTTCAAACACCAGGATATATCGCCCAATTTTTAAGAGAGCTTGGACTTGATGTAAGAGAGGGCGTCGGTGGACGCGGTGTTGTCGGTAAATTAATTGTTGATGAATCACTGCCTACGGTCGCATTGCGTGCGGACTTTGATGCGCTACCGATCCAAGATGAAAAAGAAGCATCATATAAATCAACGGTACCCGGCGTCATGCATGCCTGTGGTCACGATGCACATACAGCTATCGTTATGACAGCAGCAAAAATTTTAACAGAACAAAAAGATACATTAAAAGGAAATGTTGTCTTTATCTTCCAACACGCGGAAGAAGTGGATCCAGGTGGTGCGATTCAAATGATTCGTGACGGTTGTCTTGATGGTGTCGATGCGATATTCGGTCAACACGTCTCATCAAGCCTTGATGTCGGAACAATCGGTGTTCGCTACGGTATTGCGACTGCGATGCCGGATGACTTCACCGTGACGATTACTGGACGCGGTTCACACGCATCTAAACCACATGTTGCAATAGACCCAGTTGCAGCCGCTATTTCATTTTGTAATCAGATGCAGTACATCGTCACAAGACGCAGCAATCCGATGGAAAATGTCGTTTTATCGATTACGATGTTCAACGGCGGTACGCAGCACAACGTCATACCAGATAAAGTCGTCGTCGGTGGAACGATTCGTACGTTCAACCAAGAAACGCAAGAAGTGATGATCGCAGAATTAAACCGCTGCTTAAAAGGACTCGCAGCGATTACTGGCATTACGTACGATCTCGACTACTTACGTGGATATCCACCAGTCGTCAATGAAGAAACAACGACACGAATGGTACACGACTTAGCATCAAAAGCGAGTAAAGTAACAGATGTACAACTACTCTCACCAGAGCTTGGTGGAGAAGACTTCTCGTACTATTTACAACGTGTCAAGGGCACATTCTTTAATACCGGCGTCCGCAACCCGAACTTTAAAGCGGACTACCCACATCACCATTCAAAATTTGATATCGACGAACATGGCATGATCAACGCCGTCAGCCTTTTAGTCGGTGCTGTGTACAACTATTGTGAGGAGGCAGAGCATGAATCTTAAAGAAGAAATCAATGCAATCTATGACGATATGGTCGGTATCAGACGCCATATGCATATGTATCCCGAACTATCATTTAAAGAAGAAAATACGAAACGATATATATATGATCAAATCAAAGATTTAGATCTCGATATTACACGAGATTTTGGTGGGAATGGCATCGTCGCACGACTCCATGTGAGCGATGACCTACCAACAGTCGCCTTGCGTGCGGATTTTGATGCACTGCCGATTCAAGACGAAAAAGAAGTACCGTATCGTTCGAAGAATCCTGGCGTCATGCATGCATGTGGTCACGATGGACACACTGCAATGTTGATTGCGACTGAGAAAATTTTAACAGCAAACAAAGATAAACTACCGGTAAACGTTGTGTTTATCCATCAACATGCAGAAGAGAATTTACCAGGCGGTGCAATTGGTATGGTGAAAGCCGGTGTGATGGAAGGCGTCGATGCAGTATTCGGACTGCATTTAGCAAGCCATTTGCCAACAGGTTCCATTGGCTATGTGCGAGGATTTACACAAGCGAATGCCGATTCATTCTCAATCAAGGTCAACGGAAAAGGCGGCCATGGCGCAGAACCACATAGAAATAATGATACAATCGTTGCAGCGGCACATTTAATTCAACAAATACAAACCATTACATCACGTAATGTAGATCCGTTGAAATCAGCCGTTATATCCGTTGGACAGTTCAAAGGCGGCTCTGCATTTAACGTCATGCCATCCACTGTGCATGTGAACGGAACAGCACGTACATTCGAACCCGACGTAAGAGAACTCGTGTCACGTCGGTTGGAAGAAGTTTGTGAAGGCGTGAGTAAAAGCTTTGATGTAGAGTGTGACATCAATATTCATTATGGTTATCCATCGATGAAAAATGACTTAGATATATTGGATTATTCACTTGGCGTTGTGAGTGAAGATGTTGCTTTTGTCGGAGAATTAATAGAGAGAGAACCAAAGATGGGTGGAGAAGACTTTGCCTACTATGCACAAGAAGCACCCGGCGCGTTTTTAATGCTCGGTACTGGGAATGCAGAACTCGGTACAGACTACCCACACCACCATGCGATGTTCGACATGGATGAAGAAGGCTTAAAAGCAGGCGTGGAAATGTTTGTGAAATTCGTTATGAATTTCGGGAAGAGGTAATTTTGGTGTGAAAATCCATTTAACAGACGATGAAATCTACTAATCGATACAAAAAAGCTGGACTAGTGTCCAGCTTTTCCTATTTAAATTCAAATCTCTAATAGACATTATCTAAGAATTCAAAAACTACCTCATAATAACGCTCTTCATCAATATACTTGGACTCAGAATGACCGGCACCTTCAAAAATCTCAATTTGTTTTTCACCTTCAGACTTTGCATCGAAAATTTCATACGCCATATCTACTGGGACAAAATCATCATTCTCACCGTGGATCAATAGCATTGGAATTTTACTTTCTGACACACTTTCAACAGTGATTCCATCATTTTTAAACGAATAGCCAGCTCTTATTCTTGCCATCAAATCCGCCATATCTAGTACAGGGAATGTCGGCAATCCAAATCTATGTGAAAGTTCAGACTCATAGATACCCCAGATGGAACTAAACCCTGCATCGATGACAAACCCTTTTACCTCATCCGGTAATGCCTCATCCCCCACAGCATTCATCACAGTCGCAGCACCCATCGATGTGCCGTGATAAACAACCTTCGCATCATCATAGTTCTCGATAATATAATCCGTCCAAACGATTAAATCATCACCATCTAAATACCCCATACCGATGAAATCTCCCTCACTTTCGCCGTGTGCACGCAAATCATAAGTAAGTACGTTGTATCCTGCCTCATAAAAATAAGGTGCCATAGTAATTGAATTCATTTCATTCGCCTTATAACCATGAACGATAAACACCCATTCATCCACTTCATCATGAGTATATGTATGTCCGTAAAGTTCATATCCATCTGCTGTAGTTATAGATACTTCTTCATTATCTGTCTCTACAAACCAAGACTGGCCACGCATTTCTTGAGATTCTCTAGTTTGTGCGATTATTTCTAAATCTTCAATATCAATTTCATCTGCAACTTCTTCATTCGGTTCTCGATCATCCCCTGAACCATCGGCTACAAGTGCATAATTAACAAAGTAATTCCCGACTAGTACCGTTGCTACTACGAGAATTACAATAATACTTCCAAATATAATAGATAATCGTTTGACCATTTTACCACTCCTCAATCTAGCACAGCTTATTCTATATTCTATACTTAGTGTATTAAATGGTCTAGTTGAACAAAAAATCCTAGGTTCACAGACATTTAATCTGTAAACCTAGGAAGTATATCTTCCTCAATTATTAACTTCTTATTTCTTTCTTCTCCAGAACAGTGCAGAACCACCAAGGAGTGCGAGTAACCCTGACATTAAGCCAACACCTGTTGCTGCTACCCCTGTAGCTGGTAACATCTCTTCTGATTCTTCATTAGAGTCATCACCCATTTGTCCACCTTCACCAGCGTCTGAATCATCTTCTCCGTCTGCATCAGCGTCGGCATCAGACTCATCTGGTTCTACAACCACTGTAACAACTGCTTCTGCCTCTGAACCGTCAGCGAATGTTACAGTCACTGGTACTTCAAATGTTCCTGCCTGACTACCGTCTGGTAGAACCGCGCCGTCTGCTAGGGAAACAGTGAACTCACTTGGTAATTCATCAGCACTTACTGATGTCGTAAATATCGAGAACAGATTAAATGTAGCTACTTCAGATTGATCATCATCTGTTTCTCGTTCAACAATACTAACTGCTGATTGAATATCTTCTAATGTTGTTGGTTCACCAAACTGTTTGAAAATAGTTTCTGTAACTACATCGTACAGATCTGCATCAGCGTCAGCATCGGCATCAGCATCGGCATCTGCGTCTGCGTCTGCATCAGCATCCGCGTCCGCGTCGGCATCCGCGTCAGCATCGGCATCTGCATCAGCGTCTGCATCGTCATCAGAGTCAGCATCGGCATCAGCGTCAGCATCGGCATCGGCATCAGAGTCAGCATCGGCATCCGCGTCGGCATCTGCGTCAGCATCGGCATCTGCATCGGCATCGGCATCTGCGTCGGCATCTGCATCGGCGTCTGCGTCAGCATCAGCGTCGGCATCGGCATCGGCATCTGCGTCAGCATCAGCGTCAGCATCTGCGTCAGCATCGGCATCGGCGTCAGCATCGGCGTCAGCATCTGCATCCGCATCGGCATCAGCATCGGCATCAGCATCGGCATCAGCATCTGCGTCTGCATCGGCATCAGAGTCAGCATCGGCATCGGCATCAGAGTCAGCATCGGCATCTGCGTCGGCATCGGCATCTGCGTCAGCGTCTGCATCGGCATCCGCGTCTGCATCGGCATCAGAGTCAGCATCGGCATCAGCGTCAGCATCGGCATCGGCATCAGAGTCAGCATCCGCATCAGCGTCAGCATCGGCATCTGCATCGGCGTCAGCGTCTGATTCATCTGGTTCAATAATTATCGTTACTGTCTCAACTGATTGTGATCCATCAGCATATGTCACAGTAACTTCCACATCAAACGATCCTGCTTCAGTACCATCTGGTAATACTGATCCTTCTGCAAGTGAAACCGAGTAATCTTCTGTATATTCAGCAACACTCACTGAAGACTGAATATCTTCTAAAGTAGCTGGTTCCCCAAATGGTTTAATAATATCTTCTGTTTCTACAGTATTTTCATCTGCATCAGATTGAATGTCAATCTGGAAATTATTAAGAGTTAATCTCTCCCCATCTACAAGGATTCTAATAAGCGTGAATTTAGTATCTTCACTGAAATATTTGTCGATTTTATCTTCTTCAGAATGATAGGCCTGTCCCCAAACTGCAGTCACTTCCATATCATATTGTGCATAGAATGCGCGGATTTCATCCATGTTCACGATATAATCTTCTGGATTTGGTAGTTCATCACCATGATTTAGCACTTCTGCTGTAGGATTTTCTACTATTTGTGTTCTTGGACCCATATCTAATACAGTCACTGGAACAATAATTTCTTTTGTAGATCCATCTTCAAACGTGACAAGTGCTTCAACTTCGTGTTCACGATTAATCATCGCACCTGGTAGACGTGATGTGCTTTCTACTGTGTATGTCCCTTCATAATTAGGGATAAAAACAGCATTTACAATATCTTCTTCAGTCGTCGCTGATCTGAACATTTTGTACACGTGATCAATTTCAACTTCATACTGATCAGCATCTGGTACATCTTCCTCTTCAATAACTAAAGTCGTGTAATTCATAAACAAACGTTCACCATCAACGACTATACGATTTAATATTCTCTTGCCTTCTGGTCCAGTTACTTCACCGAAGTAGTTATCGATTAGGTCTTGTTTTGTATGGTATGCTTGACCCCATTCAACGGTTACTTCCATACCATATTGATCATAGTAAGCACGAATTTCATCCATATTTGTAATATAATCTTCGGGACTTGGAAGTTCATCTTCAACTGTTAACTCAGGGATTGTTCCGACAATCGTTTCTGGACTCGGACCCATACTTAGCACTGTTACAGGTACGATGATTTCTTGAGTCGAATTATCTTCAAAAGTAACAACTGCCTGGACTTCAAAATCTCCATCGATAAGTCGCTTAGGTAGACTTGAAGTACTTTCAACTGTGTAGTTACCCTCATAACCAGGGATCGTCACAGCATTAACGATATCTTCTTCAGTCGTATCACTTCTGAACATTTTATAAACATGCTCTGTTTCAACTTCATATAGTTCTGCATCCGGAACCTCAACATCTTCTACAACGATGCGTGCATTCGTTAGTACACGTTGCTCACCATCTACAAACACTCTGAATGGTACATAGATGCTGTTTGTTGCTTCACTGAAGTAGCTGTTAATTACATCTTCTTCAGAGTGATACGCCTGTCCCCAGGCGAATGTAATTTCTTCACCTTCAAAGTGCGCTTGTAATTCTTCTAAGTTTGAAATGAATGGTTCTACTGCAGGTAACTCATCACCCACTGTTAATACTGATGTAGAAAGTCCATGATTTCGCTTAACTGATGGTCCAAAATCCCTGATTGTAATCGTTACAGTTTCTTGTATTTCAGAACCGTCAGCGAATGTGACTATAACATCCACATCATAATCACCAGTTGTACGCGCATTTGGAAGTTGAGATTCGTCAACGAGTTCAACTGTATAACTTTGTTCGTATTCTGAAACTGAAACTGCATCGATAACTTCTTCAACTGTTGGTGCTGTACCATAGAATTTCCAGAAACTATCTGTTTCAACTTCGTACACTTCAGCGTCTGGAGTTTCAACTTCTTCTACATTGATGCGCACGTTTGTTAAGACGCGTTCTTCACCATCGACATACACTCTGAATGGAACATAGGTGTTTCTTTTTGCTTCACTGAAGTATCTATTAATCACATCTTCTTCAGAATGATATGCTTGACCCCAAGCAAATGAAATCTCTTCACCTTCAAAGTGCGCTTGTAATTCATCTAAGTTCGCAATAAATGGTTCAATTGCAGGTAGTTCATCACCTAATGTTAATACTGAAGCTGATAATCCGTGATTTCTTTGAACCGATGGTCCAAAATCTCTGATTGTAATCGTTACAGTTTCTTGTATTTCAGAACCGTCAGCGAATGTGACTATAACATCCACATCGTAGTCACCAGTCGTACGCGCATTTGGAAGTTGAGATTCCTCAACGAGTTCAACTGTATAGCTTTGTTCGTATTCTGGAACTGAAACTGCATTGATTACTTCTTCAACTGTTGGTGCTGTACCATAGAATTTCCAGAAACTATCTGTTTCAACTTCATATAGTTCCGCATCCGGTTGTGTGTTTTCAACTTCTTCAATTACTAACGTAGTGTAATTCAGAAACAATAGCTCGTCATCTACAAGAATACGGTTTAATATACGGTCTCCATTAAGACCTGTTGCTTCACCGAAGTACTTATCGATTAAGTCTTGCTTTGAGTGATACGATTGACCCCACTCAACCGTTACTTCCATACCGTATGGTGCATAGTACGCACGAATTTCGTCAAGATTAGTGATGTAATCTTCAGGATTTGGAAGTTCATCTTCAACTGTTAACTCAGGAATTGTTCCGACAATCGTTTCTGGTGACGGTCCCATCTTTAACACAGTCACAGGCACGGTAATCTCTTGCGTCGAATTATCAGCAAAAGTTACAACTGCCTGAACTTCATGAACAACGTTTGTATTTGATCCAGGTAAACTTGATGTACTCTCAACTGTGTAGTCGCCTTCATAACCAGGGATTGTTACAGCATTAACGATATCTTGTTCAGTCGTTGCACTACTGTACATTTTATACACGTGTTGTGTTTGAATTTCATAAATATCAGCATCTGCTAATACGATATCTTCCTCTTCTTGACTCATTTCAATCTGAATTTCTTCTAAATCTTCTTCATTATTTTCAACGATTGTTTCTTCTGTCTCGTCTTCTGTTTCTTCAACAGATTCAATATGTATGTCTTCTAACTGAATTTCAATATCTTCTTCGGTTAATTCGTCTGTTTCTTCTGACTGAACCTCAATATCTTCTTCGGCAACTTCTTCAGATAATACATTTTGATTCACAGAAAAAGTTAAAAGTGACCCTATTAGTACCGAACCAACACCTACATTAAATTTACGAATTGAAAACTTCTGTGTTTTTTTGGGCAAGAGAGTTCCTCCTAGTAATTTATGTTCCATTAGGAAGTCTATCATTCAAATATTAAGCAAATTTTAATTTTATGTTAATTTTATCGAAACAACTTTACATCCGTTTAATTACAAATTAATACGATAACTAAAACGTTATTTTTTTAAAAAAAACCACCCAAAAGTCAGCGACTTTTGGGTGGTTTAAATAATAAATTATTTTTCGATTGAAGTTACAACGCCTGAACCTACAGTACGTCCACCTTCACGAATTGAGAAACGAGTTCCTTCTTCAATTGCGATTGGTGAAATTAATTCGATTTTAAGTTCAACGTTATCACCAGGCATTACCATTTCAGTTCCTTCTGGTAAATGAACGATACCCGTTACATCCGTTGTACGGAAGTAGAACTGTGGACGGTAGTTTGTGAAGAATGGCGTATGACGGCCACCCTCTTCTTTTGATAATACGTAAACTTCTGCAGAGAAGTGTGTATGTGGTGTAATTGTACCAGGCTTAGCTAATACTTGACCACGGTTGATGTCTTCACGTGCAACACCACGTAATAAAGCACCAATGTTGTCACCAGCTTCAGCATAATCTAATAATTTACGGAACATTTCTACACCAGTAACAGTTGTTTTAGAAGACTGTTCAGTTAAACCGATGATTTCAATTTCGTCACCAACTGATACTTGTCCACGCTCAACACGTCCTGTAGCAACTGTACCACGACCAGTGATTGAGAATACGTCCTCAACTGGCATCATGAATGGCTTGTCAGACTCACGCTCTGTAGTTGGGATGTACTCATCCACTGCAGCCATTAATTCTAAGATTTTTTCTTCGTATTCAGGTACACCTTCAAGTGCTTTAAGTGCAGAACCTGCGATTACTGGAATGTCGTCACCAGGGAAGTCATACTCAGAAAGTAATTCACGAACTTCCATTTCAACTAATTCTAATAATTCTTCATCGTCAACCATGTCAACTTTGTTTAAGAATACAACTAATGCTGGAACACCA
This sequence comes from Aliicoccus persicus, assembly GCA_020741755.1. Classification (GTDB taxonomy): domain Bacteria; phylum Bacillota; class Bacilli; order Staphylococcales; family Salinicoccaceae; genus Aliicoccus; species Aliicoccus persicus_A. The sequence goes on along the minus strand of DYYI01000019.1, from coordinate 118 downwards.
ACGTTACGTGAAAGCAAGATGTGCTCACGTGTTTGTGGCATTGGACCATCAGCAGCAGATACGACTAAGATACCACCGTCCATTTGTGCAGCACCAGTGATCATGTTTTTAACATAGT
>DYYI01000018.1:0-24806 GCA_020741755.1 Aliicoccus persicus | reverse complement strand
AAGCCATCTAGCATAAACTTGTGAAGTCACAACTTTACAGTAAGCCATCTAGCATAATCTTGTGAAACCACAACTTTACAGTAAGCCATCTAGCGTAAACTTGTGAAGTCACAACTTTACAGTAAGCCATCTAGCATAAACTTGTGAAACCACAACTTTACAGTAAGCCCTCTAGCATAAACTTGACGGTGATCAGCTTTACACAATAGTGACTCTATGGATTCTCATTGGTACGCTGGCACCTCTAGCTCGACTCTGTCGCTTCTCATTGTTACGCTGGCGCCTCTAACTCGACTCTGTGGCCTCTCATTGGTACGCTGGCGCCTCTAACTCGACTCTGTGGATTCTCATTGGTACGGTAGACCCTCTTTTAGTGTACGTAGTAGCTCGGCACAAAAAAAGTTCAACAATCCCATGAAGGTTTGTTGAACTTTTCCTTATTAATCTCTCTGAAATGACGACAACGTACGGTTCGTACTTTTTTTCTTAGCAGTGTTGTCAGCGGCACTTTGTTTCTGCCCCTGTTTCCCACGCGCAGCAGGTTTATTCCCACCGGCACCGCCTCCGCCATCTTGCTTCGCTCGCGACTTTCTTCTTCTTGATCGGCGGTTATCTGGTTTTCTTTGCGATCGACTACCAGCTTTCTGGTCTTCACCTTGACCACGCGAGCCACGCTTCGGTTTACCGGCAGGTTTTATATCTTTCTCGCCCGGTTCGTCACTTGAACTAGCTTCGTCACCTGAACCAGCACTTTCACCTGAACCAGCACCATCATCCGAAATCTTATCATCAGCCGTCTCAGCCGGTCCGCCCATCTCGAGCTCTATAAAAACAGTACCTTCTTCTTTCAGTTCTTTCACTTCTTCTTTCGAGAGTTTTCTCAGGATAAAATACGCGCAGCCGAAGTTGCAGTACTCGCTGATGTAATCTTCAATGGCACTGAATTTTTTCTCTCTTTCAACCTTCGCTTTATTATCTCGATAAAAACCACTCATTCGCAGTTTTTCATAACCGATATCGCCGACGATGTAATCGTATTTGTTCAACACTTCACTGTATTTCAAAGCAAACTGTTCTTGATCAAATGCGTCTCGATAGTTTTCGATTATGTCAAAGTGCATGTGTCCAATGGATATGACCACATTATCACCTACTCATTCGTTTCATTTAAAAGTTTGTCACCCATTGCTTGTTTTTGTTTTGCTGCTTCGTTCACTTGTTCATCTGCATGGTAACTTGAACGAACCATCGGTCCTGCTTGGCAATGTGTGAATCCTTTTTCTCGTGCCACTTTAGCCATTTTTCCAAATTCAAGTGGTGAATAATATTTTTGTACTTTTAAATGTTTACGTGTGGGTTGTAAATATTGACCAATCGTCATAATGTCCACTTTGTGCTCAAGTAAATCATCCATCGTCTGGTGAATTTCTTCTAATGTTTCACCTAACCCAACCATGATGCTTGATTTTGTAGGAATCTCAGGATACATTTCTTTTGCGCGTTGTAACAGTTCTAATGAACGGCGGTACTTAGCTTTCGCACGTACTCTCGGCGTTAAGCGTTCCACAGTTTCAATATTGTGGTTTAAAATATCTGGCTTTGCATCCATCAAAGTTTTTAAGTTTTCATAGACGCCACCCATATCACTTGGCAGCACTTCAATTGTTGTATATGGATTTACTTCACGTGTGCGGCGGATTGTCTCAGCAAAAATTCCTGATCCACCATCTTTTAAATCGTCACGTGCGACTGCTGTAATCACAACGTGTTTCAAATTCATCACTTTTACTGATTCTGCAATACGGTTTGGCTCATCTTTGTCGAAGTGTGTCGGTAAGCCTGTTTTAATTGCACAGAAACGACATGCACGTGTACATGTGTCACCGAGAATCATAAACGTCGCTGTACGGCGCTCTGCCCAACATTCATGGATGTTCGGGCATCTCGCCTCTTCACATACAGTATGTAAATCTTTTTCTCTCATCATTTTCTTGAGTTCTGTATAGTTTTTGTTCGTATTTAATTTAATTTTTAACCAATCGGGCTTTCTAAGTATTTCATCATTCTTCGTTGCCATAATAAATCCCCCTTAAGTCGCATTTACTGATTATTTTAACATACTAATCGGTAAATATTTAACTTAATCAAGAAGTAACGGTATTAGTTTTTGAACTTTTAATGAATCTCGCAACAACCGTTACAGCAACTAACAATACTGTCACCGTTAAGAGTCCAAGTAGTACGTTCGTTGTATACCCGAGCACGATAAAGCCCACGAGTGCGATACTCGCAGCGATCACTGCATAAGGTATCTGAGTCATGACGTGGTCGATGTGGTTACTTCCAGATCCCGTCGACGAAAGTATCGTAGAGTCTGAGATTGGTGAACAGTGGTCTCCAAACACACTACCAGCTAATACTGCCGCGATAGTAATCAACAGTAATTCCGGTGCATTTAAGGCAATGATAATTTCTCCAGCTATTGGGATTAATATACCAAATGATCCCCAGCTTGTTCCTGTGGCAAGCGCCATAATACATGCCACAATAAACACAATTGCTGGAATCAACGCGATTGGTAAGTTGCTTGTCTCTACCCAATGACCGAGTAATTCTCCTGTTCCTAAACTATTGATGAGTGAACCGATCATCCATGCTAAAGTTAAAATAATAATCGCTGGCATCATCGCTCTAAAACCGCTGACAATACCTAAACCGAAAGTTTTTGCACCAAATTGTTGTTCACTACCTGTGTAGCTAAAGTAATAGAACAGACTCACTACAAGTCCGACAATCCCACCGACAACAAGTGAATGTGTCACTAATGTGTTTTCGAACGCGCTAAATAATGCGTATGAACCACCTTCATAAACACCAGTTGCATACATCGTTGCGAATACAGTAACAATCAATGCGGCAAGTGGCATAATTAACGCCATCGGTGAACCTTTTTTATGTAATGGTAAGTCGTCATTCATCTCACCAGGTATCTCTTTATCTGCATCAAATAGAATACCTTCTTCCATTGCGCGTTCTTCGTGAGTCCTCATCGGACCGATATTAATGTTGAAAATAATAACGATGAACATGAGTGTAAGTGCTGCTACAACGTATAAATTCATCGGAATCATTTCAATAAACGCCATGAATGCTGATGTTTCAATACTCGCTGCGACTAACAGTGGCGCTGTCAGTGCCATGATTCCTGCACCCCATGATGAAATTGGTGCAATGACTGATACTGGCGAAGCTGTCGTATCAACGATGTATGCAAGTTTAGCGCGTGACACTTTGTGCTCATCAGTGAGCGGTTTTGACACTTGTCCAACCATCAATGCACTAAAATAATCATCGATAAAAATAATAATACCGAGAATACCCGCAACAAGTTTAGATTGTCTCCTTGTCTTCACTTTACTTACAACCCAGTTCGAGAACTGCATTGCACCACCCGACATATTGATAAATGCAGTCATGACGCCAAGTAATACTAGAAATATTAAAATAAACGCTTCCCACGTATTGATGCTGCCTTCATCAACAAAAATAGCTGCAAACTCCTGCCATAGGAGTGATAACGTCTCTCCAAACTGACCATTTCCAACGACAATTGCCGATAAAATAATACCGACGCCTAAACTGAGTACGACTTTTCGCGTTGCGAGCACAAGTATTAAAGTGATTAACGGCGGCACGATCGGCATGTACTCCCAATTTAAAATAGCTTCCATAAAAATCCTCCTAAATATAAAAAACCATGATCCAATACAATGAGATCATGGTTAAGTATATATAAGATGTAGTACTCCATTTCCATGACAGTTATACGTATGTTTTACGTATCCCCAACATGATATGCCACCGCACATCACATTTCGGCAACGCTCCCTTTCCATATCATCTCGGCATGTCTGCTAAAATATGTACTCTTGAGAATTGCGACCTCTACATTGATTGTATTAAGTTTTTTTGATGATTATGATTATAGATCACAAAATCATTCTTGTCTACCTTAATCTACCATTTTAAAAATTTCCGGGTCATTTCTATATGCGTTTTTCACAATATCACGCAACATATCTGGCATTAAATATTCTTTTTTCGCTGACTTAAATTGTGGGAAAAATCGACCAAATGTGTACATATCGAGCGTTCCCAAAATGTATGTTTCGTGGTCATCGATTAAGACCGGTTCATTATCTTTGTAAATAAAATGTTCACGTTTTGACTCGATATAGCCAACATTATGCATGACAAATCTTCCGAAAATATCTCCACGGAATCCTAATCCTTTAACGATCATATCTTGATATTCGTGATCTTCTGATTGATGGATGACCTCTTTCAACTCACGGCCGCTGAGTTCAATTCTCACTGCGTTTATTGCATGCGGCAAGACTTTGTGAAGCTCATACATCGTCAACTCACCACCGTCAAATTGCTTAACAACAAGTCCCGTATTAATCAGTGTTGCATGACTTCTCGTAAACGATAAAAGCACAGCACTCAGTGCAGTCATAAAACAACTTGCGCTGAGCAGCCGACGTTCGATTGGTTCCGCACGAGAAACAATCGGCGTACTGAGTAATTGTTTTCCATGTTCAAATGATTTATCGTGTTTTGAGCTGAGCAAGTTAACATCAATTAATCGCGCCGCTTTTTTGATCACTTTGCCGTCTTCAATATCTAGCGTAATCTCACCGATGTATTCACCGAATCGACCCGCAGCACCGATCAGTGTATCGTTCTGCCATTCACCCTGTTCGAAATAATGATGCGTATGCCCACCTAAAATCAAATCCACTTCTGGCATCTTTTGTGCGATCAATTCATCATCATACATACCAAGATGACTCATGACGACGATGATATCGACATTGTCTTTAATCTCTGCAACTGCTTTTTCAATCCAACGGATTGCCCCGGACACTTCCCAATCCAATGCTTCATAAAATGGTGTAAACTCTACTGTTGCTGCAATAAACCCAATTTTAACGCCATTTACTTCTTTAATCACATAAGGATCAAAAAATAATTCATGGGTATCTTTATGTCGTAAGTTTGCACAGATCACATCGAAATCCGCGGATTCATAAAGTCTTTCTAAGTCCTTTTTCTCAAGTGTTATGCCCTCGTTATTTCCAATCGTGGCAACGTCACATAATGCCTCGTTCAACATCTCAACATTGGCAAGACCGCGCGTCGCTTCAGTCAATGGATGTGAGCGATCCACATGATCGCCGATATCCACATAAAGCATATTATCTCCATACTTTTTCTTCATATCCTGTATAAAAGAAGTAATCTTAATATAGTTATCAAACGTACTATGTACGTCATTCGTGTGAAAGATCTTTATCTGCATGGCCATCAACTCCTAGAAGAATGTTTGTAACACCATATAGAGCCCGAGTCCCATTAAAACTAAACGCAAAACGATGACTGTACCTTGAGATGAAATGACTTGATTGATGTTGACGCCAAGTCTCGCACCAATAAACGCTGCTGGTACTAAGAATAATAAATAATAGTAATGAATGTTTCCTTGTAACATGTGTCCAAATGCACTGGCTAAACCAGCAAAGAACACGATCATCATACTCGTGCCAACCGTTACTTTTGGTGGCATTCTGAGTAGTATCAACATGATTGGTGTCATCAGTGCACCACCACCAATTCCGAATAACCCCGTGCTGAATCCAACAACAAATGTTAACACAATCGCAACGAGTGGTGAGAATCCATATTGATACTCTGTACCATCGGCATCAGTAAATCGTTGCATGTATTTTTCATTCTGGAAAATTTTAAATGGTTTAATTCTACTTCTAATAATTAAAAGTAAACTGATAAAAATAAGAAATAACCCGAAGTATAAATAAAAACCATCAATCGTGAAAAATCTATTTACATAAGATCCGACGAGGGCGCCTGGAATAATTCCAATTAAGAACACGCGACCATTTTTGTAGTCCACCTGGCTTTTTCTACCGTAACCGAGCATTGCTGATAACCCAATAAATATGAGTACCGTGCTGGATGTCCCGACTGCAATTTGTGGTGTAATACCATCGACCCATTGCAATTCAGTTCCGAAGAAAACAAGCAGTGGAACGATGAACACACCGCCACCTAGACCAACCAATGCACCGATCATCGATGCGAGTAATCCGATTAGAATTAAAATGATTATATACATAATTTCTCCTAAAATAATTTAAGTTGTTGAGGTACTAATTTCTCATATTGTATCCCTAACATCTTTATAAAGTGCAGTGCATTGTTCGCAGCATGACCACCTGAGTTATTGTTAAATACAATATAAATATCTTTTGCTTTGTGTGACAGTATTTTTATCTCGTGCTGCAACCAATTGAGTTCCTCTTGATTATAATCATACAAGTATCTCACATTACGCCACTCTTCTTGCGACAAATCCTTCTGTGTCCATCCTTCCACATTTCTTCCGTGCATCCGGATAAACGCCGATTCATTCGTAATGCGATTGACAAAAGGAATGCTGCCGATACCCGCTTGTGGTTCATCACAAATACTATGAATGGCAGAGTTGCGATGTAAAAACTCCAATGTCTGTTCCTTATTCTCTTTCGTAAACCATGTCTGATTGCGAAATTCCACGGATATTGGATACGGTTCAAGCTGCTGAATGGCATATTGAACATATTTCACATTTTTTACCGAACAGTCGAACCAAGGTGGAAACTGTAACAATACGAACGCGAGTTTGTCATGTTTAACCATCGGCTTCAGCATGTCGTTATATGCGTCAAACACATCTTTAATCGAATCAAAGTATTGTCTAAAGTCACTGTGTCCCGTCATATATTGATGAGCCTTGACGACAAATTTAAAATTTTTGGGAGTCTCAATACACCATTTTTCAATTGTAGATTGCCGTTGAATTGCGTAGTAAGTCGCATCCAATTCTACAATTGGAAAATACGATGCGTACGTGCGTAGTTTATCTTTTTTCTGACTAACATCCGGATAAAGATCGTCGTGATCCCCCCACCCTGTCAAGCCGATATAAATCATACTTATCACCTTGGTATATTGTATCATAGAAAATTATGCATAAAGGGGTACAGGCTTATCGAAACTAAAAAACTCCGAAACACTTTTGAAGCAGTGTTTCGAAGTCTACAAATTAGTTATTGAACAGTTTCTGATTCGTTGATTAACGATTCATCAGGTACATAAACTTCATCTTCATTAAACTGAATGCCATCTGTGTGAAGTGGCTCATTTTCAACCGTTACGATCATATCCGTACCGTAGTAGTAGTTTTGAATCGTATGGAGCATTGCTTCAAGCGTCATTAGTACTTCAGTTGACCCTCTTAACTCTGTTATTTCATTTGAGAAATCTACAAAAAGTCGGTTGTCTGATGGATTACTATTCCAATGTGTGTACATGAAGTTTATCGATAATCCATCCGGTGCAATTTGTGGAATACCATCATGCTCACCTTGGAAAATAGAAGCAAACTCGCCCCTCATAAACGTGTCAGTTTCTGTGAATAATTCATATTCTACAGGCTCTAAGTACATGCCTTCCTCATCCGGTACAAATACCGTTATCGTTTCATACCAACCATCTGTTTCAATACTATCGAGCGTACTTGTCACTACAACCGGTTCCTCATCTTCACCAGCCACACTTGAGAATTCTTCTAACACCAAACCGACACCTGGTGCATAGTATTCTAATGTTTGATTTTCTTCATTCTGTTCTGTTTCCTCGTCCTGGTACACTTCAATCACTAAAACATCCTCGTACGTTTCATCTCCAACTTCTACTGTTTCATCGATGGAAACAATCTCACGCGCACCAGTTTCAGTTTCCCAATAGTTTCCAACTTCGATCGGTGTTTGTATCAAGACATCCAGCGGTTCATCCGCTTGAGAACGAACACGGGAAATAAAGTTCTCACGCACATAAATTTCAGGTTGCGCGTACCATTGATATACCGCTTCATCCGTCGCTTGGAAAATTTCTACTAAACTCGTTCCAGAAATAGTTCTTGTTTGTACATAATCGTCATCAATGAAATCAAAGTATCTCTCGTACGTTGCATACTCGATACCTTCACCTTCAAAGAAAGCATGATAATTATCCGTCAGTGGGAAGTAATCACTCGCAAGCGGTCCGTCGATTTCTTCGGTGCTGTCTTCCTCAGTGTTTTCTTCTTCGGTGTTAGATTCCTCAGTGCCGTTGTCTTCTTCAGTGCCTTCTTCTTCAGTGCCGTTTTGTTCTTCTGTACCGTTTCCTTCTTCAGTACCGTCGTCTTCTTCAGTGCCGCTTTCTTCTTCAGTGTCGTTCTCCTGCTCATTATCTACAACAACAGTCTGGTGATTATTGCCAGACGTATCAAGCGTATGGAGTACACTTGTCACAGTAAACGGCTCTTGACCTTCAACTTCTGAATAATAGTAATCTTGAATCAGACCGACACCTGGCGCATAGTACTTATACATCTCAACTGTCTCATCTTCTGGAATATCATAATCCGGATATTCTCTAACGACAATGACATCATGATACGTCGTACCATTTATATCTACAGAAATGAACGCCTCTACAATTTCACGATCACCGCTCGCTGTTCCCCAATAGTTACCAACTTCTAAAGGCGCTTGCAGTGGCACATCTACTGGTACATCCGCAGTTGTTTTAATATCTGGAATATAGTTATCTGGATCGTACATTTCAGGCTCTTGGTACCAGAGGTATAGAGTATCTTCAGTCACCTGATATATTTCCAGCATGCTTGTACCAGAAACAGTACGTGTCTGAACGTAATCATCTTCAATATAATCAAAGTAAACATCAAATGAAGAAAATTCTATGCCGTCCCCTTCAAACCATGCATGGTAATTTTCTGTCAACGGAAAGTAATCCTGAACCGTATAGCTGTCTTGAGCAAATGCTGTCTGATAAAAACCAAGCGAAATGGCAATCGTTGCTATGGCTGTAACTATCTTTGTCTTCATTTGGTATCTCTCCTTTAATTCAGTATGTTAAAACTAAGGCGTAGGTTAAGATTGTTTGGATTGAGTGTCTATGAACTTCTCTCATTGGCGCGTAAATCAATTTGCGTGTCTATGAGCAACCTTCATTGGCGCGCAAATCAATTTGCGTGTCTATGAGCATCCTTCATTGGCGTGTAAATCAATTTGCGTGTCTATGAGCTTCTCTCATTGGCGTGTAAATCCATTTGCGCGTCTATGAACTACTCTCATTGGCGTGTAAATCAATTTGCGCGTCTATGAACTACTCTCATTGGCGCGCAAATCAATTTGCGTGTCTATGAGCAACCTTCATTGACGCGTAAATCCATTTGCGTGTCTATGAGCAACCTTCATTGGCGCGTAAATCAATCTGCGTGTCCATGAGCTTCGCTCATTGGCACGAAAGAATAATCACAAACCTAACTTCTATAATATTACAGTTTATATACCCGTTTTAATCAAGATTCACTTACAATCTGACTAAACTTGCACGAATACTTTCGTATACTTCATTCCAAAGTGTTTCATTCGATCTATACTGTTCTGTTAAATCATTGATGTAAGCTTGTTGTGCTTCTTTAAAGCCAGCCGCATCTTTGTGTGGCAACAATGCTTTTCTTTCATCGACAAGTTTTTGAACAGATTCTGCACGAGGTCCCCAATGGCCAAGTTCATTGAAGTTTTCATCTAAATAGATAAACTTCGGAATTGAGCGTCCGCCGTTCGTTAAATATTGATCCATCAATTCAAGATTTTCATCTCTATAGACAATGCGAACTTCAATATTTGTCTCATCTGCAATGTGACGTAAAATCGGTGTGTTCATCATCGCATCTCCACACCAGTCTTCAGTAATAACAAGGACACGAAGGTCTTTATCTTTGATTACTGATAAGTCGCTGCCCTCAGGTAATTTAAAATTGTCGTAAACGTACTGCATATTCTCTTTGTGAGATTCCATTTTTGAAACGTATGTTTCGAAGTCGATTCCTTTTTCAAAATATTGTTTTAAATCCATGTTAATTCTCCTGTCATTGTTTGATATCAAACGCTACTCATTCCCATCATACCAAAATTTTAAATAGAACAAGACCCAAAGAACTAGGAAGCAGAAATAAAATACTCCCGCTAAAGTAGATTTACTTTTTACAGTGTCTACCTTATCGGGAGCATTTCAATAATTTTTCCATTATTAAGATGTAATTCCACCATCAGAAATAAATTCAGAGCCTGTTGAATAACTAGAATCATCAGAAGCTAAGAATAATACAAGCTGACTAATTTCACTTGGCTCAGCCATGCGTTTCATAGGGATCATACCTACCATTGCTTGGATCTGGTCAAAAGCTTCACTATTTTGTACCATCGGCGTGTTGATTACACCCGGGTGTACAGAATTAACACGTATGTTATATTGCGCCAGTTCTCTTGCTGCTGCTTTTGTCATACCACGGACAGCAAATTTTGTATCTGTATATCCAACAGCACCGCCAGATAATCCATTGATAGATGAAATGTTTACGATCGATCCTTTTCCAGCTTTTTTCATTGATGGAATAACGTATTTCGTTCCTAAAAAGACACTGACTTGGTTTATGTTTACGATTTTCATATAATCCTCTAGTGAAGAATTTTCAACAGAGAGTACCGTACTAACTCCGGCATTATTCACGAGGACATCAACTGGTCCAAACTTTTCTTCAGTCTCAGTGACGACTTTTTCCCAACCTTCTTCATTTACAACATCATGTTGAACAAAATGTGTGTTTTCACCTAATTCTTCTGCAATTTTTTGTCCTGCTTCTGCATTTATATCAGTGAAAACTACTTTTGCTCCTTCTTCAACAAATAGTCGAACATGAGATTCTCCCATACCAGCTGCGCCACCAGTAATAATTGCTACTTTATCTTTTAGTCTATTCAATTTGAAATCCTCCAATTAAATTAAAATGTATCTGATTACATCATTATTATACCTTAAGTAAATGAACACCATATCAGATGAACCTGTGATTTTATGTCATAAATTTTACAATAAACTTTCTGATTACAACCAAAAAAAAGAGAGACGAATAACTCGTCCCTCTTTAAACTATTCTTAGTAGAAAATTAACCAATCGAACCTTCCATCTCAAAGCTGATTAAGCGGTTCATTTCTACTGCATATTCCATTGGTAGTTCTTTTGTGAATGGTTCAATGAAGCCCATGACGATCATTTCTGTTGCTTCGATTTCACCGATACCACGGCTCATCAAGTAGAATAACTGTTCTTCTGATACTTTAGAAACTTTCGCTTCGTGTTCCAATGAGATGTTATCATTTAACATTTCGTTATATGGAATAGTATCTGAAGTTGACTGGCTATCCATTAGCAACGTATCACACTCGATATTTGAACGCGCGCCTTCTGCTTTACGGCCGAAGTGTACGATACCACGGTACGTCACTTTACCACCTTTTTGTGCAATCGATTTTGAAACGATTGTTGAAGATGTATTCGGTGCGTGGTGATACATTTTTGCACCAGCATCTTGGTGTTGTCCTTTTCCTGCAAGTGCGATTGATAATGTCATACCACGTGCACCTTCTCCACGTAGGTGTACTGCTGGGTATTTCATTGTCACTTTCGAACCGATGTTACCGTCAACCCATTCCATCGTACCGTTCGCATCAACGAATGTACGCTTAGTTACTAAGTTATATACGTTGTTTGCCCAGTTTTGGATCGTTGTGTAACGGCAGTAAGCATCTTTTTTAACGATGATTTCAACGACAGCTGAGTGTAATGAATTCGTCGTGAATACTGGTGCTGTACAACCTTCTACATAGTGTACGCTTGAACCTTCATCACAGATGATGAGTGTACGCTCAAACTGACCCATGTTTTCTGAGTTAATACGGAAATATGCTTGTAATGGTGTATCTAACTTCACGTTTGGTGGGCAGTAGATGAATGATCCACCTGACCATACTGCTGAGTTTAACGCAGCAAACTTGTTGTCCGTTGGTGGTACAACTGTTGCCCAGTACTCTTTAAATAAATCTTCGTTTTCACGTAATGCAGAGTCCGTATCTTTGAAGATAACACCTTTATCTTCTAATTCTTTCTCCATGTTATGGTATACCACTTCAGATTCGTACTGTGCAGAAACACCTGCTAAGTACTTTTGCTCTGCTTCTGGAATACCTAATTTATCGAATGTACGCTTAATTTCTTCAGGTACTTCATCCCATGAACGTTCTGTTTTTTCTGATGGTTTTACATAGTATGTGATTTCATCAAAGTTTAACTCTGATAAATCCCCACCCCACATTGGCATTGGCATTTTGTAGAAATGCTTTAAAGACTTCAAACGGAAGTCTAACATCCACTGTGGTTCACCTTTCATATTAGAAATTTCACGAACGATTTCTTCTGTCAAACCTCTATCTGAACGGAAAACTGAGACGTCTTCATCATGGAATCCATATTTGTAATCGCCAATTTCTGGTGCGTTTTTTACCATGTTGATCACTCCTTATATTATTCAACGTCGGCTTTGACACCACGTTCAAGTGCTTTCCATGTTAAGGTAGCACACTTGATACGTGCAGGAAACTGATTGACTCCATTTAGTGCTTCAATATCTCCCATGTCTTCTGTAATTTCATAATCTTCGCCGAGCATCATCTTGCTAAACTCTTCACTCACTTCAAGTGCTTCTTCAATCGTCTTACCCTTGATGATATCAGTCATCATCGATGCTGATGACATCGAGATTGAACACCCTTCTCCATCAAACTTCGCATCTTTTATGACGTTCCCCTCAACATTCATTGTCAAGTGGATGCGATCTCCACAAGTCGGGTTGTTCATATCGACAGTATAATCACCGTCTTCAATTGTACCTTTGTTGCGCGGGTTTTTATAATGATCCATTATTACCGAGCGGTATAGTTGATTCAAATTATTAAAGTTCATAATTGAAAAACTCCTTCGCGCGTTTCAAGCCTTCGATAAAACGATCAATTTCTTCTGTACTATTGTAGAAATAAAAACTCGCTCTTGCTGTCGATGAAACGCCTAACAATTTCATTAGTGGCTGTGCACAATGGTGCCCTGCACGTACTGCAATACCATCTGCATCAAGCGCTGTAGATAAATCGTGAGGGTGCACGCCATCTAAGTTAAACGTAATCAATCCTGCACGTGTTTCTGGTCCATAAATATCGATGCCTTCGATTTCACGCATCTTTTCCATCGCATATTTCGTTAGTTTATCTTCGTATGCACTGATGTTCTCTAGACCAACTTCTGTAATATAGTCAATGGCTGCACTTAAACCAATCGCTTCTGCAATCATCGGCGTACCCGCTTCAAACTTCACAGGTACTTCCGTCCATGTTGACGTTTCTTTTTCAACAAAGTCAATCATGTCACCGCCATATTCAATCGGTTCCATTTTCTTCAGATGCTCCATCTTGCCGTAAAGTACACCGATGCCAGTCGGTCCCAGCATCTTATGTGCACTGAACGCATAGAAATCAACATCTAAATCTTGAACGTCAACTTTTAAGTGTGGCACAGCTTGTGCACCATCGACGACGATATATGCGTCATTCTGATGTGCAATTTGTGCAATTTCTTTAATATCGTTAATCGTACCAAGTACGTTAGAAACGTGCGTAATCGCCACGAGTTTCGTTTTATCTGTGACAACGCTTTTGACTGAATCGATCTTGATTGTCCCATCATCTTCTAATGGAATAAACACGAGTCGAGCACCGGTACGCTTTGCTAGCTCCTGCCACGGCACAAGGTTTGCGTGGTGTTCCATTTCCGTTACGACAATCTCATCACCAGACTCAACAACCATGTCCCCGAAACTGCGAGCGACCAGGTTGATTGCAGCAGTTGTTCCACGTGTAAATACAATTTCAGCAAAACGTTTCGCATTGATAAACTGACGCGTTTTCATGCGTGTTGCTTCGTATGCTTCTGTCGCTTTTGTTCCTAACGTGTGCACACCACGGTGTACGTTTGAGTTATATCCTTCATAATACTCACTCATTGCTTGTATGACTTGAACAGGGGTTTGACTTGTTGCCGACGTGTCAAAGTAAACAAGTGGATTTCCATTCACTTCTTGATCGAGAATCGGGAAATCTTTTCGGTATTCAAATATATCCATTGACACACTCCCTTTTGTAAACTATTTTGAAACGACTTTAAGCTCAATCACTTCAGTTAATTGACGCTTAACTGATTCGATTGGTAAAGCAGTAACAACTGGTGCTAAGAACCCATGGATAACGAGTCTTTCTGCTTCTTTTTGTGAAATACCACGGCTCATCAAATAGAAGAGTTGAATTGGATCAACACGTCCAACCGATGCGGCGTGACCTGCAGTTACATCATCTTCATCGATGAGTAAGATTGGGTTCGCATCGCCACGTGCACGGTCATTTAACATGAGTACACGAGATTCCTGTTGTGCATCGGCACCTGAAGCGCCTTTTTTAATTGAACCAATACCGTTAAAGATACTTGTCGCACTATCTTTCATCACACCGTGTTTCAAGATATGGCCATTAGAGTCTTTACCGTAATGGATAATTTGTGTTGTAAAGTTTTGTCTTTGCTCTCCGCGACCAACGACAACAATTTTTAAATCTGAATTCGAACGGTCACCCATTAAATATGTTGTATTATCATAAATAACGTTTGAATCGTTCATCAAGCCAAGTGCCCAGTCGATTGTTGCGTCGTTATAAGCAACACCACGACGGTTTGCATAACCTGTGAATCCAGCTGCTAAGAAGTCAACCGCGCCGTAAGTAATTTTTGCGTTATCCTTTGCAATGACTTCTGAGATGATGTTCATCTGTTCTTTTGATTCATCTACAGTTGATACATAGTTTTCTACGAACGTTACTTCTGAACCTTCATCAGCAACGAGTAATAGATGGTTAAATAATGATGCATTCTCATCATCATGTAGCACAACCATTTGGATTGGTGTTGGTACCTTTACATTTTTAGGTACATAAACGAACAGTCCACCATTTAACATTGCTGCATGGTATGCTGCAAGCTTATGCTCGTCAACTTTAACACCATCCGTCATAAAGTACTTTTCAACAAGTTCTTTATGGTTCTCACTTGCTTCAAATATATTCTCAACAATTACCCCTTTGTCTAATAAGTCCTCAGAGACTTTTAAGAACGCGGGTGTATTATTGTGTTGTACGTATAAGTTATCTACGACGTCTAAATCGATAACTTCTTTCACCGTGTTAGGTAGTGTTTCTAAACTTTCAAACACTTCGCTGTTTACAACCGGTGAAGAAACAGTAAAGAAATCCCAACGATTAATTCTTGTCTTATCTGGCTTAGGCATTTCTAAAGCATCAAACTTGTCTATTGCTTCTTGCTTTTTACCAACGATAAAGTCCCCTTCACCACGCTCTTTTGAACGTGCGATGATCGACTCACCATCTATCTTAAAATCTTTTACTTCAGTAGTCATGAGTATCCTCCTGTCTTATTATTCTACAACCGTTTCGTCTTCGATACCGAGCTCTTCTTTAATCCACTCGTAACCTTCAGCCTCTAGGCGCTCAGCTAATTCTTTACCACCAGATTTAACTACTTTACCTTTCATGATGACGTGTACGAAATCAGGTGTAATGTAGTTTAGTAAACGCTGGTAGTGCGTGATGATTAAAGCACCGAAGTTCTCACCGCGCATTGAGTTAATTCCATTAGAAACAACTTTAAGTGCGTCGATGTCTAAACCAGAGTCAATCTCATCTAAAATACCGAATTTTGGTTCTAGCATTAATAATTGAAGAATCTCGTTACGTTTTTTCTCACCACCAGAGAAACCTTCGTTTAAGTATCGTGTAGACATATCTAAGTCCATTTCGAGATCATTCATGTTTTTATCTAATTTTTTAATGAACTGCATCAAGTTAATTTCATCGCCTTCTTCACGCTGTGCATTGATTGCTGAACGTAAGAAGTCTGAGTTTGTTACACCAGATATTTCAGATGGATACTGCATACCTAAGAAAAGACCTGCGTGTGCACGCTCGTCTACTTCCATCTCAAGCACGTTTTCACCGTCTAATAATACTTCACCCTGTGTAACATCATATCTTGGGTGTCCCATAATCGCTTGTGCCAAAGTTGATTTACCAGTCCCGTTTGGACCCATTACCGCGTGAATCTCACCTTGTTTAAGCGTTAAATCGATCCCTTTTAAAATTGGTTTACCGTCAATTTCAACGTGTAAGTCTTTAATCTCTAAAACTGAAGTCATGAATAATACCCTCCACAAAATAATTTTCTTATCACCACTCTAGTTTATAATAATTCTAAATAAGAATCAAACAAAAGTGTGACTTTTATTACATTTATAGTCTACATCATTTTGAGGTAAATTAATAACTAAACAGGTTATTTTTAAGATATTTATGAGGATTCACATGAATCAAAAATAAAAAAGGCATACCGCCTGTTAAACAGGTGATATACCTTAATTTGACTTAAGTCTAATCATCTTAATTTGGGATAAACATCTCTAATCGATGAGCATTCATACTATTCTATAGTAAGTTCAGTACAAAAGGTGGTCTCCAACGTTCGCCACCTGCTGTTTTAACAGCACCATAGATAGAGAAAATGACAAGCGCTAATCCGATTAACGGCGTCGTTACAAATCCGATTAATACAATCATCAATAGACTAGAGATCGCTAAGTAAATAGAGTAGCTAATTCCATAGTTCATGACATCACGAAGTCCTTGCTCTGTCTCGCCGCCCTCATCTCTTTTGATTACCCATATTAAGATTGGAATAATTAATAATGAAACGAGAGTAGAGATGTAAGAAACTGCAACTAGTGTACCATCAAATGATCTTTGTTCTTCGTGCATAATTTCATCTCCTTTACGGGCTCATTATACCACGAATAATGCGCGATAACTCGTCATAACTATTGTGCGTTAAAATTACTCTTCGTCCTCTTCATCCTCAGTGTCTTCTTCTGTTTCTCCTCCATCGTCTTCTGTTGCCTCTTCATCATCTTCTGCTTCTTCATCTTCATCATCGTCAGTATCATCTACAGGAATGACTGCACCATCATAAGTTTCTTCAATGAATGTTTGAATTTCTTCACTTTGCAATACTTCGAGTAAGCGAACGAGCTCTTCACGTTCTTCATCTCCGTTACGTACTGCGATGACGTTTACGTAAGGTGAATCTCCATCTTCGATTGCGATTGAGTCTTCAACTGGATTTAAGTCACCATCGATTGCAAAGTTTGAGTTGATGATTGTTACGTCACCTTCATTATACTCGTAAAGATTTACTAATAACTCTGGTGCTGAATTGTTATTGAAATCAAAGTTATGTGGGTTTTCTGTGATGTCTTCAAATCTTGCATCTTGAATTTCGATACCTTCTTCGATTTCAATCAATCCTTCGTCCAAGAAGAATGAAAGGATACGTCCTTCATCTGCAACGTTATTCGACACGAGAATTGTCGCGCCATCTGGTAAATCTGTAATTGATTCATAATCTTGAGAGTAAACTGCGATTGGCTCGATATGCACAGGGCCTAAGTTTACAAGATCGTAATCATTTGTTTCATTATCATTGTCTAGGAAAGGAATATGTTGGAAGAAGTTTGCATCCAATTCTTCTTCATATAAAAGTCTGTTTGGTGTCACATAGTCGTTGATCACAGAGATGTCTAAAACGATGCCTTCTTCTTCAAGTATCTTAGCCGCTTCTTCTAAAATTTCAGCATGTGGCGCTGGTGAAGCACCGATTTTAATAACGACTTCATCATCTTCTTGCGCGTATGCACCTGATGTTAAAGTTGAGAACGCAATGACTGAAGCAGCTGCAATTGATGTGAAACTAGCAAATTTGTTTAATTTCATAATAAATCTCTCCTATTTTTTAAATTATTTATATTTATGATTATCGTTTATCGACTGCTTTAGATGTTAAATCTCCCGCAATCTGGATGATAAATACAATAATCAGTATTGCTATTGTTGCAACCAACGTAACGTCTGGTTGTCCACGTGTATGCCCGACCATGTATGCGAGTGTACCAAGCCCACCTGCACCGATAACACCTGCGATAGCCGTTGCACCGACAAGCATGATTGCAGTAACTGTGATACCTGAAATGAGTGCCGGTAATGATTCAGGAATCAATACTTTAAAAATAATGTGCCAAATATTTGCGCCCATGGACTGTGCTGCTTCGATGACGCCTTTATCGATTTCTTTAAGCGCAATCTCAACGAGTCTCGCATAAAACGGTGCTGAACTTAAAATCAATGCGGGTAATGCACCTTTAACACCCATGATCGTTCCCATGATTTCTGCTGTAAATGGTATGAGTAAAATAATCAAAATGATAAACGGAACTGCGCGGAACAAGTTAACTAAAAATGCTGTCACTAAGTAAATCACACGAATGAATCTACCCTCAGAACGACCGCTTAAAAATAAAATAATACCGACGATCAACCCTAAAATAAATGTAAATAGTGTTGCGTATCCAGTCATGTAGAGCGTCGCTTCTGTTTCTTCCCAAACTCTATCCCATTGCACGTTTTCAAAGCTAATCATCTCTAGAAAATCTTCACGTATTTTATCCATGTGTTTCGACCTCCAGCTTCACGTTCTCAGCTTCAAGATCTTTTGTAATTGCCTCGAGTATTGAAGGAGACGTGTCAATCGTCACATGAAGATGGCCAAAACTCTCTTTGTTCGTGTGTTTGATAGACCCTGCGATTATGTTCATATCGACGTCATATTTCTTAATAATCTTTGAGACGATTGGAGTCTTACTTTTTGAACCGACAAAGGACAATTTAATCAGTTGCGCATTCGGGAACTGTTCGCGAACCGCATCGAATGAAACATTTGTTTCTTCATCATCGATATCATCTTTGACAAAGCGTTTCGTCACGTTTGATTGTGGATTTCTAAACAGTTGCTTTATTTCTTCAATTTCAACGACACGACCGTTTTCCATCACCGCTGCGCGATCACAAATTTTTCGAATGACATGCATCTCATGTGTGATCAGCACAATCGTCAGTCCGAGTTTCTCTCTTATGTCTAGCAGTAAGTCCAGTACTTCATCGGTTGTCTCTGGGTCAAGTGCACTCGTTGCTTCATCACAAAGCAACACCTCTGGTTCATTCGATAAAGCGCGTGCGATGCCCACGCGTTGTTTTTGACCACCGGAAAGTTGACTCGGATACGCTTTTTCTCGACCCGTTAATCCAACTAAGTCAATTAATTCTTTAACGCGTTTCTTACGTTCTCGCCGATTTACACCGGCGATCTCAAGTGGAAAACTAATATTCTGTTCAACAGTTCTAGACCAGAGTAAATTAAAATGTTGAAAGATCATCGATACTTTCTGACGCTTCTGCCTGAGCGACTTACCGCTCAACGCATTGATATAATCATCACCGATGCGAATATCACCACTCGAAACTGTCTCAAGTCCATTTAGCAAACGAATGAGTGTTGATTTCCCAGCACCTGAATAACCGATTACACCAAATATTTCACCTTGATCAATTTGAATCGATACGTCATCAACCGCTTGGACATCCCCGGATTTCGTTTTGAAGAACTTTGAAACATCTTTAATCTCAATCAACATGTCTCCTCCTTTCCAACAAAAAAACCTACTCATTTGAATAATGAGTAGGTTAGTATATTAAAATACTTTAACCTCTCATCTTCGTTAATTAAATAACAGTGACTTGGCACCTTGTCTAAAAGACGGTTGCCGTGGTATCATCGGGCACTTCCCTCCACCACTCTTGATAAGAGTTAAAACAATATTTAATTTGTTGATGCCAATCTTATCATCACGATTTTTGTTCGTCAACAGTAAAGTTTTCTAATTTTTCAAAAAGATAAGAAACATCTCGAAACGCATAAATTCTGTCGATAATTTTTCCATCTTCGATCAATAGCAACACTGGTACAGACATTAATTGTTCTTGTTGTACCCATTCTTGATGATAATTTAAATCGATCGAGTAAAATTTAAACTTCAATGTTTCTTGAACAATTTTCAGCATGCGATGTGAAATTTCACATGTCATGCAAATCGGTGCAAAACCGAATATAATCACGCGTGATTTAGATTGGATTATACTGGATATTTCTGTCGTACTTAGCTCGTTCTTCATTACTATACTTGCCTCTCAATATTAAACTTGTATCGACATAAAAACCGTGGCGCATGAGGACATTCGCCAAATAATCTCTTGGGCATCGTCCAACTTCACCAAATTTAGGATCTATATAAATATGTGTGCTTTCACTTAAATGTTTTTTAAACCATTTTCTAATATTACGACCTTCTTTATCTGCATCAGATAAAATGTAAATATCGTTGCCGTTGAGTTGTTCGAGAATTTCGTCAAACTTCTCGATACCCATCGTACCATACGTACAAATAATTTGAACTGGTTCAATCAATACTTCTTCGACTCTTCGCTTATCTGTTTTACCTTCAACAATGAGCACTTTATCGCAAAAATACATCTTAAAAACCACCTATTCATAATATATTAGAAAATCGTTTTAAAAAACTCTAGACAGAATTGTCTAGAGTATAAATTACGCATTCGTCATTTCGTCGTATGCGTCTGCATCCATTAAGTTGTCTAATTGTGATTCATCAGATAATTCCACTTTGATCATCCATGCGCTTTCGAATGGAGATTCATTTACTAACTCAGGGCTATCTTCTAATTCTTCGTTAACTGCAACAACTTTACCAGATACTGGTGCATATAACTCAGAAACAGTTTTTACTGACTCAACGTTACCGAAAGATTCGTCTACTTCTACTTCATCGTCTACTTCAGGCAGTTCAACGAACACGATATCTCCAAGTTCAGATTGTGCGAATGCAGTAATACCGATTGTTACTTCGTTTCCATCAACTTTAACCCATTCATGGTCCTTACTATACTTAAACTCTTTTGGTGTTTCCACGTGAAAACCTCCTTTGATCTTTACACCTTAATTATTGCATTTATTAAGTGCTTATACAAGTCTTTTAAAGCTTGAAAGTTTCTCTATATGAGTCTTCCTTAAAGCCGAGGACGATACCATCTTCCGAAACGGTTATTGGTCGTTTGATTAACATACCGTCGCTTGCAAGAACATTCAGCTTTTCATCATCTGACATTGTTGGTAGTTTCTCCTTCAATTCTAACTCTTTAAACTTCTTACCACGCGTGTTAAAGAATTTATCGATGTCTTCGTTAGATTGTGTGATGATATCGCCGAGTGTTTTCTGATCTATGCCATCCTCCACCATATCGATAAACGTCACATCCTGATTGTTATCTGTCAAAAACTTTTTAGCTTTTGTACATGTTGAACATTTTTTATAGCCATAAACTGTAACCATTACAATCCCCTCACTACACCTATTAGATTTACCTCAATTATACAATAATTAAAGTTGTTTATCGTGTAATAAACGGTTTAATTTTTTGTTGTACCGATAAAGTTCATGGTAATATGTGATTGACTATAAAAAGAATGAGGGATTATTAATGGAACCAATTACAACATACGAAGATTACAAATCAACAATCGATAGTGAAGAGAAAATCGTCATTAAGTTTTATGCGGGATGGTGTCCGGATTGCACAGCTTTAAATATGTTTATCCCGCCGATTTTAGAAAAATTTGAAGGCACGACGTTCTACGAACTAAATCGTGATGAAGTGGAAGATGCTGCAACTGAAAACGAAGTGATGGGTATACCTTCACTGCTCGTATTTAAAAACGGTGAAAAGTTAGCACATTTACATTCGCGTGATGCAAAGACACCTGAACAAGTTGAAGCATTTTTAAGCGAACATTTATAATTCAATTAAAAGGGCGACCATCCAGATGAACTGAAGAATTGGATGGTCGCTCTATTTGTAATATATTAATCAAACTTCGTTAAGTTTTGCTTCAATAAATGGGCATCGATTTGACCATCTGCGACAGAATCTTCTAAATAGCTGTACATCAAGCATGAGCCAAACACCCCGCCCGCAAGCCTAGTGATGCGCCCAGTCTCACCCATAGAAATACCAACGACTGGCTTATCAAATGCTTGGCGTGCATCGTGTACGGCACTGAGCACACTCAAGACGTCACGACCATTTTTAGGCATATAAGCAAGCTTTAGTATCTCGCCGCCTTGTGCAATCATCGCCTGGTACGTTGCCATCATCTCTTCAAAGTGTGGCGTGTCTTCCATATCATGAACGCTGAGCAACACTGCGACATCTTTCTCTTTCGCCTTTTTCACTAGATGATCGACAATATCCTCATACTTAAAAAATTCAATATCTATAATATCGATATCACATTCATCGATAATCTCAGCGAGTAACGTTTCATATTCCGCAGCACTCTTTCCGCCTTTACCGCCCTCTTGTATCGTACGGTACGTATATAAAATGGGAATGTGATTCAGTTCTGAAATAATTGTGTGAACACATTCTAAATGTTCTTCACGACTTAATGATTCAAAACTATCGCCACGTATTTCAATAATATCGTAGTTATCGATATTTTCATGCGCGATACCAAGCTCACGTTTAACCTCGCTTAAATTATGGCCCGAGAAAGAAACGACAATTTTCGGAGACCCTTCACCGATATTTACATTTTTAATTTTCATTTGCTCACGCCTCCTTCATCTCAACATGTGTTATGTGGATTATACCGTATTTATTCCATTTCGTGTATATTATATTTTTTTCTGTTGATTCGGAAGGAATTTCAAAATGAATAAGAATGAGATTATCGCCAGTAGCATATTCACGATAAACGCACCCGCTGCTGCCACATCAATATCAAACTGATTATTTAACACTGTGTATGCAGATATGAGTATCGCAATACCAAAGCCTTGGCCGAGTGTAGACGCCATCTTAAACATTGCAGAAGCGACGCCCGTCTTATCACTAGGAAGTGACGAAACAGCCGTATCGAGTGCCGGCGTTGCAAATAGTCCTACCCCTGCTCCGAATATTGTAAATCCAATACCAGCAACTAAAATATATTGCCATCCATCAAATGACGTCAGCGAGAAGAAAATAACTCCGATTAATATTAGAATTGGAGCCGTCATAAGTGCTCGCTTAGGACCGAACATCTTTATGCTCTTTTCACCTACACGTACAAGGAGCAAGAGTAAAATGACATACGGTAACGTAACAAGTCCAGATTCAAACGCTGTCAGCCCCATACCAGTTTGTGTATACACATTAAATACGGCAATCGATCCAACGGACATGTTCAATAAGAAGTTACCGACTGTGACACCTGTATAGGATCTGTTACTAAATAAAGACAAATCGAGGAAAGGTGATCTTAACGATTTCTCATATTTAAAGAAAATAACCGTAGTAATTATAGTGATGACTACTAATAATATCGAAATTGGACTTAACCAACCCCAACTCTCTCCTTGAGTAATGAAAACACTAAGTGCGGATAGCGATACAGTAAATAATATAACACCTAGAAAATCTAATCGACCTGTACGACGACCTTTGACCAAACGAACGTTGCGTAAATCTTTCAACAAATATAATGCGATTAAAGCAATAATTATAGAAATTATAAATGTAATTTGCCAAAAGAAATATGTTGAAATAAAACCAGCAAACAGTGATGCAAAACCAGTACCACCAAACGCACCAATCGACCACCAGCTCAGTGCCGCTCGGCGTTGTTCACCTTCAAATACATTGTTCAGTATCGAAATTGTCGCAGGCATCAACATTGCAGCAGAAAATCCTTGCACCACACGTCCAATTAACATCACACCGGCATTCGCAGTTATAATGACCAGTAATGAACCAATAATGCTCAGTATAATCCCAATATACATAAATCTGATATATCCGAATCTATCCGATAAACTTCCTGCAGCCACCATAAAAAATACCTGTAATTAGAGATGTTAAACTAATCGATAGATTAATGACCCCTTGAGTTGTGTCAAACGTATCATGAAGATGCGATCCAAGGTTTAAGAACGTTTGAGCAAATAACCAATACGTAAGAATCGACAGGACGATTCCGATAATAATAAACTTTCCAGACTCCGGATTAAGCGTGCTTTGTTTACGGTTCATGGAACTAACCTTCAGTTTTTAAATTAGAATTTTTACATTAGATGTTGTTAAGTATGTATTACTATTATACACCCACCGATGTGTATGTGTTTAATTTTATTTGCTGACTTCCTCTACACAATCGTTAAATTTTTAAATTATACCCTACTTCACGCAGAACGGGTATAGGTCATATAAATGTTGTGTATCTTGTTGATTTTATAGAGTTATTATACAATTGCTTATAAGTATTCGTTAATGTGGGGAGTGTACAAACTTTGACAGCGATTAATTATTTAATCATCATGTTTTTACTCATGATTATAATCATCATGGCATCATTCATCACGCATAAAACAAATGCACTGTTTCTATTTATTCGAGCATTGATCTTAACCATTTTTGTACTAATCGTCAGCAGCTTATTCTGGGTTGAATTGTTTCTGTAAATAAAAAAAGACACCTTTTTAAAAGGTGTCTTTGTATGTTTAAACATTATTTTTTAAGTCTGATGTTACCAGTGTTTTCAATAATCACTGTCATAGCAGGACTTTTATCTTTTGCTTCTTTAGCAAAGTCTTCCTCAGGTAATACAT
>DYYI01000017.1:0-19485 GCA_020741755.1 Aliicoccus persicus | reverse complement strand
TATTGACTAAACTTAGAATAGTTAATTCATTATTAACTACCTATTCCATTTTCTAAATAAAAAGTTTCTCCTATTTTTCTGCACCCGTCCAGGTGCAGTTTTTTCTTTTTATACTATTACTATTACACTATCCCAACACATTTAAACATCACTTTGAATCTTTTTAATCGCAGGAATGTCAGCCGGTGCCCAGTCAAGTGTATGAATTTCCTGACGCTCCACCCATTTCAGTGCATGATGCTCAAGTCGCTTAATCTCCCCATCGACGACATCAACATAAAACGTCGTTAACTCAACAATCCCAAAATCATATTCATAAGTCGTCGTCTCAATCGGTTCGATCACTTCAATCGTACAATCCATCTCTTCTTTTAACTCTCTAATTAGTGCAGCCTCTTTAGATTCGCCTTTCTCAACTTTCCCTCCAGGGAACTCCCATTTCAGCGGTAGGTTTTTATCTGCAGGACGTTGGGCACAGAGTATTTTATTGTCTTCAACAATCACTGCACCTACAACAACGATATGTTTTTTCATTACCACTTATTCCCTTTCTTATAGAAATCTTTGTTTCTTCTGTATGTGTATGATTTGAATCGGACAGTGTTTGGTACGAAGAAAAATACATACAATAACAAGATAAAAATACTCAATCCAATTGAAATGCCCATCGGCCATCTGAGGACGGGTATAACAAATAAAATCATTGCAGCAACACCGAGGACAGCAAGAATATCATAAAATATAGATATGTTTGAAGGTTCAAGGTACTCCTTGCAGTTTTTGCAGCGAATGCGTGAGCGTAATTTTAATGAATAGCCGAGCAAACGCTCCTTGTACGACCATTTATGATTGCAATGCGGACAAACTGCCATCTCATTCACCTCATAAAAAAATTATGCGAGTTTGCACTCGCATGGATAATTAATATTCGTCATCAAATTCAAAGTAATCTTCGAGCAAGCCTTTGATTGATTGCTCTTGTTGAGATTGAACCAGTTTGATATTACTCACGACGCGGTCACAACCTTGATCCGCTAGGAAATTATTCATCTTTTTCACCAAGTTGAACAGCTGATCCATGTTGCCTTCAACCGTCGTTTCAAGCGGACCAACAAAATGCGTCAAACCACTTTCCTCGATAATCTCAATCGCTTCTGAAATATACTTAAAACCATCCCTTGATTGTGGATGTGTCGGTAAAATTTGAATGCTCATTAAATAATTCATAATTGACTCCTATTCATTTCATATTCTATATTATAATACCATTATGTAGAATAATTTTCGAGGAGTAGCATTTGATATGAAGCTAAGTCAGAATATGAGAAAACTGAATATGTTACTAACGCTACTAGGACTCACGGCCCTCTATTTCTTCTTGCAAAATCGAATCGACGATTCATTTGAAATCCCGATGATTATCGGTTTTGGAATCGTCGCAATCGTCAGCGTGATCTACGGGTTTCGCCCAATACCAGAGCGGGAGAACGGGGATGAGGATAAGAAGGAATGAGCAATGCGAGTTCGTGGCTTTTTAAGAGGTTGAGTGAGCAGGAAATTCATAACCGTGCTCACTCACACTCTTTTTTACGTCTGAGTGAGCATGAGACTCTCAACCGTGCTCACTCACGCTTCTTTTTTGCTCTGAGTAAGCACGAAACGTACAACCGCGCTCACTCACACTCTTTTATACCTGAGTGAGCATGAGAAAAAACAATCACTACTTCGCCACCCTTTTTCAGTTGAAGTAGCGATAAAAATTGTAAGCTGCCAATTCAACCCACTTTTTCCTACCGAATTGGCATGGAAATCAAAAGGCTGCCAATTCAACCCACTTTTTCCTACCGAATTGGCAGGAAAACAAAAAAGCTGCCAATTCATCCCATTTTTCCCATCTGAATTGGCAGGCCAGACAACCAAACAGCAACCCCCAATCAAAAAACGCCCGACAGAAATCACATATTCTGCAGGGCGTTTTATCTTGTTTAAATATTAAAAGAATTCTATAAATGCTGGTCCAAGCATCTGGCCGACTAACAGGCGGATAATAATTAAGTAAGCAACAACAGATAGCACACCATAGATCAGTACTTTATGGAATGTATCAAACTTACCGTTATCATCTCTCAAATGCACCACGAACATATAGAGCGGGATGAACATGAGTACCGTCACACCAAGTAGGAATGCGAATGCACCAACTTCTACTAATGTGATCAGGATGCTTAAGAAGCCTAGAATCCAAATCACGATGACAGATACTGATAGTGCTAAATAATCATGTGCGAGCTTAATAAGTGACACGCGCTCTTTTAAGAAAAACTGATTCATAAGGAACAGCAATACAAAGAATATTGCAAACGCGCCAACCAAAATTAAGAATAAGTTGAAAAATACAGAAAATGGTATCACTGATGATCCATAATATTCACTTAATCCTGACGTGCCGATACGCAAGCTAATGAATGTAAATAATGATACTAATAGTAACAATGAAGCAATGACAATGAGTGGCACTTTAATCTGACGATCGTGTGCTGACTTCACTAATGATGCAGGGCTGAGTAAGCTCACTTTCAAAAAGTCCACAGTATCTTTAAAAAAGTCACTTGATTGGATGTTCTTCATCGTCTGGCTAATTTTTTCCTGTGCAGATGGGCCATCGTTCGCACCACCGGATGAATCGCGTCGTTCTGTTCGCTCTTGTTCTCCAAAATCATTCACATCATCGTGTGACGATGCGTTTCTAGAACTTCTTTCATAGTCATATGATTTCTCGTCTCTATAACCAAGGTCATCATCAAACGACTCATCTTCTCTAAAGCTACGATCCTCATCATACGATGATTCGTCTCTAAAACTACGATTCTCATCACGTAATGTTGCGTCTTCTACGTTATTCTTCTTCACTTCTTGTCCACATTCGGGGCAAAATTCATCTTCAGGCAAAAGTGTATTTCCACAATTCGAACACTGCATTCCGTTCACCTCTTAATTTTCTATTAGAGAATACTTATGTTCTTATACTAGCAAGCGAGATGCATAGATGCAATGTAATCACTAATTTTTATCCATTATTCTTCATCTTTTATTATTAATTCATACATCTTTTTTCTCGCATGGCGTGCTTCTAACACCGGTAAAATAGGAAATACATGTTGCATTTCAGGATAAACATACGTGTCGATTGGTATATTGTTCTTCGTCAGTTTCTTATCAAACTTAATGCTATCAGGATATAGCACGTCGTATGTTCCGATAAAGTGATGAATCGGCGCAACATCTTCAAAATTCCCGTAGAGTGGACTCAAATATGGATTCGTTAACGGTTCCCCATTCGCCCATTTCTCAGTTAATATTTGATCGTTTTCTACCGATAGCATCTTATCCTTATCTTCAAAGTAACGAATGTATGGATGATCGAGATGCATGTCGACACATGCGGAAATTAAAATGTATTGCTTGGGCTGTGCCAACTTATTTTCGCAAAGGTGATGTGCTAAGCCGAGCGCCATGTTACCACCTGAGGAGTCTCCCATCACAGTCACGTCTTCGCTATTATTAACGGTATCCATGACCGCTTCAAAGTGCGGTAGTATTTTTCCATATGATTCTTCAAAGTTATAATTCGGATGTTTAGGATAAAGTGGCACGATCACTTTTGAATTGGTTTTCTGAGCAAGTCGTTCTAAAAATCGCCAATGGAATTCAGTGGGCTGAAATGTCCAACCACCACCATGTAAGTAGTAAATAATTTTCTGATTACTCTCTTGATCATTGATTGTGTATACTTGCAGCCCATCGTCTCGCGTTTCGATAACTTTCGTTTTCATCTGATAGTTTTCAATTTCATACCAGTCATTATTTAAATCTGCCTGTTCATTGATGAGTGATTCTATTAAAGTTGGATCCGTGAGCTGCGCCTTCATATCTTTATGCGCCATATATTTCTCAACCGCAAGGCTGCTCAGCGAACGCGTGCCTTTATATAAATGTCTGACCATTTCTCCACACTCCTCGTTATCCGTTAAATCAATAATATATATTTCATCATCGTTAAAACAAGTAAAACGACAACAAAAAAACCGTGCACGCACGGTTTAGATAATTCATTATTATTTATTATTCAATGCATCAATTAAATAGTCTGCTTGATGGCGTATTGAAATCAAATCGTTCAGGCGGAACTCCTCAGTCGAGCCGACGATGAGTTTTGATTCATCGATGTCTAACTGTTCCGCCATCTCTGCTTCATCATAGTCATCACCTTCTACAAATACGAAAGCATAATCGAATTCATAGTCACGATACGGTGTTAAATCCGATTCAAATTCCTGTGGATTATTGACGAGTGATCTGACGTCACGCGTTATTTCAAATCCTAAAATATCATAGACAACTTCTGTACCATATCCGTTATATTCTGCATGGGCATAATACATATCATCCGCTTCTGAAATGACGATAGCTGAATGCGCACTTGCATCAAAGTTTAGATCACGTCTGATAACCGTATGGTCGTTGAGCAAACCTTCTGCATATTCACGACCCTCTTCTTCCTGATTTAGAATGACACTGATGTAATACATATGATCTAAGTATTGTCGTGCGCGATACGGTGTCATAAAAAGTGGCGGCGTCGCATTGATTTCAATTGTCGTTGCTATATCTTCATAGTTAGAATAGTAAGTGTCGTGTTTATATGTAACGATTAAATCAGGGTCGAGTGATTCAATGGTTTCCAAGTCACCATGTTCAATGAGCGTAATACCTGAATCAATCACTTCTTCTTCGATAAAACTACCTTCAACGACATCGCTGACACCAACAACATTTGCATCTAACAATAAGCTGTTGCCGATATCAACCGCGCGAATTAATACAACGCGTTCCGGGACGGTCGGTACTTCTACTTCTCTTGCATCATCTGTCAATAACATGCGGGTATCCCCATCTTCAGATACGTTTAAATTACGGTAACCTGAACATGCACTTAAGATGAGCAACATACCCATCAACATCACGATGAGTTTTATCTTGTGATTAAAAATCTTCATTT
Source organism: Aliicoccus persicus (assembly GCA_020741755.1). Lineage (GTDB taxonomy): Bacteria > Bacillota > Bacilli > Staphylococcales > Salinicoccaceae > Aliicoccus > Aliicoccus persicus_A. The sequence continues at coordinate 14,426 of DYYI01000017.1, read as the reverse complement.
TATGATGCTCCTTTATCCTGTTACTTTTTCCTACCGATCGATGCGAAAACCTTCAGTATTACGCCAATGATAATACCAATCACTGCACCAGCCGTATTTAAAATGACATCATCAACATTAGAAATACGTCCGATTGGCAGTATATATTGCAGCACTTCAATTCCAACGGATAAGAAAAATGACAAGACAAATGTCAGTATTAGTCGAGATGTTGCCAAATAGAAAAACATACTAAATGGAACGAACAAAACGACATTCATCACAATCGCATTAAAAAAAGTATAATCTGTGGCATATAAATACGTATCGATGATGCTTCTAAATGGTTCAAATTGAGTCACTTTCTCTGGATTATCACTTGGCAAGCCAGTGACGAGTCCTATACCTATAAATGACATGATTAATCCAAAGTGAATGACGATGCGTGCAATTTGATGCATGACACCATCTCTCACTTTAAATTTCAAATTGATTGCAGCCGTGAGGATAAAGACCAGCACGCTTAAAATGACGAACACAGGTATGACTGATTTAAAAGCTTCATACAAATATATCATTGGAATAAATTTTACCTAGCTTTCACCAAATTGTTGTTCTGTAAATGTACGGTACATTTCATGATCTTCCATCAGTTCTTGATGTGTGCCACGCCCCGTAATTTTACCGTTCTCTAAGAAGTACAATATATCAGAGTTTACCACCGTTGATAGTCGATGTGCAATAATTAACACCGTACGATTTTGCATCAATTGATCAAGCGCCTCTTGAACAAATCGTTCAGATTGCGAGTCGAGACTCGCTGTCGCCTCATCTAACATTAAGATCTTCGGATCCTTTAAGAATGCGCGTGCGATACCGATACGCTGTCTTTGACCACCAGATAATTTAACACCACGCTCACCCACTTCAGTGTGTACACCGTCTTCAAGTGCATCGATGAATGACTTTGCATACGAACGTTCAATGGCATAATTGACATCATCCATCGTATAGCTGTCTTTATCTAACCCATATGTAATATTGTCTAATATCGTACCTGAAATAATCGCACTTTCTTGCGCAACATAGCCGACGTTGCCACGCAGCATCGAAATTGGAATATCACGTACATCCACACCATCGATCGTAATCTTCCCACCATCGAGTTCATAATAGCGTTCAATGAGCGCAAATATGGTTGATTTGCCACTTCCACTTGGACCGACAAATGCACATTTTTCATTTTTGTTAAGCGTGATGTTTACATCATGAAGTACTGGCGTACCTTCTACGTAGCTAAAATCTACATTGTGGAACTGGATGGTATTGAACGGAATTTCTGGAACGACTTCCTTTGTCATCTCATCGTCCAGTTTCAAAATTCCGATGATTCTATCCGTGGCACCGAGTGCTTTGTTATATTCTGTAAAGAACATCGCAAACATCGTCATCGGCATCATCACTTGGAATAGTAATAATAAGAACGCGACCATCGTCCCGATCGTTAATGTTCCATCCGCGACGCGTATACCACCATAACCGATAACTCCAATGATGACCGTCATCATAATCGTCGACATGATTGGTGAGATTAACGCTTGGATTTTTACTTCTTTCATTCCGTATTTATATAGTTCTTTAATCCCCTTACGGCCTTGTACACGCTCGTATTTTTCACCAGTATAAGATTTCATCAGTCGAATTTCACTGAGTGTCTCTTGCGTATTGCCTGTAAATGTTGCTGTTTCATCTTGAAGACGTTTCGAAACCTTCCCCATTCGACGACCGAGTGGCAAAACAACTGCAATTCCTAGCGGCAACGCAATAAACATGATGAGTGTCATCTTCCAGTCTAAAATGAACAGAATGACAATCGAACCGACAATCGTCAATAAGCCTGAGATAAGATTTGGAAAATGACTCGTAATTAAATCTTTAATAATCGAAGTGTCATTGACAATACGGCTGACAGACTCCCCGCTTTTCGTCTGATCAAAGTAACTGACTGGAAGTTTTAGGAACTTGTCCCAAATGACTTCTCTTAAACCTTGGATGACAGTTTGACCGACGCGTCCTAACAAATAATATGCAAACCCATCTATGATTGCACTACCAAGAAACACGAGTATGATTGCGACGAGTATCGGTGTCGTAATCATATCTGTGTTAAATCCATCAATGAATGATTGTGTTAACAACGGCACGATCAATCCACCGACTGTACCAAACAATGTTAATATGACCGCAAAAATAAATAATCCTCTATTTAAATTCGTGCTTTTTATCAGTGATAAAAATTCACTTAAACTTGCTACTTTTTCTTCGTTCAATTTATTCTGTTCCATCGATAGGCTCCTCTAATTAGTTTCACACACTTATCTTATATGATAAATTAGAAAAGTGTTAACCATATACAAGAAGGGAGTAAAAAAATGACGCTAGAGATTAAAAATGTTTCAAAACATTTCGGTAACAACGTTGCCGTAGATGATTTGAATATTGAAATCCCAGAAGGTGAAATATTCGGTTTGCTCGGTGGTAATGGCGCTGGTAAAACGACGACATTCCGCATCATCCTAGGCTTACTGACCGCAACAGAAGGAAATGTTTTATACAACGGCAAGAAAATTGATTACAATGTAACCGATAAAATTGGTTATTTACCCGAAGAACGTGGGTTACACCCTAAATTAAAAGTTCGAGAACAAATTCAATATTTAGGGAAACTGAAAGGATTATCGGGCAGAGAAGTCGATAAGCAGCTGGATTACTGGTTAGAAAAGTTTGAAGTGCCAGAAAATAAAAATAAAAAAATTGAAAAACTATCTAAAGGGAATCAGCAGAAAATTCAAGTGATTGCTTCTATTATTCACAACCCATCTCTGATTATTTTAGATGAGCCATTTAGTGGACTCGATCCAATCAACGTCGAGATTCTTAAGCGTTCGGTAATCGAAATGAAAGATAAGGGCGCAACAATTATCTTTAGTACACACCGCATGGAGCATGTTGAAGAACTATGTGAAAACGTCTGTATTTTAAACAAGGGACGTTCAGTTGTCGCAGGTAATATCGACCAGATTAAATCTGATTTCGGTCAAAAGGAAATCGTCATCGAAGGCGACAATGACCTTTCACATATTGAAAATATGCCAGGAATACTTTCATTTAAATCAGTGCGCAAACGCGTCACGATTAAAATCGAAGATGAATCATTTGCGGAGCCCATTTTCAATGAAGTGATCAAGCAAGGCTATGTAAAGCGCTTTGAAGTTAAAGAACCATCGATGAACGATATCTTCATCGCTAAGGTGGGTGAGAAGTTTGAATAAATTCATGACATCTTTCTTACACACATATATCTCTAAAGTTAAATCATGGTCATTCATTATTGCAACGCTCATCACCGTTGTGTTCATTGTACTTGCGGCAAATGCCGATCGTATTATTTCACTTTTTGATGACGACACTGAAATCCTCGTAGAAGTTGATGCATCAGAAGAATTTTATGAGCAGTTTTCTGAGAATCTATTGCTTGATGAAGAACGCTTCTCTTTTACGAATGAAGTAAGCGAAGAATTAGAAGAAAATGTTGTGCTTGTTGATGTGACTGAAGAGTATCCAGTAGAAGCGACAATGCGCAGCATTACAGATATTCCGAATAACTTAAACAACAGCATTCGAATCGCTTTGAATGAAGTGAACAGAGTGCAAGCAGTAAATGAAATCGATGTAACAGAAGAAGAAGTCGCACTGTTAAACAGTGTGGCGACGATCGATTACGATGTACAAGATCAAGATATCACGATCGATGAATCTGGAGAAATCATTACCTTCTCAACTGATATGTCCGTACTGAACTTGATTATCTTTAACATCGGACTTTTTGTCATGTTCTTTACAATTATCAACTATGCATCACAAATCGGTACAGAAATTGCGATGGAAAAATCATCGCGTGTTATAGAAATCATACTTTCAAGTATGCCACCTGTGAAGCATCTCGTTGCAAAGATCTTAGCTATATTTGCAGTCGCACTGACACAATTACTTATATTTGTTGTCGCTGGACTCTTGCTCTTCTCACAGGTGGACTTCGGTGGAACACTGAGTGATTTTGGTATTGAAGTGAATGATAGCACATTGCTCATGATCGTATTAACACTAATCTATATCGTGCTTGGTATGTTCTTCTACTTAGCCATCTCTGCGATGCTTGGGTCGTTTATCTCGCGTATGGAAGACTTACAACAAGGCATCCTGCCGATGACAATGCTCGTAATCGCCGGATTCTATATCGGTATTTTCAACGCAGCAACGGGCGAAAATATGTTGACAGAAATTACGAGTTACATTCCATTCTTTACACCATTCGTCATGCCGCTCCGCGCGTTGCATAGCCCTGAGAACCTGACGGTTCAATATATTGGTATTGCGATCATGCTCGTGAGCATCGTTGTTGCATTAGCGTTAGCAGCTCGGGTGTATAGAGGCAGTGTCCTATCGACAGAAAAAGGCATAATGAAAAACTTTAAACGCGTGTTTGGTAAGAAATAATTATTTGTTAAATTTGATTTTCGGATAAAAAACCAGCCCCTGTAAACAGTGATGTTTATCAGGGGCTTTTTGTGTGGTTTTGTGGGTGTGATTTGTCCGCCGTGGTAACTCGAGCAAAAAATTCGTCGTGAGTAAGCACGGATTTCTGTTTCGTGCTCACTCGAGCCGGGAATTCGTCGTGAGTGAGCATGGATTCCAGTTTCGTGCTCACTCGAGCCAAAAAATCACTGTGAGTGAGCACGGATTTCTGTTTCGTGCTCACTTAAGTCCGAAATTCATCGTGAGTAATCATGGATCCCTACTTTCCGCTAACTCAAACCAAAAATCAGAGGTGAGTTAGCGATAATTATCTCAGCTGCCAATTCGACACACCTTTCGAGCCTGAATTGGCAGGGAAATCAAAAAAATGCCAATTCGACTCACATTTCGAGCTCGAATTGGCAAACAACATTATATAAAGTAATTTCCCAGCACGCTGTTTACATCGTGCACGACGACGAAGGCATTCTCGTCTTCTCTTTTGATTAATCGTTTCAGTTTAGTCAATTGATTTCTATTTATGACCACATATAATATATCTTTCTCTTTTTTCGTATAGAATCCTCGACCATTCATAATCGTCACACCACGTTTGATCTCCGTACTGATCAGACTACCTAATTCTTCTGGTCGCTCTGTAATAATTGTAATTGCCTTTTTCGGATTCATACCTTCTATAATGAAGTCCATCGTCTTCATCGCAATGTAAAGTGCAATAACTGTCAGTAACACTTGTTCAATCGTCAGTACCGTGAGTGATGCCATGACAATAATTAAGTCAAATACAAGTAATGCAAACGGCACACTAACATCAAAGAACTTGTTGGCCATCTGTGCAAGTATTGTCGTACCTGCTGTTGTCGCTCCAATTCTTAAGACGAGCCCGATACCGACCCCGACTAAAAATCCTCCAAACACTGTTTGAATGAGTATTTGGTCTGTCGGTACGACCCAACTTTCTGTCAACCACAGCATGATTGAAATCAATGGAATCGTAAGAATTGTGTAGTACATGGCGAAGCGGGATAAGAACTTAAACCCGAGCACTAACAACACTGCATTGACGAGAAACATCGTAATTGCTGTAGGAAATTCAAATGCATAGAATAATATCAGTGCAACCCCGATGATTCCACCTTCACCTAAGTTACCTGGAATCATAAATGAATTAATCCCGATTGAGAAGATAAAACACCCGACAATGACAGTTAGTATATTGATCAACGTCTGCATTGTAAACTTTGGCATCTTCGTGATTTTTATCTTTTCTAAATTTAATTTGTTAAGACTTTTTCTTACCTTCACGCTTACACGCCTCCATCCATTATTTTTGTCTAAAATTATGCTATCACATATTCCTCTTATAAACGGCTTTGTTTACTAAATCATTACGAATAAACTACAAAATAATACCCGAATGTTATACAACCATTCGGGTGTTGTGCATTACTTCTTCGGTACGATAACCGATATTGCTCGTGGGATGACTTTAACTTCCAGCGTTTCAAATGGATGTCTATCCCCATCGATATCCATATCGTCCAGTTCTTCACTTTCTAACATTAACTCAACAACTGAGTGCATTTCCACTTCTTTTGCTTGATGTAATCTGTTACCAAACAACATAAATATTAATTTCCACACATTTAGAATGTTCACCTTACGAATGATTAACACATTCAGTACGCCATCATCAACATTGGCAATCGGAAACAGTTTTCTGAACCCACCAACGCTTGAAATGTTAGAGATGACAATGATGCGTGCACGTCCTTGTTTACCATTCAACTTATAATTAAATTTATTAAGATTTGTTATCGCTTTAATACCAGCGAACAAATATGCAAGTTTTCCTATTTTTTGTTTCGCATTCGCATCCGGTCTCGTGAAAGCTTCCATAAATCCACCTAAACCAATGAGGTATGTCGCGTACCAATCATTCACACGAATTAAATCTACAGATTTTTCACGAGCATCCTTATACCATAGCAAATCGCTCAGATGCCCTTTATGCATGCCAACGCCATATGCAAAGTCATTCATCGTTCCGGTCGGCAATATCATCAACTTCGCAGTCGGATGGTACTTCATCATCGCATTGACAACGAAACTAATCGTCCCATCACCACCGACAGTGACGAGTAAATTGCTACTTTCAACGACTTCCTTGATCGACTCAACTTGTTCAAAATCACGTATCATAAAAATTTCTACAGTTTCATAATCAGCGGATAACACTTGACTTGTATACTTAAAATTTACTTTTTTAGCACCTTTAGATCGTTGGTTTACGATTATACTCGCCTTCATGCGCGACCTCCAATCTTATTCAATAGTATAGAATCCCATTGATTTATGTAAGTCAGATGAATGAGCTGTAAATATCCAATATGGAAAATCGTCCACAGTATAAATCCTATATGCGAATCCGTTTGAATCGGTTCGACTGCCAATGCTTTCAATAGAAAATAAAGGCCTGCAAATATAAATGCAGCAACGACATGCGCTTTTAAATGCAGATAAAAAGCTCTGACATATATAATTTTAAAAATGATACAAATTATAATAGAAGTTATGATATGTAATCCAAACTCTAGAATGGCAGGCACATCACCACTATATATAAAATCAATGTTGATCAATAAATTAACTAAACCGATGTCCGTCATGACATCAATGAAAAATAGTACGAGAAATAATAACGAACCGGTTATGATTCCAAGTATTGTCCCAGATATGAATATTCTTATCATCTCATTTACCCCACATTCATCTGTCCAATACATACATTATAGCAACTCAATTCGAAATAAAAATAAATATCCACCCTTCTTCTAGTCAAGGATGGATACTTAAAAATAATTCATCTATTAATTAAGCAGATTTTTTGCCGAACATTCTTGCGAAACGATTAGGCTTTGCTTCTTTATTGTTTTTAATTTTAGTCGCATTCAATTTCATCGCAGTGTCTCTGTATTCTTTAATGCGAATATTTGCTGAATATACATCAGTTGAAAACATATTATTTTCCTCCTTCTTTTATGAAATTTTTTGTTATCAATTTTGGCGGCTGCGTCATCTCTATTACACTTGTAATTATAGCGTCAAACGCTGTATTATTCAACTTTTTAAACCGTTTACATATAAAGTTTTTATATTGAAACTATTCTGACATTTACAATTATAAACCGTCATAACGAAATAAAATTTCTTTAATTTTTATACAATGAATATACATACATGAAAATTTATGAAAACATCAAATGATTTCGTTTTCATACGACTATCATTCATAATGATATAAAACACGAACATTCTAATCGACTTTTAATCTTTCAGAAAGCGAAATATCTGACAATTTTTATAAATTGGACATCTTTAAAATATCGATGTAAGATAGTACATGTTGATAAAAGGAGGCTATTTATGACACGTTTTTTGATCAATATTATCTTGATGCTCGTCATCGGATTTCTTACATATTTGGGAATTACGACATTTTTTCCAAGTATTAGAGATGTCATAGCAATTCCAATCGCAATATTTTTAGGTATCTTTCTCGGTTTCTTTATCTATATACAAATTGACAATCGCATGGGTCCTTAATTACGCACACAGCCATCTATCGACAGATGGTTTTTTATTTTTTGTCACAACAGTTACAATTTCTTGATTATTTCGATAATCGGAATATAATATATATATTACACATCTAAAAGAAGGTATTACATGAATCAAACATTAAAAACAGAACCAAGGATACAGGTGCCGGACTATAAATTAATTGCAATATTAATTTCCGGTGCCTTCGTATCATTGCTCGCAAACACTTTCCTTAACGTGGCACTGCCATCTATTCAGAATGAGTTTGGTGTCTCTACATCTACCGTTCAATGGGTGTCGACAGGTTACATGTTGACGAGTGGTATCGTCATTCCAATCACCGCGTATTTAATGACCCGGTTCCACACGAAAACATTGTTTTTAACAGCAATGTTATTTTTCTTAACTGGTACTTTACTTGCAGGTACTGCTCCAGTCTTCGGCATGTTGTTGCTTGGACGAATGACACAGGCTATTGGATCTTCGATTTTGATGCCGCTTCTCATGAACGTCATCATCTCTAACTTCCCGATTGAACGACGGGGATACGCACTCGGATTATTCAGTTTTGTCATGTTTTTCGCCCCAGCAATCGGACCGACATTATCCGGTGTAATCGTTGAATTCTTATCATGGCGTTATTTATTCTTTATTATCATGCCTGTTATTCTTGTTGTCATTACATTGGGATACTATAAAATTCCACTGACATCGAGTAAAAAAGAAGCACGACTCGATATTCCATCGGTTGTTTTATCGACGATTGGATTCGGTTCATTACTATTCGGATTGAGTTCAGCTGGTGACCGTGGATTCTTAGATCCAATCGTTCTCGCAAGCATAGTAATCGGATTTATCGCCCTATTTATCTATGTGAGAAAACAATGGAACATGGATTTCCCAATGCTCAACTTAAGAGCATTTAAATTTCCGATGTTTAGCATGTCGATGCTAATTATCAGTACGATTAATATGGCCATATTTTCTGGATTTATACTGATGCCGATGTACTTAATAGAAGTGCAAGGTAGAAGTCCGATAGAAGCCGGATTACTCATTATGCCTGGGGCATTGATCATGGGTCTGATGAGTCCACTGTCCGGAAAATTGTATGATACATTCGGTGCCAAGCGATTGGCATTGATCGGGTTACCTATCGCAGTCGTTTCAAACTTTTATTTCTCAACGATGGATGTTGATACGAGTTTGACGATGTTAATGATTGTATTCTCAATACGTGCTTTAGGTATGACACTCGTTACCACACCACTGATGACAAATGGTATGAACCAGCTGACACCTGAGATGACACCACATGGATCTTCAATCAACAGTATGGTGCAGCAAGTATCAGGTGCCATCGGTACAGCGACGCTGATTACAGTCATGCAGATGCGCATGAACAATCGCATCGCAGAAGGTGAAACAGCGCAGCTTGCTATGCTTGAAGGGATTAACTTAACATTCCTAATCGCATCATCAATTTTAACAGTAAGTTTCCTACTGACATTCTTTATAAAACGTGTCACAACAAACGGTACGATTGATACGGGTGCTGCCAAAGTAAAAGCTGTAAAGACCAACAAATAAAAAACTCCCCTCACATCTAATGAAAATAATGTGAGGGGATATTTTTATCTATTAAACTGTTTTCTTAATAATCTCTACAATCGTTTGTGTCGCAAGTTCCATCTCATCGATTGAGGCATATTCAAACTTACCGTGGAAGTTGTAACCGCCAGTAAATAAGTTTGGCGTCGGCAATCCTTTGTACGATAATTGCGATCCATCTGTACCTCCGCGTACCGGCTCGATGCGTACATCAATATCGAGCGATTCCATCGCTACTCTTGCAGTCTCCACAATCTCAATCACTGGTTCAATTTTATCTTTCATGTTGTAGTACTGGTCTTTCATTTCGAGTTCAACAACGTCTTTGCCGTACTTATTTTGCAATGTCTCAACATTTTCTTCGACCGTACGCTTCCTATTTTCGAAGTTTTCCTTATCATGATCACGCACAATCATTGTTACATCCACATGTTCTACATTTCCACTGATCGATCCCACATGATAAAACCCTTCATATCCTTCTGTGCGTTCAGGTGTTTCATTTTCATCGAACATACTGACAAATTCTGCAGCGATACGCCCTGCATTGATCATCGTATCTTTTGCTGTGCCTGGATGTACACTTTTACCGTGGAATGTCACTCGAACGCCAGCTGCGTTAAAGCTTTCATACTGAAGTTCTCCGACGCCACCACCGTCAACCGTGTACGCGTGGTCTGCCCCGAATGCTTCAACATCGAAATCATGTGGGCCACGTCCGATTTCTTCATCGGGTGTGAACGCAATTCTTACTTTCGGTCTCTCAATTTCAGGGTGCTCAAGTAAATATTCGACTGCAGTCACGATCTCAGCAATCCCCGCTTTGTTATCTGCACCGAGCAACGTCGTCCCATCTGTCACCATTAAACGGTGGCCAACTTGATTATCCAATGTTGGGAATTCTTCAGGAGAGAGGACGATATTTAATTCTTCATTCAAAACGATATCGCCGCCGACATACTGAACGACTTTTGGCGAAACATTTTCTCCACTAAAGTCTGGTGACGTATCGACGTGTGCCATAAATCCAACGACAATTTCATTATCGGAGTTCGCTGGTAAAGTGGCAAATAAATATCCCTTATCATCGAGCGTTACTTCTTCTAAACCAAGTTCAACTAGCTCCGACTTTAATTCATCGAGTAAATCAAATTGCTTCTTCGTCGATGGTACAGATTCACTGCTATCATCGGATTGTGTATCAATTTTTACATAACGTGTTAACCGTTCAATTAATTTTTCTTGCATATATATCCCCTTTCGAGCTTTTATTTTATATTATATCAAGTAAGTTGTTAAAATAGTTGCAAGAGGTGGATAAAATGACAATAGAATTTGGAATCAGTAGCTTTGGAGATGTGGAATCACCGACGGGTAGCATACCACACGCACAGCGTTTACAAGAAATTATTGAAGAGATGAAAATGACGGACAAAGTTGGACTCGACATCTTTGCAATCGGCGAGCACCATCGCAAAGATTATGCAGTCTCTTCACCTGATACATTACTTGCAGCAGGTGCGGCAGTGACGAAAAATATTAAACTATCAACCGCTGTTACCGTACTCAGTTCAGAAGATCCAATACGTGTATGGGAACGCTTTGCAACGATTGATGGGATCAGTAATGGACGTGCAGAAATTATGGCTGGGCGTGGGTCGTTTATCGAATCATTCCCGTTGTTTGGTTACGAGCTCAATGATTATGAGCAATTGTTTGAAGAAAAACTCGCACTCCTAGTTGAACTTCAAAAAGGTCATAGAGATAAACTGCCGATTACTTTCCGTGGAGAGCTCCAGCATTCTGTTGAGAACATTACACTCTATCCGGATACGGTTCAGGAGACACTCCCGATTTGGATTGCAGCCGGAGGAAGTCCAGGTTCTGCTGTAAGAGCTGCGAAATACGGACTGCCATTGATGCTTGCTGTCATTGGTGGATCACCATATCAGTTTAGGGATTTTATCGATTTGTATAAGCGCTCTTGGATCAGCTCAAATCATAAGATAGAAGATTTGCAGTTCGGTTTAAACATGCACGGGTTTATTGCAGATACGAATGAGGAAGCGAAAGAAATTTATTTCCCAGCAGCTAGCCACATGATGAACAGAATTGGTTCAGAACGCGGTTGGGGCGCAACATATACTGAAAACTACTTTGATCGATTGACGAGCGAGACCGGTGCATTGCTTGTCGGTGACGTTGAAACAGTCGCTCAGAAATTAAGCACATTCATACGTGCGCTTGGTGTGACGCGCTTCATCATGCAAACACCAGTCGGTTATATCAAACATGACGCTGTGCTTAAAAACATTGAATTGTTTGGAACAAAAGTTGTACCGCGTGTTAAAGAATTATTGGCAGAAGAAAATTAGGGATTGGAGTAGCACTGAAAAAAGAGGATTGCTACTTCACCCTCTTTTTGTGTCTTGAAGTAGCAGGCTACAGAAAAAACTGCTACTTCACCCTCTTTTTTTATCTCGAAGTAGCAGGCTATATCACTCATCCAAAAATTCCTTTCAGCATAAGCTAAACCACCAATATTTTCAAAAATAATCTTTCGGTTTTCGAAAAAACATAATGACACTGATATTTTGCTGTGCTACACTTTGTGTATAATATTTTGAATATTCGAATATTATTACGATACTTTAGGGGGTACAAAATGAAGACAAAATTTTTAAATCGTAAGTTTCTAGCTCCTTTGTCGGGTGTTGGTTTATCGCTTTTACTTATCGGTATTGCGAGTAATGATACACACGCCCAAGAACATCAAGTATATAACTTCGAAGACTTTCAAAAAACTGTTTCTAACGTTGGTGAAGCAGAACAAGGTGGCATACTCAATGTTGCTTATGCTTCGGATACACCATTTTTAGGTACGCTGAACTACAATATGTACGGTGGTGTGCCAGATTCCACGGTTATCGGGTATTTTGATGAGCCTGTTTTAACAACGAGTGCAGATCAGATCTATACAAACGATGGCGCTTTGAATTTCGAAATTAACGAAGAGGATAATACTGTAACGTTTACACTACGTGAAGGTGTGTATTGGCACGATGGCCATGAGGCTGACATCCATGACTACATTGCAGCTTATTATCTCATCGGACATGAGGACTATACCGGTCCACGTGGTGGTACTCCAGGTTTCACTCTTTTGAAAGGGTTTTCAGAATATAGTACAGGTGATGCCGATGAGATTAGCGGTATCGAAGTCATCGATGATTACACTGCTGTATTCACGTATGAAGAACTCGCGCCATCTCTTATTTCAGGTGGTTTTTGGCAATATATTTTTGCGGAGCACTACTATGAAGGCATAGAAGTAGCTGACATGTTTGAAGCGGATGAAACACGTGTCAATCCGATCGGTATCGGTCCATTCCAAGTGACGAATATCGTACCGGGTGAATCCGTTACATTTGAACGCTTTGATGATTACTGGCGCGGTGAACCTAAATTAGATGGAATTAATTATAACGTCGTTTCCCCTGCTACGGTTGCAAATGGTATGGCAACTGGTGAATATGATATTGCACGCGGATTCCCTGCAGAACAATATAAAGATGTTGCGGAAACAGAAGGTGTCGAGTGGATTGCAAATTTAACTTCTTCTTATTCATATGTTGCATTTAAACTGGGTGAATGGGATGAAGATGCAGATGAAGTGGAATATAAGCCAGAAGAGATGAAAATGGGTGACGTGAACTTACGTCGTGCAATGTGGCATGCGGTAGATACCGCTTCTGTCGGTGAACGTTTCTATGATGGTCTTCGCTGGAGAGCAGACTCACTCATTTTGCCGTATCACGAAGCATTCCATAATGAAAACTTAGAAGTCCCACAATATGATCCAGAAGCTGCAAATGCAATTTTGGATGAAGCGGGCTATGAATATGACGGCGATTTCCGTACGACACCAGATGGTGAAGAACTTACGATTAACTTTGCATCAATGAGTGGTGGCGATATCGCAGAACCGATGGCGAACTACTTCATACAGTCATGGCGAGCAATTGGACTTGACGTTAGATTGACAAATAACCGTTTGTTAGAGTTCAATACATTCTTCGATTTAGTTGAAACAGACTCAGAGGATATTGATGTTTACATGACAGCATGGACACTCGGTGCAGATGTGGATCCAACAATATTCTTCGGACGCGATGCTGGATGGAACTATCCACGCTTTGCTACTGAAGAAGGCGATGAACTATTGCGTCAATTCAACGTACCAGAAGCAATGGATGTCGATTACCGTGTTAATGCTGCTTACGAGTGGCAAGAATACATGGCGGAAGAAATTCCTGTCTTCCCAACACTCTACTCTGCGAGCATGACACCGGTGAATGAGCGCGTCATGAACTATTCAGTAGAATTTGGATTCAACGATGACACAGCACTTTACAACATCGGTGTTTCTGAAGAATAAGATAAAAATAATCCGAACAACTAAAATGACATACTCCCCCTTAAGTAGACACTTAAAAAAGTGAAAACTTGGAATTGTCAAGAAAAACTAGACACAAGGTTAAGAGAATTTTGTTAGCTAATCCTTATCATTTAGAGACTCAAACTCTTTAGGGGACAGGAACCCAAGAGCAGAGTGTAGTCTTTTAGTATTGTAGTAT
>DYYI01000016.1:0-12931 GCA_020741755.1 Aliicoccus persicus | reverse complement strand
CCGTTTGCGGGTCTGTGAGCGACTCTCATTGGAACGCAAATCAATCTGCGGGTCTGTGAGCGAGTCTCATTGGAACGCAAATCCATTTGCGAGTCTGTGAGCAACTCTCATTGGCACGCAAATCAATCTGCGCGTCTGTGAGTGACTCTCATTGGAACGCAAATCAATCTGCGCGTCTGTGAGCGACTCTCATTGGAACGTAGTTTCAATTTTTTTGATTTCATCGTCCTATTTTCCTGGAATTTTGATTGCAGTTATAAAGGTCTGCTCTAAGTGTGCGGCAGATCAAGATTTTCCGGGCTGACGCACAGCTAGCTGCTCTAAGTGTGCGACAGCTCGAGATTTTCGGTGCAGACGCACGATTGGCAAGACTTAGTGTGACTCAACACCCGATTTCTCTCCCCCAAAAAAGTCACACGACACACTAAACCCTAAAAATCTTCAACCGTACCATTCGTTACTTTTACTTGCTTCAAGCTATTATCAATGAATATATATATGATGCCTGTATCAAAGTCTGTCGAGTTGTCCTTGTAGAAAATAGCTTTAAGTGCGCCAGACTCCTCTTTCACACTTCGGTCAATCTCAAATTTACCATTCGCTTTAACGACGAAGACTTTCTCTCCTCGACCGTAATTAAAGTAGTCGCTATCCACGGCTAAGTTGTACGGCACAATCGTCAGCAATACATTTGGTAAATGTTTCATTAAATATTGTACTGGGGATACTTGCAGCACTAAACTAACCACCGCCGATTTTGTTTCGCCGATGATTACATGGTCGATATCTTTAACTTTGGCATATTCAATCACATGATCCACAGCACGTCGTGACACTATCTCTCGAATTTCATATACCGCATTATATTTGTCTGCATAAAACTCAATCTGTTCTAAGTCGACAATCTTATTGTAGGCATGATCTTCATTTTGGTAATCTAACAGCAAAATATGGAATTTATCTTCTGGCAATAGCATGTCGTACGCACGATTAATCAGTTGTTCTCCTTCAACACCGTATCCAACGGCAACAAGGACATTTCTACTCATACAGGACCTCTCCTTTAAATAGGATTACTACAGCTAATATAAGGTATTTTTCATAAAAAGTTAAGTGTTATCTTTATCTCCAACAGTGCATGATTATTGCAAAATAAGCAAATTTCCATTAATAGCAATTATTTTTATTTTTATGAATAAGGATTATTTAATAGGGTATTGAAATAATGTGAAAGATTACATTTTTGATTAGATTGGAATCAATAAGTGAGGTGGGTATTTTTTGAGAAGGCTACTAGATGTTCTTTTCGGATTGGTAATACTCGTTTTCATGATTTACTTCATTTTTGATTATCTGAATTTATCGGGTGTACAGCCATATATTGATGATATGGAGAGTACAAGTTGGTTCCCATATGTACTTTATGTTTTCATGGCTTTAATGGTTATTATCGGTATTACGCTGATAATCATTGGGTTGCGACCAACCAAACGAAGCAACAGACTTGTTTGGGAAACTGAAACAGGTAACCTTGAAATTCAGAAGGTGGCTGTTGAGAGTTTCATCAAAAAAGTTATTTCAGATGAACCAAATGTCGTCCATCATGACACAACATTAACTTTCCGTTCAAACAACGATGAACAAACCATCGAGGGTTCGATTGATGTATTGTGGGCTGCAAGCATGCATCACAGAGAACCATCGATACAGAAAATTGACGCACGCATTAAAGATAAACTGACTGAATTTACTCAGGCAGATTGCAGCGGTATAAACCTAAATGTGTTAGATCAACACAAAGACACTACGCGCAGAGTTATATAAGGAGGTTTACATGGATATTTTGAATCAGCTTAAAGCACACCCATTTATGGTGACTTTATTCATTGTCGCATTTTTCTCACTTACTTTAATCTTTTTAATTGGTGTATACAAGTTTGCACTAGTCATATTAATAAGTTTAATTTTTGGATTTGTTGGGTATTTGTTAGACCGAAGCGATATATTGACTAATAATACTAAACGGTAATATTATTTCAGATTATTAGTTGAAGTCGCCGCACTTAATTGCATGTGAAACGATAAGTAAAAATGTTGTTTACAATATTAAAAATTTATTTGGAGGTTTCTATTATGGCAGACAAAGAAAAATACAAAGAGCAGTACGACAAAACAGTTGGTGTTGACGAAGAGCAAAAGCGTTTAGAACAGGAAGAAGCAGAAGCAGCGAGAGAAAACGAAGTTGAAGAACAACAATTCACGAACAAATTATCATTTGATGATGCAGTTGTTGAAAAAATCGTTGGTATTGCTGCACGTGAAGTCGATGGTATTTTAGCAATGAAAGGCGGATTCGGCTCTGGTTTGTTCGGACGTAGAGATGATAAGAACGATGTTTCTCAGGGGGTAACTGCTGAAGTTGGTGAAAAACAAGCTGCGATTGACTTACGCGTTATTTTAGAATATGGTGAGTCAGGTCCTGAAATCTTTAAAAAAGTAACTGACGTTATTAAAGAACAAGTTAAGTTTATGACAGGTTTAGAAGTTGTTGAAGTGAACCTTCATGTTGAAGATGTTATGACACGTAAAGAATATGATCAGAAGAACGCTGAAAAAAATAGAGATGTAAACGAAGAAAGAGTACCAAATAATCGTTTAAACTAATATAATATTAAAACGAGCGATCTCACTTGAGATTGCTCGTTTTTGTGTTTATAACTTACCTTTTTTCAACTGTCTATAAATAAAAATCTGTGCTGCTGCTGGTATTGATATTAATACGATCAATATGATGTAGTAAACAAGCGCTTGTAGCCCCGTTTCTACGATATAACCATCATCACCCAACCAGTTCATCGTGATAGATGTCGCAAATCCCACAAAGATAAACAACCAAAAAACATTTACGATCCACCACAATATCATTTTAAAATTCATCTAAAAACCTCACAATGTGTAACGCATATGGAGCAATTATTACTTACTTAAATACTTATGGAAAATATTACCGAGCTCCATTAAAAACTTTCTCGCTCCGACATTTGATTGCCAACCATCTGAACAAACTGCAAATGTCACCGTGTT
The DNA here is from genome assembly GCA_020741755.1 of Aliicoccus persicus. Taxonomy (GTDB): domain Bacteria; phylum Bacillota; class Bacilli; order Staphylococcales; family Salinicoccaceae; genus Aliicoccus; species Aliicoccus persicus_A. Next base: position 9,847 of record DYYI01000016.1, on the reverse strand, counting down.
ACCTTCATACGATATGACGCCGAAATCATGCTCCAAGTTATTCACTGAACCTGTCTTAGACGCGATATAGAATTCTCTTTTTCCATCATCTTGATTCACCAAAAATCCACCGATTCGATCATTAAATTGCTGACGTTTCATAATCCCGAGCAAGCGCTCGCGAAGATGCGTTGGGAAAACATCATTCTCTTCTGTAAGCAATTGCATCACTTGGTACAAGTCGTCGGCAGTTACTGTGCTGTTGCGTCTGTCTTTATTGTCAAAGTCATAATACTTACCACGTAAATACGAATCTTTCATACCAAATTTTTGATAATATTCATTCAAATCTTTAACACCAATATGATCGATGACCATGTTTGCGGCCGTATTGTCTGAAATGATAATCGACAACACAATCGCGTCATACAATGTAATCTCTTTCGTATGCCCGAGCGTATGTAACACGCCACAACCATCGACTGGATTTTCTACTGGGATCATTTTGTCGAGTTCGTTTTCGAATGCTAACATATTCGCCATTGCATTAGGAACTTTTACTGTACTCGCAGGGTAGTACGTTTCACTTTCACGGTATTTTAACACATCATCACCTAAACGGATGACGTATGAGATATTACCGGATTGCTGATCTACTAATTCTTGAATCTCTTTTTCTAACATAGTATCCCTCGCTTAATTTTGTTGTGTTTAAAGCAATGATACCACGTATACATTCTATATTACATTTAACTGAAACAACATTGCGACGATAAAAGCCCCTGTCAACCCTAGTCCCGTAACGACATTGAGTACATTTGGTTTTTCTTTTTCTATTGTATAGTCCTTACTTCTATCTTTTTGTTTTTGTAACATTTCTTTTTTATAATTCATCTGTTCCATTTTTGTCATTGCGACATATTTATCGACGAATCTAGCATACTCATTCGCAACTGGTACACACGCACCAAACTTAACCATCTCTCCATAATGTAGCCAAATCGCTTTATTACACATCTTACCAACTTGTTTTGCAGAGTGCGATACGAAGAAAATCGTCTTACCTTTTGCTTGAAATTCTTTAATCATTTCTCCAGATTTACTCGCAAATGTGTCATCTCCAACAGACAATGCTTCATCCACGATGAGTACATCCGGATCACTATGTGCAGAAATTGCAAATCCCAACCTTGATTTCATTCCGCTGGAGTATGTTTTTATCGGTTGGTCAATGAATTCTTCTAGTTCACTGAACTCAACGATCTGGTCGAATTTTTCATCGATTTCCGCTTCAGACATACCATACATCAAACATTTCATACGAATATTTTCTTCGCCTGTTAATTCCTGGTTTAATCCGGCGTTAATCGCAATCAGAGAACTTTTCCCACGAATCGTAATGTTACCTGTTGTCGGTTGTGTCACTTCACCGAGTAAATCAGACAACGTCGTCTTCCCTGAACCATTCAGCCCAACGATGCCGACAGAGTCTCCCTCTTCAACTTCAAATGAGATGTTGCGGAGCGCATAATATGGACGTTCTTTCGAATATAGACCAAATGAAAGAAGTGATAGCAACCGATCTTTACGCTTCCGGTTTAAATCATATACTTTTGATACATTTTCAACCTTCACTTTGTAGGTCATAACTATCACTCCTTTTCTCTATAAATTAATTACTATTTTTTTACCATCAACTGTGACATAGAGAACATTATCTTCCCGCACTGTATTCACGTCTAACGCTGGATTCATTACTATCATTGTTTCGAAAACATACTCAGCACTAGAATCTGTGACTGAAAATGCGAGTTGTTTTGTATCGATTGTATTGCCAAATGATTTCGTATTCACTGCTTGAACTTTATCTTCAGACGGCTCTCGCACTTCGTATGATTCGACTGATTTTAACTGTTTAAGTAACACCGATTGACCAGATTTTAATTTTAGTGTTGCTTCTGCTTTCGAATGTTCCAGGACTTCTACCGCATGGTGTAAGTTAAAATTTTGTACAAGTGTTTTATCTTCAGTCTTTGCCGAGTCAAATACAAAAATAATCGGAAACTCTTTTAGCTGGATGACCGTTCGGTAAAGACTGCTATCATCAAATGCTTCATTTTTACCTATTGCAAGCGTGTGCGTATCGCTATCAAAATATGATGTTAAATCAATTGATCTTGTAAATCGGTTTTCATTTTCTCGAGGATATTGCTTGCCTTTCATGTACAACGTCGAATGCGCACGTGCGGATGTCATATAGCTTCGAACTGGACTTTTACTATAGTTAAAACGGCCTGCATCCACGAGAATATCCTCATCACCATACGATAATGTAATGCTTAAATCATCGGAGTGCTTGTGCGTTTTTCCTGACATTCCAGAGATAAAGGTCGTATAGACCGGCTTTGGTTTTTCATATTGCATAATAACTAAGCCAAGTTCGTAATCAAATACATTTTCAAACACTTTTGTGCCGACTTTACCACCTGAAGAATCACCGAGTTCAGGTAATTCATAATTGGGCTTTGCGATGAGACTGTAGTACTTTTTCGCTTTTTCTAAGTATTGCAGTATTACTTCACCAAGCGTGCGTTCGAACTGGTTTAAATAAGCTTCAAGCTCATCGTAAATTTTAATCACCATGCCATGATATGAAGGTGAATTTTCTAAATGAATGCCTTTTGCACTAAAGCTGTACCAAAACGTTTCGACTGCACGGCTAATGCCGAGCTGTACGAATTGTTCCTTATTCAAAATACGACCGATTATAATAAGCGCACGGTCCATCATTAAACTGTGGTTGTTATATTTATATATACTCGGATCACTCATCACTTTTGCATGACGTTCTAACATGTTTGCATAGCGTGTCATATTGAGCTCAAAATGATTGCGCGCATGGTATAAAAAGTGAATGAGAATTTGTGCACGATTTGCTGTCGGGTGGTCATACCACGTCATCGCGCTCTCTGTTTTGCCTTCTGCATAATCCATCCATGACTCAACGATACGTTTTGCCTGATTTAAGTAGTCTAATTTATTCGTTTTTTCATACTCTAATAGCAGCGCGCTTACGACACGTAACGACTGAATATACAGTTGATAACTATGGCCATATTTTTCTTTCGTTACTTCCCAATCGAATGTTTCATCAAATGGGACTGTCTCAAAGTTTGGAAATGGTTCAATAACATCTTTTATTGCACGTTTGGCAATTCTGATTGAATCTTTATCTCGCTTGATGAGTGGCAAGACATCTTTTTCATCGATACGGTCAATAAAAACATCTTCAGCGAACACTTTACCATCTAGCTTTTGTTCAATGCGTTCAAGCCTTTTGAAGAGTTCTTGGTTTTTATCTTGTTCCTTACTCGACTGACGTCGCAATTTTCTAAACATGGTTAGGCACCTCTAATTTGAGTCGTTCACTTCTTTTTTCAATGCTTCAATCATATTGTCGAGATCGATATCGGGTTCTCTGTAACGCTTATACTTGTCATACATACTGTAAATATCTAAAAATTTTAATATCGCCTGTTCACGTTCTTCTGGATGCGTGCGTTCAATTTTTGATATATACCAATTCTTCACATAGAAATTAAAGCGTTTCTCTAAATATGTTTTCATTAAGTGATTTTCTTCTAAAAATTTAATACGCTCGATTTCTAATTTGTGATATTTATCGAAGAATTTCACACCGAGCGTGTTCGTCACAGAGCCTTCTACAAATGCATAATACATGTGAACATAAACATTTTTCGCCAAGGCTTTATTACAATGCAACATGACTTCCTGGAAGAATAGTGTATCTTGACCCGCAGCACCTTCAACCATTTTAATGTCATTCTCTTGGAGTACTTCACGTTTCACGATCAATGCTTGGATACTTTGCGCACGCAGACCCGCTTCTTCTAAGAAAGATTTCGTGTCAGTGATCAGTGCGCTACCGTTATTATACTTTCTCACCGTGCCGTGATAGTTAAAGCGCTGACGCTTGATATGGTCTTCTTTAATGATATTACCGACGACCATGTCGAGTGATGCGTCTTCAATCAGTGCTTGTAACATCTCAGCATAACCATCACCAGTTGCTTCGTTATCTGGATCTAAGAACGTGATATACGGGCTCGTAGCAATTTTCATGCCTTCATTTCTCGGTCGTGATGCACTGCCTGACCCTTCCGGAAATTCTAAATATACGATATCCGGATATCGACGACGCAAGCGTTCAATAATCTTGATTGTCACTTCGTCTGTACTGCCATCATTAACGAAGATTATTTCTAAATCTTCGAAAATAGAAGAACGCATCAAACTGCGGAAACATTTATCTTCGAGGTAGCGTCCATTATTATGAATCGGTACGATGACAGACAACTTTTTGTCAGTCGCTACAACTTTTTTTTGAGCTGTCATAATTTCAGTAAATGGAATATTGTACCCGCTATTGTTAGTATTCTCACCGTGCGAAGCATAAACACTCGCATCAAACATCGTCACAAATTTACTGTCGTAATTGCTCGTAAATTCATGTGTATTTGTCTTCGATTTCGTTATGAAATCGACATCTGTATAGACGAAACCTGATAGCAATTCGTTTAAGTGATATTCCTCATAGATAAAATCATCACTAAAGTACGTAATAAAATCATAAGCAGAAATATCTTGTTCACTTAATTCCTCAGTCGACACAAGTTCTTTAAGTGGGTACATCTGACGTTCAAAGTTTTCTAACGCCACATCTGTCTTTGATTCAACAACGACGAGGACACGTTTTTTATCTTGTACTGAATCCAAACCTAAATTTTCTGCGATTTGATTTATTCTATGGTATCCCGTGTGATTTAACATCACTTGATGAATCCCTTTTGCACGGATCTCATCCAGAGTTTCTTCTGAATGGTTATTTAAAATATTTTGTACATCTTTCGTATCATTGACGATAAAAACATTCGGGAACTTATTGTTCACACCAACGCTATAATTCGACAGGATTAAGTTTCCAATTGCCTGCAATTCATATACTCTATTCGCAAACATTGTCTCCGAATACTTTACCGAATTCACATTGATTGCCCAGCGAAACAAGCGGTGGATATTCATTAAATCTTGATGTTCAACAGGGTATGTTAAATTGCTAATATATTTACTTGGAAATTGATAGCGTGTACGCTGTAAATTTAAGTTTCTATCGATGATTGTCAAGTCAGCTCCGGCATTGTCAACACCTTCAAAAATACGCGCGGAGTCTTTATTTCTAACTGGGTATTTTTCAGTCCAACTTCCTGCAAAGATGACATGATGATCGTAATCTTCTTTGTTTTCTGTCCGTCTCGAACCAATCGGATTGTGATAGAGTGGGTTCACCGCAAACTCCATGACATACACATTGTTGTGGTTACAGTACTCTTTATAGAGGGGCACCATTTCATTCGCTGACGTGTATACTTCATCACAGAGCAGTGCAATCTCTTTAAATAAATGATAGTTCACTGGGTCTTCTTTTGAATAGAAAATAACGGGTATGCCTAAATACTTTGCTTCTTCAATTAATGAAAACAACAATTCCCGCTTTTCACTTCTCGGCGATGCCATGCCCGACCAACTATCATCAATACCTCGCCATGCTGTTGCTACAATGAGGAAATCGAGAGAGGAATCGAGCGTCCCCCAGTCAGCTGGAATGTATTCTAAATTGACGACATCCTTATATGAATGATATAAAAATTCATCACAAACAATTCCTACTTTAAATGGTAACTTTTCAAAATATCTCGAACCATTGCTCTTTGGTAGCTTTGAAAGCTCTGGTGATAGCTCATCAAAGAAGTCTGTTTTACCTTCCTCATTAAAACGATCATAATATTGTGAAATTTGATTATACTCACGCTCTTGGCTGATGTGCTCAAGCGCTTGAAAATAGTTGTCTTTTAACAATCTTAAATACAGATTCAAACGTTTTTCCATCGGGAGGTCTTCAACAATGAGGCGCTCTTCATCTTGTTCATTCTCATTCGTATCAAAACGATTCATCATTATTTTCTTCGCCTCCTTAGTAATTCCCAAAGCTTCACTTGAATGCGTCCAAGTTTAGAAGTTTTCAAGTTACGATAGTTTTTTTCAATGCGTTGTAATCGATCAATTTGAACTTCGTAGTTTTTAATTTGTCGTTCATAGTCAATTTGAGCTTTCAATAAACTTTCTATAATTGGTTTTGTCTTATTGCGTTCTAATCGCAAGACTTCTTTTACATGTTCATCATAATCATTCTCATTGTTATCAGTCTCAGGAACATCTACATCCGTCTCTGATAATTTTAGCCAATATTGGAGTCGTCCCTTTCTCACCTTTAACAAATCTAACGTTGGAAACACCAATTGTGCATCGTAAGTTGGATCAGCCAAACGCTTTTCAACATCGATAATAAAATTCGAGTCTTTAAACAACGGTACATCTTTCTCAATCGTCAACTCAGCATCTAAAGGCAAGCTTCTATGTAAGTCTTTTGGATAAACAAATCCACGCAACTTACCTTTAGTAAATAACATCTCTAGCTGTTGTTCACCATCATATACATAGCCTTTTGATGTGAGTAGTTTATCTTTGAATGCGAGATGTAGATCACTGTTAATACCCATTCTCTTATTAAATTCTGGTGTCGAAAAGGATTCATGGTTAATCTTCACGGATTCCAACCGCTTCGGCATAACGTAATAAGAATGCTCAAGTCGCGTCCATCCGATAATACGGCCTTGGAATTGGATCAAACCATAATAGTCTTCTTCATGCGACTTCACGCCAAGTACAGTTACAAGTTGATGATTTAAATTACTTAATGTCCGATCTGACAAAGAGACATTAAATTCGTCATAAATCTTTTGTGTTACATCTTCATTTAGCACAACTTGAAATAATTGTGGGAATTCAATATGCTGTTTTAATTTTTTAACAAGATTTTCTGACATAAAAATCATCCTTACTTATAGTCTACAAGTCTATCTTTAAATCGATAATAAATTTGCGAGCCGATAAAAATCAGCAATAACGTGAACGTCCAAAAATAAATGTGGTCTGCCATATCTCCATACAGCGGCGCTTCGTCATACACAAAAGCATAGCGATAGTTCATGATGAGATATGCAAACGGATTGAGCGATGACAAGCGCTGCAATATTTCATTTGCTTCACTGAGTGACCAAAATATTGGTGTTAAGAAAAATAACATCCGTATAATATTCTGTAAAACATTACGCATGTCGCGGATGATGATCACAAGGGATGACATGATAAGCGCAATTCCCATGACAAGTGCATATGTAGCAAACAGTACATATATAACGGCGATATAATGCCCTGGTTCTGAGTAACCGCCGATGAAAGCAATGACCATGAGTATGGTCGTTGTAATAAGAAAACTAAACAATCCATTCACAAATGATATCGTTAAAAATATACTCGCAGGGAACTTCATCTTCGTGACCAAGTCCATCTGCCCGTTGATTGCATTTGACATGCTGTTGATGGAAGAAGAGATGAACAGCCACGGAAAAATACCACTGATTAAATAGATGATAAATGGTATATCATCAATATCAGAACGCGGCCCTCTTAAACCAAGCCCGAAAACAACATAGTAAATCAGCACTTGTAATGCGGGCTGTAAAATATCCCAAAACACACCTAAATAGTGATTTGCATACTTACTTTTCGTACGATAGATTGCAAGTTTCCATATTAATTTTCGATGTATCCATTGTTCGTGAGCAATACTCAAAATCTTATTCATCTCGTACTCCTTGCATTCATTGTACTATGTTATGACGAGTTTACCCGCGTGTTTCCATGAGTCACTCGTGTAGGACTTCGTATACTCCACTGAAATTTTAATCGGGCTATCCATCAATTGTATATTTACACCATCGTTGATGTCGAGCACATCATATCGGTCGCGATGGCGCTCACCCTTTATTGTAACAAAGACTTTATCGCGACCTGCTTCACGACGGTATGTGCTCCTGATATTTACATTGAGCGCTTTATCAGTCGTATTCCGAATCACAATCTCGTAATTTTCTATCGCTGAAATACTTTTTGATGCTGGCATCACAGACAATCCATCATCCGTTTCTTCAAGTAGCATATTCCCATTTTGATGAATAAGTATATCCTTGAATTCCTTAGAGCCGTTTCCTTTCGACTCCAGTTGCTCCCATAACCCTTTTGTTTCATTCACACCAAAATAGTTTAACACACTCCAAAATTCATGGATGATACGTTTGTGTAATTTATGTTGGCGCATCTCATCGATTGAAATAGAAGTGAACAAATCGATCAACTTGCGTGAGTTCAAGTAGATAAATTCCTCTGTCTCAGGGTCCGTTTCCGATGTTAATGTACTGTGCCAATTTCCTAGTCTGGACTCTAAGTGATACACTTCAAAGAAATGTCGACCTTTCGTCACTTCGCTTGTTACTAAATTGCGTTCAAAATACGCATCAACTTCATCATCTACATTATAGTACGTTGCAAAGTCTTTTTGAAAATGAGTCATCAACTTTTTATATTCATTTAAATCATCTGTAATATCATCTAAATGTGGTTCATAGTCCGCTTTACCGACACCGAAAATCGTCGACTTTATGTGCAGTGCTTTATAATACCCTTTTTCTTTATAATATTGTGCAAGTCGAGGACTATGTTTAGAATTTAAGACTTCTTTATAATAGTCCGTGTCTTCTTGCACATCATAATCACCCAGGTTAATAATCGCATGATTCCAGTTCATGTTATCTTTCATATCACGCGTCACAGTTTCATCAATTTTATAGATCTTTTTGGCCATCGCTGTCGCCAACATTTTTCTCGGCGTCATGTAAGTCAAAAATTCTATTCTAGATTGTAATGAATGTGCAATGGCAGCAGATGTACGAGAATCCATACCCGCCGTCAACGTCAAGAACTTATCGCCGTTATATTGTGCGAGCCAATCATTTTGAGCTTCAAAGTATGGTTTCAATGATTGCACAGCCGCTTCAACACTCTGTTTTGTTTGCTCGACTCTCGGATATATACGTGTTTTAGAAAATGGAGCGAGCGTGTACTTGATACTCGGATTCACTTTCCAAATCGAATCATAACGCGTGAAGTCTAGATCATTCGTTTTTGTTAACGGTCGTCTGTTCACTTCGATACCATTGTTTATAAGTATTTCGGCAATCAACATATCATGACTTGCAATGATATTAGACTTTTCATGATAGTTTCCAGGCAATAGGTTCGATGCATCGCTATAATATTCAATCTGATTATCTTTAACTCGAATCATGACGAATCTTCCGTTGATGTATTCAAGGTTTTCCACGAAATTATCTGCATGAATCATATCCTGGATGATAGTCTCTTTCGTCTTGTTTCCATCACGGATATCCAACACATAGCCGAGCACGATTAGCGTCACATTATTTTCTGTTATACGTGTACAGTCCATAGTTGTTGAATGAACCAGTGTATGTCCAAGAAGATTAACTGATTCACATGCACTGAATAAAGTGTCATCAAATTCATTTGGCATGATGGCATAGCTATGATGATAGAATTGATTTTGATACTTCATGATATATGCTCCTTACTTACTTATAACGATAAAACCTCGCGTCATAAACGTATCCTTATCGAGTTCATTTGTTTTCTTTACACTCTGAATAATTGTTTCAAAGGCACGTAATTCCGTTTTCAAGTCCGTGAGCGAATCTCATAGTCCGGCAAATCCATTTGCACGTCCGTGAGCGAATCTCATAGTCCGGCAAATCCATTTGCACGTCCGTGAGCGAATCTCACAGTCCGTCAAATCCATTTGCACGCCCGTGAG
>DYYI01000015.1:0-16650 GCA_020741755.1 Aliicoccus persicus | reverse complement strand
GATTTGCGTTCCAATGAGACTTGCTCACTGACTCGCAGATTGATTTGCGTTCCAATGAAAGTTGCTCACTGACTCGCAGATTGATTTGCGTTCCAATGAAAGTTGCTCACTGACGCGCAGATTGATTTGCGTTCCAATGAAACTTGCTCACTGACACACAGATTGATCTGCGTTCCAATGAAACTTGCTCATAGACACACAGATTGATTTGCGTTCCAATGAAACTTGCTCACTGACACGCAAATGGATTTACATGTCAATGAGACTCGCTCACTGACTCGCAGATTGATTAACGCATAAATGAATTCATCCTAAAAAACCAAACTCAGCACATTTTCACTGAGTTTGGCAATTATCAAACAAAATTTCTATAGTTTTGTCCCATTCAAATACGCGTGGACTTCTGCTTCTGCACTTAAGCTGTTTACTGCTGAACAATATTTATCTCGCGATAGCTCTGCAGCGCGCAATACATCTTTACCCGGTACGTCGCCGTCCACTTTAACATTGATATCTAATTTCACGAATTTCTGTGGATAATCTTCTTGACGTTCCCCTTCTACTTCTACAACAAGCTTTTTAACATCATCGAATTTATGGCGTAAGATGTGTTTAATATCGATCGACATGCATCCCGCAACGCCATGTAATAGCATTTCCATCGGTGACTGGCCTTCTCCAGTTCCACCAAGACTCTCTGGACCTTCCATCAAGACTTTGTTATCTGTACGAGTTCCGACAGCTTCAAATTTTGCTTCGCCGAGCCACTCTGTTGTGCTTTTCATAATAAAAGTCCCCCTTTTATTTCTCTCTCGAGTATATCAGATACCCGATTAAAATTAATCTAATCTGCATATAGACGCTTCACCAAATCTATGATAAATTCATATAAGCAAACACTTATACGAAAGGCGTGAACAATACTATGATTGATTCTCTCACTCATTACCTAAAAGTAATTTCTGATCCATCTCGCTTACAGATGATGTTCATTTTAAGTAATCATGAATGCTGTCAAAATGATTTAACCGAATGTTTCAATATGAGCCAACCGGCAATTAGCCAACACTTAAAAAAACTAAAAGAAATTGATTTGATCATTGAAGAAAAACGTGGTTACTTCACTTATATATCCGCCAATAAAAGTCATGAACACTACCCCATCATCTCTTACATTTTAAACACATATGATGGATTACTCGATGAAGTTGATTTCGATTGCGGCAATAAGGCGTGCAAATGTTAAACATCATTCAAGAGACACCTTTATTCATTTCACTCGCCGTTCTCATATTTATTGTTACGCTCACTTTCGTCATTTGGCAACCGCGCGGATTAAACATCGGTGTCACTGCTGTCGCCGGTGCACTCATCGCACTCACAATTGGCATCGTCTCACTGCAAGATGTATGGACCGTATGGGGTATCGTCTGGAACGCGACGTTTACTTTCGTCGCTCTAATCATGATCTCACTCGTCCTCGATAAGATCGGATTTTTCGAATGGGCAGCGCTCCACATTGCGAACATTGCACGCGGCAACGGATTATTGTTATTCGTTCTTATCATTTTACTCGGCGCAGCAATCTCAGCATTATTTGCAAATGACGGTGCGGCACTCATACTCACGCCAATCGTAATAGCAATGGTCCGGCATTTAAATTTTAAAGAAGCAATGGTGTTGCCGTTCATCATGGCATGTGGATTTATAGCAGATTCTGCTTCCCTACCACTCATCGTGAGCAACTTGGTCAACATCGTTTCAGCCGATTTCTTCAATATCGGATTTATAGAATATGCAATACATATGGTTGTTCCAAACATGTTCTCAATCATCGCCAGTCTCGTCGTACTTTATCTGTACTTTAGAAAAGACTTGCCGGACAATTATTTACTCAGCCATTTAAAACAACCGAACCACGCGATAAAAGATCCATTTCTATTTAATGTATCTTGGTACGCATTAATCATCTTGCTGATTGGATATTTCATCAGTGAACCACTTGAAATTCCTGTATCATTCATCACTGCTGGTGTTGCAATTGTCTTGCTAATATTATCAAGACGTAGCGAAGCTGTTCCGATTAAACAAGTAATCAAAGGTGCGCCTTGGGACATCGTCGCATTTTCACTCGGTATGTATGTTGTCGTTTTTGGATTACAAAACGCAGGTCTTACAAATTATTTAGGCCAATTGATTGCCAGTTTTTCTGAGCATGGTCTATTTGCAAGTACGATGGGTATGGGGTTTTTGGCTGCTCTTTTATCGTCTCTTATGAATAACATGCCAACGGTTATGGTCAACGCGCTATCCATTGCTGAATCAAGTACAACGGGATTGATTCAAACGAGTTTGGTGTATGCGAATGTCATCGGTTCTGACCTTGGACCTAAGATCACACCGATTGGTTCGCTTGCGACACTTTTATGGCTTCACGTTTTAAAACAATATGGTGTGCATATTAGTTGGGGTTATTATTTTAAAGTCGGTATCATAATTACGATACCAGTATTATTTGTTACATTGTTTGGATTATGGATTTGGTTATTAATTTTATATTAGGAGATTCTCTATGAAAACAATATATTTCTTATGTACTGGTAACTCTTGTCGCAGTCAGATCGCTGAAGCATATGGGAGAGTATTACTTGAAGGCTATGAAGTGCATTCTGCGGGTATTGAGGCACACGGATTAAATCCACGTGCAGTTGCTGTTATGGAAGAGGATGGTATCGATATCTCCAATCAAGAATCTTCACTCATTCAAACGGATATTTTACACAAAGCTGATTTAGTCGTCACATTATGTGGAGACGCGCGTGATAATTGTCCGTACATTCCACCGCATATCGATCGTGATCATTGGGGATTTCCTGACCCAGAACAAGCGACAGGCACAGAGGAAGAGATCATGGAGACATTCCGCAGTGTGCGTGACGAAATCAAATCTCGTATAATAGAATTTAACAAAACTGGTAAATAACTGAAGGGATTTAATTTATGAATACTTTATTTCAGCCGTATCAATTTAAAAACTTATCATTAAGAAATCGCGTCGTGATGGCACCGATGTGTCAATATAGTGCAGAGGATGGCATTGCGAACGATTGGCATTTCGTTCATTACACATCGCGTGCTATCGGTGGTGTTGGTTTAGTCATCGTTGAAATGACGAACATCGAGCCGGACGGTCGTATTACGGACAATTGTCTTGGCTTATGGAATGATAAACAGCAAGCTGCACTTAAGAGAATAGTAGATGCTGTACATCAACATGGTGCGAAGATCGGTATTCAGATTGCACATGCAGGTCGTAAAGCGACAGACGCCAAAACACCTGTGTCGGCATCTGATATCGCACATAGCGAAAGATACAAGACGCCACATGCCTTAACGACCGAAGAAACAGAAGCGATGGTACAGAAATATAAAGATACTGCCGCTCGTGCAGTTGCTGCTGGATTTGATACAATAGAAATTCACGGTGCACATGGTTATTTAATTCACCAGTTCCAGTCACCAAGCATCAATAACCGTGACGATAAGTATGGTCAAGACCGCAGCTTATTTGGTGTTGAAGTAGTAGAAGCTGTCAAATCAGTCATGCCTGATGACATGCCACTGCTGTTTAGAACTTCTGTATATGAATTTGCAGAGGGTGGATATGACTTAGATTACGGTATCGATATGTGTAAGCGTTACGTCGAAGCTGGCGTCGACATGTTACATGTATCTGCCGGTGGTGAAGGCACGCCTTCAAAATCTAGATTCACTGGTGCATACCCTGGATACATGCTAAACTTTGCCCGTGCAGTAAAAGAGGCGTGTGATGTGCCTGTCATCGCTGTCGGTATTTTAGATGATGTGAGTACCGCAGAATATGCTGTTTCATCGGGTGCTAGTGACTTAGCGGCAATTGGCCGTGCGTTACTTCGTGACCCACATTGGGTATTAAACCAAGGACAGGCAATCGATAAAAGTGCACGCTCATTTATACCTGAGCAATATGAAAGAGGTTATTACTAACCGATACGCTGAAATTTAGTTTAAGGAGCATGATTGACATGAGATATATCATAATTTTTTCATTCATCTCTTTGTTTCTTGTGGGATGTAGTTCAGCAGAAGAAGAGCGTGGTATGACGATAGATGAACACGTTAAAGTGCACGAGGAACTCGTCGCAAAAGCCGCTGAAGAAGCGGCCGAAGCTGAAGCTGAAGAAGAGGAAGAACAAATAGAAGAAGAGGTTGTGGAAGAAGAACCGGAAGAGGAACCCGAAGTTGAGGAAGAACCTGAAGGTCCACAACCCGGTCAAAATTTATTCGATCCAACAACTGTAGAGCAAGGTGTGTGGATGGGTTATGAAGGTCAGCTCATGCACAATAATAGCGACATGGTATTAAGTCAACCAATCGAGTATGACCCATCGCGCTCATATGCAATTAATAATTCTGCATATGTATCGTATTACAATGGAGAGTCATTTATAGAAACTGTGCGATATTCAGATGTCGGTACAGAGTTGCTGATTGAACCTCGTCAAGAAGCGGATAGCATTAGAATCAGTATCCCTTCCAACCGTTCGGATTCATTTGAATTTATTATTAAGTAAGTAAAACCGGCGATTAGATGATCATCACATCATCATACCGCCGGCTTTTTTATATATAATTATAATGCAGAGATTGACCCATCTGTTCGTGATTCCGTACCACCAACAAGAGCGCCTGTCTTAGGATCACGCATAATCACTTGTCCACGACCGAAAGAATTCGGTTCAAGATTTACTTTTATATTGTGGCCACGTCGCATCAGTTCACGTGCAATATCAGCTGGGAAACGGTCCTCTACTTCCACCGTCTTATCTTGAATATATTGCCACCTCGGCGCATCGAGCGCACTCTGTGGGTTCATACCAAAGTCGATTAAGTTCATTGCAACTTGCAAGTGACCTTGTGGTTGCATAAATCCACCCATCACACCAAATGGTCCCACGGGCACGCCATCTTTTGTTATGAACCCAGGTATGATCGTATGGAATGTTCTTTTACCGCCACCTACATAGTTGGCATCTTCTTTATTCATCGAGAAATTATGCCCACGGTTTTGAAGCGCAATACCAGTCTCAGGCACGACAACACCACTACCGAATCCCATATAGTTACTTTGAATATAAGACACCATGTTCCCAAATTGGTCGGCAGTCGCTAAGTAAACCGTACCGCTTCTCTCTAAATCACCATGCTCGCGCACTTCAGCCTCTTCCCCAATTAATGCACGGCGCGCTTTTAAATACGTATCGTCTAGCATTGCTTCTGACGTCACCCGCATTGTGTCAGCATCACTCACGAACTTCATCGTATCCGCAAACGATAGTTTCATCGCTTCGATTTGATGGTGGTACGCATTTGCATCCAGTGATGCAAAATCATCATCCTGTAACATGCCTAGCGCCATCAACGCTGTAATACCATCCCCATTTGGTGGTATTTCATGAATATCATAACCTTTGTAGTTTTTAGTTATCGGTGTCACATATTCAACTTTGAACGCTTTCAAATCTTCTTTTGTGATCAGTCCACCTGTCTCACTTGAAAACTTCACGATTTTCTCAGCAAGTGATCCAGTGTAAAAACTATCACTGCCTTCCTCAGCTAGTGTTTCAAGCGTTTGTGCATGGAAAGGTAACTTTTTAACCGTGCCTACTTCAGCCTCACCAAACGTTTCGAACCAATGCTTGAGCTCAGGGAAATTCGCCTCATGATTTTTAAAATTTCTATATGCATTCTTCCAGAATTTCGCAACTGTTGGCGTCAACACAAATCCTTCTCGCGCTGCAGTGATTGCTGGTGCTAGCACTTCTTTTAAAGATAAACGACCATATTTCTCAATTAAACTGCCCCATGCGCCGGGTACACCTGGAATGTTAACAGGTAACCAACCAAACTTAGGCAACGCTTCAAATCCACGTCCCATAATCTCATCCATGCTTAATTTTTTCGGAGAACGTCCACTCGCATTCATACCGACAAGCTCACCATTAATCCACGCGATCATAAACGCATCGCCACCAATTCCATTAGAAGTCGGTTCAACAACTGTTAGCATCGCTGCTGTTGCGACTGCAGCATCGACTGCATTACCACCTTGAGCAAGCATCTGCATCCCTGCTTGAGATGCTGACGGATGACTCGTCGCCACCATACCACGTTTTGAATACGTACTAAACCTAGAGTTTTGATAAGGATAATTATAATGTTTCATATGTATATGCCCCCAAAATAATTTAAAAAAAGACCTCGCAAAATGCAAGGCCATCTATGTTATCTTCCACAACATTTTTTATATTTTTTACCACTGCCACACGGACAAGGATCGTTACGTCCAACTTTTTCTTCTTTTACAATTGTTTTTGTTTTAAGTTCAGATTCTTTGTGGCCTCTAAACTTAAAGTGACGTGTATTATTTAATACACCTTCAATGTGTTTAAAGAATTCTTTCTGAGCAGCTGTATTTTTAAACTCAACATTGAGATTCGCCAAAAATTGCACGACTTGATTTTGGTTTCCACCTTGCATAACAAGTTGTAGAATTCCAATGTAATTTTGATATTTTTCTGTTTCGTCACCTTCGATATTTTTAGCAACCCATTCTCTCACCCACACGTGATGTGAAGATTCATCGATATAGTTCGGGTCACTGAACTTGATAAACTTCGCAAATTCAGGTTCGAAGTAAGGACGGTTTTTCTGAAGACGTTTCACAACTTCATACTGTTCATCCGTCATATCATCGATAACAATTTCACCTTTATCGGTATCAATTGTAATCTCATATGGTGATTCTTCTAAAAACTCGATAAGTGCGTCTTGATCCATCTCTTGAGAGTAATATTTTTTGAACAAGTGCAATAGCTGTTCAATGCTAACAATACCGTATAGATGTAACGCTGCACGAATCAAGTTCAGCTTTCTTTGAACATCGATACGCGACTCTTTGTTCTCTTCGGTATTTACTTTTTCAAAAAGATCAGAAACAACTTTCGTAATGAAGAACGTGTCTTCATTGTCTTTATCTTCAAATGCGTAGCCCATGATATATAATCCAAAGATATCTTCTAGTGAGTATTTAGCGGATTCATCATTGTTACCTGCTGAATTCTTCCAGTTATTGAAAGATACATCATCGATAAATAAAAACGCATAACGTGCTGCTTCTTCAGACTTTTGAGCTTTTACAATTTCATCAATTAACTCTTCTTTTTTTAATTTCGAATAGTTATTGACATTTAATGTCTTACATAAACGTTTTAAATCTTGGACTTTGTACTCTGTTAAATAATCTGCAATATTAACCATGAACTTCTCCTTCAAACAACTGTTGATTAAAAATATTGTACCACAAATGAAAATCGAATAAACCTAACCAAAATAAATGTTCGCTATAAATATTGTAGCTGAAACTGTGATAGGACTCAATAAAGTTGTCATCATGACGATTTCTGCTGCATAACTCGAGTCATCTGTATATTGCTGCGCGATAATCACACTGTTGACAGCTGATGGTAAAGCTGCAGCAATCAGTAACACCTGCGCAACGATTCCATCCAATCCAAATATCAAGATGATCGGAAACATCATAACTGGTCCGACTATGAGGCGTGTCAGCGTGGCGACAAATGCCGATTTACTTAGTCGCGTGAATTTTATCTGTGCGATTTGAGCACCGAGTATGAATAGAACGATCGCGACCATCGATTGCCTGATGTATTCGAATGACGACTCGATTGGTGATGGTAAATTGACATTGAATATGCTTGCGAGTAATCCCAGTAGCACCGCATAAAATATTGGCATCTTGAAGTAACCGAGCATCGCTTTAAGTTTACTCGTATCCTTTGCACTGAGCGACACGATACCATATGTGAACACAAAGATATTCTGGAAGATGATAATCATCACTTGTGTCATCATCGCAAACGGATCGGAGCGAAACACTAAATCATTGACCGGCACACCATAGTTACCTGCATTGTAAAATATGTTTGAGTTTGTAAATAATGTTTGTCGATCACGACTGAGCCCCATGAAATGGCCAATGACTTGAGCGATTAGAAAACTTACTCCGGCATAAATAATCAGTATGCCAAAGATGGATAGAAACTGTCCTAAATCAATTGCCGTTCGATATAATGTCATAAAAATAAAACCTGGCAATATATAAAATATCGTCAGTCTTGATAGCGTGCTTAAATCTAAATTGTATTTTAATTGAACGATATATCCTAAAACAACAATGATGAGTATCGGTAAGATCACTTCATAAACAATATAAAGAAATTCCGTCATTCATCTTCGAGACTTTTCTTTAAATTTAAAAACCATACATGCGCTTCCATCAACTCTTCAGACATGATGGCATGTGGCCCATCATTTAATTTCACTTCTGTCGAGCCACCACGTAACTCAAGATGTTTCTTCAATTGATAAGCATCTCCAGCAAGTGCAACCATATCGCGTGCGCCAGCAGTGATTAAATAGGATTTACCAAGCAATGATACATCACTCATTAACGAGGAATGATAAGCAGGATGTAAGAATACCGCACCAGCAACATCACTTTCAATATTCAATGTGTAGTAAGCAGCCATGTTTGCACCGTTAGAATAGCCGATAAAAATACTCTTCTTTAAATCGATATCGTATATTTCACTACATTTAATCAACGCATCATGTAACAGATGGCCTTCTTGCTCTAGGCTCTCATCGTCGTAGACGTTGTGTACATGACGCAGAAAAAATCGCGTTTGATCGTCTTGTATGACGTTGCCACGAAAGGCGAGAATATTTGCCCTACGGTCCACCATCGTGGAGAACTCCAACAGATCTGTTTCACGTCCGCCTGTTCCATGGAGCAGTATTAACGTCCAATCCGATTCACCTTCAATAAATAAGTGTTTCATTGTAAACACCTCACTCGAGAATATGATATTTCTATTATATACTTAATTTAAGATGAATTTAAGGAGTTGTGCTTATGAAAGCAAATGGTATGCATCATGTGTCCGCGATTACGAAAGAGGCACTCGACAATCATGATTTCTATACGAAAGCACTGGGTCTTCGCTTGGTTAAAAAAACAGTTAACCAAGACGATAGCAGTATGTATCATTTATTTTATGCAGATTACAAAGGAACACCAGGCACTGACATGACATTTTTTGAAATTGTCAACAGCGCACAATATCGCAAAGGGACAAATGGCATTACACGTACATTGTTCAGAGTTCCATCTAGAGAAGCGCTCGATTTCTTTAAGGAAAGATTTATTGAACGAGAAATCTACCACGAAGGCATTGTGGAACGATTTGGTAAAACGATGATGAACTTTGAAGATAGTGAAAAACACCGCATGGCTCTTGTCGTTGATGAAGCACCAACAGACATCACACCAAATGTTGTAGAAGATATTCCAGTAGAATTTGCCATTCACGGTATTGTTGCTGTAGAAGTAACTGTTCAGCATAAGAAGCCGTTTATCGGGTTGATGGAACTTGTCGGAGGAACACTCCTAACTGAAGATGCGGAAGAAGCAATCGTTCAGTTTGGCAACGAGTTTGTCTATGTTGTTGAGGCACGACATTCAACCGTTGAAAAAGGCGGCTACGGCAGCGTACATCACTTTGCACTCAATGTAGAATCGGATGAGGATTTAGAAGAAATGAGACGTCTTGTACATGAAGAGCGCTGGCCAAACAGTGGTATTAAAGATAGATTTTGGTTTAAAGCACTATACATTAGTGGCCCCGGTAATATTATTGTCGAGATTTCTACAAGAGGCCCAGGATTCCAAGTGGATGAACCGCTTGAATCTTTAGGAGAATCACTCGTGCTTCCACCAAAGTTAGAACATGAACGCGAGCATTTGGAAATGTTTTTAAAACCAATTGAAAATTAGTCATAATAAAAAACCACTTGCTGGAATAATTTGCAGCAAGTGGTTTTAATTATCTAACTTATTCGCTAACATCTGGTGCTTCGATGTCATCGACATTATCAAACTCTAAAAATTCTACTGAACTCTCTAATGAGAATTCACCTTGACTATCTTCCCCACGACTTTTGAAATCGATATACGTTATATACATTGTCTCACTGTCTATTTCAATCTGGAATTCATTTTCATTATCAGTCGTATCTACGACACCAAATGAAACACCAACGAACTCTTCGAACATCGTATGGATGTCAGAATCATTGCCTGAGTACGTATAAATGAGTTTACCGTCTTCTTCATTTTCTTCTAACCGATCTTCAAGTGTGACAAACAAATCTGCTGCGCTTTTATATGTGACGCGGTGCAGCTGTTCAAATGCAACATCTCCAGTAATATCTACCCACTCCACACCATTGTTATGGTACGTTTTACCATCCGTGTGAATTGTTCGGTCAGCATCTTCTGCACGAATGTGTAGTTGTGGTGAATCACCGTTTACCATTCTAATATATAACTCTAATCGTTCGGGATCATTGTTATCAATTGATGCTAAGATTGTTACATCAGCTTCATAACTTTCCAATGCATCCGATGCTTGAATGACCGGATGATCTGAATGATCTTCAACTTCGTCATCATCTGTATCCGAACTCGCAACGAAGGTTTTCACACTTTCTTCACTTGAAGCAGTACCCTCTGTTTCTTCTAAAGCATTATTCTTTTCTACACTTGCATCTTGTCCATTACATGCCACGAGTAGTGACGCCGTACCCACTCCTACAACGATTAATTTCAATGCTCTCATGTGCTTGCTCCTTCATTCATTCCGAATCTATCAAGTAATAGAATACTAACATTTATCCACTTACAACACTAACAAAAACATCTCTATTTAGCGATAAAATTATCATAAATATTTGATGAAAATTCTTTGATATTTCTCATTTATTCTGATATTCTTGCACATGAATAAAGTTAATACCACTAAACTACATGAAAGGAATGCGAATGAACAATCACGATACACTCGTTAATAACTTATCTAAGATTTTTGGTTATGGATACACAAACATTTTTAGCGCAATCAACAATGTGATTACTGAACATAATATGTCTGCCACACAAATCAAAATTATAGAGTATGTTTTGATCAATGGACACGCATACCCAACAGAATTGGCTGAAATGCTTGACGTAAACAAAAGTGCAGTCACACAAGTACTAAAGAAATTAGAGTTAAAAGCATTGATTGAAGTCAGGGAGAATACTTTAACAGATGACAAACGATCAAAACTCATCTATTTAACGCCAGAGGCAAAAGTAATCCTCAAGCGATTGACCCATGAAATAACAGTGGAAGTACAAAAAAGCATTGACCATCTTCGTGACAATGAACGCTCAGAACTAAGTCAAGCAACCGATGTCATGATGAAACATTTACTTGGAGGAACGATTAATGAAAAGAATTTTACAATTTAGATGGTTATTTTCAATCATATTAATTATCGGTGCGGGTGCAGCATTTTACTACTCCCCTGACTTAACTGAACTCGCTGCAGAAAAAGGTGATATTCAGTTACCTGACGGTGCACCGAGTGAAGATGCGCGTCAATATTTGGAATCTATCGGAGATGACACCGAAGTGATGAGTCTCGTTTTAGAGTTCGAAGATTCAGTATCCGATCACCAAGCATCAATCGAGTCGTATATCGATGATATTTCAGCAATTGAAGATATTGATAATGTTACAAATCCCTTTGATATCGATGCGGATTTACGGAGTAATATGGTAAATGAAGATGCCGGTGTCGTAATTATTCCGATGGAATACACTGGAAATGCGGTATACATACTCGATAAGGCATCAGAAATTGAACAGTTAAATTCAACAGATGCTGAAGTCTCTATGACGTCTGCAGAGCTCGTACAACGCACAGTAGAGGAAGATGCGATGGATGGTATACGTTCGACAGAAATGTTTACACTGATCATCGTTGTCGCTGTTTTACTCATCATGTTTAGATCACTTGTCACACCGATTGTTCCCGTGATTGTTGTCGGTGTCGCCTACTTGATTGGACAATCATTTGTCGGATGGTTTGTGGAGTGGTTTGGGTTCCCAATCTCCCCACAGACCCAGAGCTTCTTAATCGTCATACTATTCGGTATCGGAACCGATTATTGTATATTGCTACTCAATCGATTTAAGGAAGAGCTGTATTCACACGATAAGAAAGAAGCCGTGTTGAACACATTTAAAACAGGCGGTAAAACGGTGTTTATCAGTGGTATCAGTGGTGCAATCGTATTTGGTGTACTCTACTTTGCAAACTTTGAAATTTACCGTAGCGCTGTCGGTGTTGCTGTAGGTATATTATTCTTATTAATTGCACTCTACACAATTTTACCGCTCTTGATGACATTATTCGGTAAGTATATTTTCTGGCCGAACACTAAAATTACTTCTGTTAAAGAAAGTAAATTATGGACACCGCTTGGCATGTTCTCAATCAAGCATCCAACACGTGTTATTTTTATCGTCGTGGCATTGCTGGCAGTGTCGAGTTATTTTTACAACGAAGACGTAAACTTCAATGCGATTGAAGAAATCAGTGATACGCATTCAGCTGTCCATGCAACACATGTCATCAATGAAAACTTTGACCAAGGCCAATTGTTCCCTGTCGAAGTCATTGTAAAACCAAATGATACGTTGATGACACCTTCAACATTGACTCAAATCGAAACGTTGGCAGAGACGATCAGTCAAATTGAAGCAGTTCAAGAAGTTCAAACGTTTACCCGTCCTGCTGGGGAAGCAATTGAGGAATTTGGCGTCTTATATCAAATAGATATGATGGCAGACGGTATTACAGAGATGGACGAAGGGGTAGCAGAAATTACTGATGGCCTGACTGAAATCAATGATGGCTTGGGAGAAATATCAACAGGTCTCGGTGAGATGGAAGAAGGGCTCTCTGAAATTGAAACTGGTTTAACTGATGCTGTAACATCACTCAATGAAGGCGTGCCTGAAGGAGACACTCAAGATGAGAGTGAAGAAGGGTTAGGCACACTACAAACAAGTGTAGAACAAATTGAACAATCACTCTCAGAAATCAATGAATACTTAACGTTTAGTGGAGATATTTATGGTGTTGCTGAGCAGTTAGAACAAGTTCAAGTTGGCTTGTTAGAAGTCGCAGAAGGCATCGGCGCGGCGAATGAAGAAATTACTGCTGCACAAGAAGACATGGGTGGACTGGATGAACTTGATACCGGTCTAACTGAAGCAGCGGAAGGTTTAGAGGAAATCGGTGCTGGGTTAACCGAAATTGAGACAAACTTAGAAGAAGTAACGACTGGAATCGATGAGATGATTGACGGTCTAGATGAAATGTCGCAAGGTTTTGCGGATATGACGACTGCGATCGATGACATTTCTGAGAATGACGCAATTACAGGCTCAGGTATTAATATTCCAGAAGACTACTACACAGATGAAGCACTGCAAGATGCGATGGATCATTACGTATACAATGATGAAGCGATGCGCTTAGATGTTGTCTTGGCACTTGATCCATATACGCGAGAAGCGATGGAAGCGTTAGATGAAATCGAAGCGACAGTGGAAACAGAACTTGTCAGACTTGGCATCGAAGATTCAGACGTTTACTATACGGGTGTATCGAGTGTAAACCGCGACTTAGATAATGTATCATCAGCTGACTATACACGTGTTGTGACGATTTTTATCATCACATTGTTTGTAATACTCGCTGTATTGTTTAAATCATTTATTTTACCAATTTATATGATTGGTTCAATATTCATTACGTATTTTGCTTCAGTTACACTATCGAGTTGGTTGCTTGGGTTCTTAGGGTTTGGAGACTTTAACTGGGCAGTACCGTTCTTTAGCTTGATAATATTTGCGGCACTTGGTATTGACTATTCAATCTTTGTCATCGACCGATTCACCGAAGAGTTGAAACGACATAGCGTTAGAGAAGCGATTGAAATTGCCGTGCGTAAGATGGGTGTTATCGTTATTACAGCTGTTATAATACTCTCAGGAACATTCGCAGCACTATTCCCATCAGGCATCATTATATTAATACAAGTGGCGAGCGTGATTATATTTGCTCTACTCTTCTATGCGTTTATCGTATTACCACTGTTGATTCCTGCTTTCGTTGTTACATTTAACAAAGGTAACTGGTGGCCATTTAAAGAACCATATGCAGATGAGAAGAAAGATGATTACTATTCGTGGTAAAATGATAGTAACTGGATGGTGATGATATGCATGAACAAAAAAGTGCCGGTGCTGCTGCCGTATTGAGTGCGTTGATCAACGGACTTGGGCAGATCTACAACGGTCATATAATTAAAGGTATTTTATTTATATTAATTCAAGCACTTAATGGATTTTTAACAACAATTTTAATTGGTTATATCTTTTTACCGATTGTCTGGGTAATCTGTGTCTTCGATGCATATAGAAGTGCGCAAAAGATTAATCGTAGAGCAAATCGTGCACGATTTTAAGTAGAATTTAAACGGCGTTTAGGTCTTTATTTTGTAAAGATCTATGCGCCGCTTTTTATTGCTTGCCTTATAAAAGGAAAATAAAGGTTGTTTTTGATATAATTAAATTAAGAAGGAGTGAGACATTTGGAAATTTTATTTGGTATTTTTGCTGTTGGTATTTTAGTGTTACTATTCTTCCTGTTCTTCGGACTCATTCGCTATTTAATTCAAAACTACTTGCTTTATAGAATCGGTCAACATATGAATTTAGATATACCTGTCGTCTCTTTCATACCGTTTGGATCATTTTATGTTGGTGGCCAGATGTGGGATGGAGAAATCCTTGAAAAAGGAAAGTATAAACCAACGAATATCGGTCTCGTACTAACAATTATTGCTGTCATCGTTTGGTTGATGGGATTATCTATCGGTGACTTTGCAATCAGTTATTTAGTATTAGAGTCAGTCATGTTCTTTGGCGTGTTCTCTGTATTCTTTAAGGGGAATAAACTGATTGCTGGACTTATGTCACTCTTAAACGTACTGTTGTTCGGTATCCCATCGATCATTATACTATTCTTAATGTATAGAGATTTACAACAGAAAAAAGGAACACCAATCAACCTGTAAAACTTATGATTACAAAGACATCTAAATCAGATGTCTTTTTTTGGAGGTAACACATGCAATTACAATCAGCAGCAATTTATCGATTAAGTATGGATTTAATCAGTCCATTTACGACAAGCTTTGGCACACAAGATAAACGTCACGTCACGATTGTGACTGTCACTGACTCAACAGGACTCGTTGGATATGGCGAGTGTGTATCTAATGAGGATCCATTGTATACCGAGGAGTTCTTAGATGCTTCTATTATTGCGATGAAGAAGTACTTTATCCCCATCGTTTTGAATGCCGATATCAGTCATCCAAATGATGTGAGCGATGTGTTGAAAAGTTTTAAAAGAAATAACATGGGCAAGGCCGGACTTGAGGGTGCCATTTGGGACTTGTATGCAAAGCAACTCGGGAAACCACTGCATGAGGTGCTGGGTGGCAAGAAGTCATATGTTGAAGTCGGCGTTTCACTCGGATTAGAAGATACGGACGAGGCAGTGGTTGCTCGCGTTTCTGAGAAAGTGTTAGAAGGCTACAAACGCATTAAGGTGAAAGTAAAACCCGGCCGAGATGTTGCGTTGATTCGAAAGATACGTGAAGTGCATCCTGACGTTCCGCTTATGGCGGATGCGAATTCAGCGTACACTTTGGATGATTTAGATGTGCTCAGGCAGTTGGATGAATTTAATTTGATGATGATTGAACAACCACTTGGTCATGATGACATGCTTGATCATGCGGCGTTGCAGAAAGAAATTCGAACGCCCGTGTGTCTGGATGAAAGTATCGATTCGTTTAAGGCAGCAAAAGATGCAATTGCTTTAGATGCGTGTAAAATTATCAATTTGAAAATCGCTCGAGTTGGTGGGATTACGGAGTCGCTTAGGATACATGAGTTGGCAGAGGCAAATGGCATCCCGATGTGGTGCGGCGGCATGCTCGAAGCCGGCGTCGGACGCATGCATAATATAGCGATTACTACTTTGAGTAACTTTACGTTGCCTGGAGATACCGCATCCTCAGACCGATATTGGCATAAGGATATTATCGTGCCGCCGGTGGTGGCGCGTGATGGTGTAGTGACTGTGTCCGATGAGCCTGGTATCGGTGCCGAGATCGATTGGGCTACTTTGCGAGAGTATCTGGTTGAAGAGATTGTGATTGAAAAAGGCACAGCACCAGATATGATATTTAGTGAGTGATTTGGTGATTGGATGATGATTAGGAGAACCGGTGTGTGGAGACTGATTTTGTGGCATCGTCGCACACCGGGCTTTTGTTTGTTTTGTGATGCTGTCGCAAGTTTTTATTTGTCGAGCAACAGTTTAAGGCTCTTGTTGTTCCGCAGCACTAGATTTTCCCATCTGAGGAACAGTTAATGGGCAAAAGTGTTCCGCAGCACAAGATTTTATCGTCTGAGGAACAGTTAATGGGCAAAAGTGTTCCGCAGCACAAGATTTTATCGTCTGAGGAACAGATAATGGGCAAAAGTATTCCGC
>DYYI01000014.1:0-25727 GCA_020741755.1 Aliicoccus persicus | reverse complement strand
TGACCTTAACGAATCTGTCTAATCTAGTGTAACCTGTCCATATCCGCACATAATTATCAGAAAATTTTTCAGTCGTTATTCGTTTCTCCAAGTAATTTTCTATCAATTTTTCTTTAGTAGTCATTTTCATTTGACCTTTTAAGCATTTAATTTTATTTATTGATTATACTTTTAAAAACATAACATTCATGTTTATATAAAAATAAGCAGGTAATTCTATCGAACATTTGAACTACCTGCTTATTTTTCATTTATTTAATTCTTTTACAGATTTAATTAACATCTTGTCATTCTTTTTCACAAATTCCATTTCAAATTTCAGAGTATCGACAGTTTTACCATCTTTAGTTAATTCAGATTCCACTTCATATGTGAAGTCATCCTTATCATTTCCTACTTTCGTAGACTTCGGTACTGAGAATTCAAACTTCGCACCTTTCTCCGAATACTTTTCTACTAATTTTTCATAATCAGAATGTATTTTATTATCACTAAAATAGTTATCAATCAATGATTTTTTGATCATTGCATCTGCAGATGTGAGTGGTAACCCTAAAGCAGTACCTTCAAATAAAGAAATTAGTGTATTATCAATTCCTTTTTGAGCCCTATTATCCTCTTCAGCTTCAAGAATTTTTGACTCATCAATTTCTAATGGTATACTGTTCGTGCCAAGATACATGAGTTCCGCTTTAATCTCTTTTGACTCAACTTCTTTGCCTTGATAATCCACTAATATTTTAATAGTTGGTGTATGATTGTCTAACTTAACACTATAATTATCGTTTTCATTTTTATTAACTTCTTCACCATTCACAAATACTTTTTAAACTGTCGTATTGGTATACCCTTTGTTTATTGTGAAACTATAAATGTTCCCTGTAATTGAAGCACGTTCATTTTGTGACTTTGTAAAGTCAATAGAAATACTGTAGTCTCCTTCAACAGTATCTTTTGTAGCTGTTCCTTCAATTTCATATATACCAGGAACATACACGCCAATTTCTTGATAGTTATTACCATGTGCATTTTCTATTGTTAAGTCATTTACTCCAGCAGTAATTTGATAAGTGCTTGAAGGTAAATCTAGACCAGTCTTATATCTCGGAATCTCTAACTCTACTTCACCGTCATTTTCAATTAGTAAGAATTCAAATTCAAGATCAGAATCTGGTTTAATTTTACCGGACTTTGCTTTAGCTTCCATTCGTTCTATTTCCTTATCAATAAGCCCAGTAAATTCTCCCTTAGAATACATTTCGTTGATAAGTTTAAAATACGCCTCAGCTTCATACTCAGTGAGCTCTCCATCCTCCATTTCTACTAGCGAAATAAGTGCTGATGAATCTTCATTTAGAACCGCTTCCTTATATTATAAGAAGTTAAGTTATCAGCAGCTTTATTACCACATGCCACTAGCATGAGCGATAGACCCATGACACATAGCAAGCTTAATAATTTTTTTCATGATGTTTACTCCTTATTGTTTATATATTATTTCGTTTTAAACTTAGTTTCTCCGCCAGCAACAACTCCGTAATCTTTGTGTCTTAAAACATACTCTTTGTTTTTGTCTAAATCATCTGAGCTGTAAGTATGTCCAAGTTTTACCTCATCACCTGATTCAAGAGGTTTTTCTGCTATATCATTATCCGTAAATGGAATTGCTTTTCCATTATCATCTTCAGTCCCTAAATAAAGGCCCGCATCATGGTAAGGAATTATCGCACTTTCTCCAACATTTTTAACTGTGTAGTCAACTACGACATTGCCATTAGAGATTTCAAAATTATCAATTGTTATTTCAAATTTAGCACCATTAAACTTTTCTACAGTACCAGTTTCTCCGAATTCAATCGTTTCTTTTTTCTCTGCTTTATCATCACTAGTTGAGTCTTCAGAACTTTCGTCTTCTTCAGTATTGTCTAATGATGCTTTTGCCTCACTACTGACTGAGTATTTATACCAAGTTTCTCCGTCTTCTTCGAAGTCAAATGCGCCTAAGAATTCAGTTCTTTTATCAATTCTATCTGTAAAATATTGTTCAAGCTCAATCTCTTCACCTGGAGCAAGTATCTCATCAGCTACATCTTTATCTTTAAAATCCATTGGTGTTCCAGCATAAGACTCTCTGTCATCAAAGTGGATAACTGTATCAAAACTTGGTTTTAAATCCTTATCTCCAATATTTTTTACAGTATAAGTTACTACTAAGAAACGATCCGCATCAATTGCACCAGATATAAACTCTTTGATATTTTTACCATTATAATCTGTTAAGACTTCAAATTTAGTTGGTGTTACTTCGTATTTAACTCCAGTAACTCTCTCAACAACTGTCGTTTGTCCAACTTCATATAGTTCTTTACCATCATCAGTTACTTCTGCAGGCTCTTCTTTAGTTACTTCTTCTGTTTCAGTTTCTTCTTTTGATGTGTCTGTTTCCTTCTCATCTGAACTACCACCACACGCAACTAATAAGAATGATAGTCCCATCACCAACCATAAACTTAGTAATTTTTTCATACAATTTTCTCCTAACCTAATTATTTTGTAGGAATGTGATAAAGTTTTTGAATATCTGTATATCCTTCAAAGTGTAGGATGAGGTTGCTCGCTTTTCAACATGCAAAAATTTCTCTTAAAAAATGAAGTCTATCGCGAACGTTTTTCTGCTACAATTCTCTAGATAATTATTCATTTGATCTTTCAAGTCTCACGTTCCATGTAGATTATTAAATTTTAACATAATGATTTTGGATATTCTATTTTTACAGGAAGGAGCAATATTTATGCCGACACATAAAAAAACATCTATTTCATCAAGATGGTAAAATGGATGTTTCTGTTTTAATTCTAGCTATATCAACCTTTCTTCCCTCGTAAACAAAGCCACGTACTCGACATGGGTCTTGTTGATTCTGTAAGAGAACAACTTAATATACTATACCTCTCTCAAAATATGTAATCGAAAAATTTGGATACTTTTTGAAATTTTTCAAGTTTGATAAATTGAAGCAGCCAATCAATTTTCGGGATTGTTCGTTGCTTAAATATTTTTATTTGATAAATGCTAGGTTAGTTGTTTATTCAAGTTTTTTTATACTTCCAAATATTTCTGTACTTACAAGCTTCGTTTCTTTCTCGCCTCATTATAACACCCTCCGACTTTATACAGGATTATATTTATTTTACTACAGTCTAGTTGTAATATAATTAAAACACCTCCACAAATAAAAATTCATGGAGGTGGAAAAGGACTATTTTAAATTTTTTATACTTCTGTTTCAATCTCAATCCCTGACTTAAATTCAATGGTTAATTGTCTTTCATGAATTGTTATTTTCTCAATCAATCGCCTTACAAGTAAATCATCATACGTTTCAAGTTGCTACGGTTGTTTTTTTAAAAATTTTGTCATTTCGCAGGTCCGCTGTCTAAGTCCTTCCCTTGCTGCAGTACAACCATTTACGCTTTTTTATGAACACTTTATCAAGTAATGTCTCCTATAATTACTCTAATCATCCCTTCATTATTTACTGCTTAGAACTATACTTATGACTCTACCTTTTTACGCCTTCTCCCTTCTTCATAGCATTACCTCTCTTCTTCATTTCCCTTTATACCGCTTCAAATCGCTCTTTTGAAATAACTGGTGAATGATTGTTTTCTAAAACATAATGTTCTTGATGTTCTCTCACATTGAGTAACCTCTCAACACCGATACATCTTTTATCATCCATTCATCTTGTCAACTCCCCTATCCAAAATCTAATCTGTCAACTCAACCCCAATTTTCAGTACGTCTTTAGCCAATAAGAAAAAGGGTTCCACCTGTTTATTCAACTAGAATAAACTTAGTGAAACCCTATAAATATTGATATATCAACACTTCAACTCTTCTTATTCATCCACCCTAGACATCAATGCTACGCACTCCACATGTGTCGTCGCTACTATGTGAACACAATTTATTATCCTCGTTGACTGTATGTGAACACAATTCATTAGATGTTTTTGTGTTTTCTTTTTTCGCATTTCTTCGAGCTGGTTTAAATTGTTCACCATCCAGACTATTACTTAAACCTGTTTTATATACAAAAGTAATCATGGCAGGATCTTTATTTCCATCTTCATCTACTCCACCTACAATTACCTTGTCAACAACACTTTCGAATACATACCGATCAAACGTATCAATCACTTCATTTTGTTTCAATACTTTTTTGAAAGCTAATAAGCGTTTTTTAATATCCTTTTCTTCTTCCAAGTTTGATAACGACTTTTCTCTTGTTTGAACCTTCTCATTAATATCTTGCATGAGTGAATTATATTTATCTTCATACGTATCTTTATCGATAATATTCTCCAATCTCATGTCCACTAATTTATTCTTTTTATTTTCTAATCCTTGAATTTCTTTTTCCATTTTAGCTATATCTTTATGAATCGTATTGAAGCTCAATGTTTCTTCCATTCGTTGCAAAAATTCTTCCAATACGTCTTTGTTATTATTACACATAATTCGGTAACTTTCTAGAAAAGCTTTTTCAATAGCTTCTTCGGGTATTCCTTTACTGTCTGGACAGAACTTTTTTCCCTTCTTTGTACTTGTAACGCACTGCCAAATCGTTTTGCTATATTTCGTTGAACTATGCCATCTGCGTCTTGTTAATGTACTTTCACAGTAACCACAATCAATCATGCAACTAAACGCATATTTACGACTAAACTTCTCCCGCTTCCCACCATTATTTTCTACTGTATTTCGTCCTCGATTTCTTCTCATTCTGATTTCCTGTGCTTTATCAAATATTTCTGCACTGACAATTGATTCATGGTGATTTCGTAAATAATACTGATCTTCCTCACCAAAGTTTTCTAATCGACGTTTTGAAATGGGATCTAATGTAAAAGTTTTTCCCATTAAAATATCGCCTTTATATTTTTCATTCTTTATAATTCCAAGTACAGTTGTTTCAGCCCATGTTGGAGTACCTCTCTTTGTTTTGTAGCCTAAATTCTCTAACTCCCTTGAGATGATACTACCTCCTGCTCCCTCAACATACCTTTGAAAAATATAACGAACAATTTCCGCTTCTTTTTCGTTTATTGAAATACTTTTATCTTCTGGATTATAGTCGTAACCAAGACACCCTTGAAAACCGACTAACTCTCCACGTTGCATTTTCATCTTTAATCCCTTTTTAACATTAGCAGATATATTCTCAACTTCCTGTTGTGCAACTGAACTTAAAACGACAAGTAACAATTCACCATCCATTGTCATTGTATTAATTTTTTCATCTTCAAAATAAACGGCTATATCTCTTTCTTTTAACATACGAACATATTTCAACGTATCTAATGTGTTCCTTGCAAATCTAGATATTGATTTCGTAATCACCATATCAATATCTCCATTCATACAGTCATTAATCATTCGTTGAAAATCTTCACGTTTAGTAACTTGTGTACCTGTGATGGCCTCATCCGCATAGATATCAACTAACACCCATTCTACATTTTTCTGAATTAAATCAGAGTAATAAGAGACTTGTGATTTATAGCTACTTAACTGATCTTCTGAATCTGTACTTACTCTACAATAGGCTGCTACTCTAAGCTGTTTTATTTCTTTTCCACGTTTCTGGTTGGCTAAATTACTGTTGGCACGAATCACTTCTACATTTGACATAACAGTTCCTCCTTTTTGTGTTCCCTAACTACTATCTATTGTATCGCCAATAGAAACACAATTCAGCCTGTAATATCAGAAATGATGCCATATTCCTTCATTAATTTATTTTTAACCATGTAATATTCTTTCTCAGTAATCAATTTACGGGTTAGCAGTTGTTTTAACATTGCAATTTGCATACTATAAAGAATCAAATTTTGTTTCAAAAAACGCGCCCCCTTATAATTAATCATTTAAAAATCAGACGGCTGTTGGTACAGCTCCACGGGATACTGCCAGTCATGAACGACCAGTCACACATGATGCCAATGAATCGTTACATCTGGATGGATTAAAGAAACCAGCTGTTCAACAAAAACAAAAAACAAGACCTGTCACACAAAAAGAATACATGAAGCAAACCAAATTACAGCAACAGGTATCGAGTCCAAACAGAAAGGAAAATCTGGTTCATGTCGAAAATTCCAAACAACCTATCAAAAATGGAACTCGAACTCTAAATGAAGAGCGTACTCGACCAAAAAATAGTCGAAAAATCATCAAACGTCCTTCTAAACCCTTAAAACATACAAATCAAAAACACATGAATAAGCGTCCAATCCAAGCAGTTAGGAGGAAACGCTAATGAAAGTCATGAGATTAAAGGTCATGTTAATTGCTGGGGGATTAGGCTTTCTTGCCTTTTTAGGACTGTTAGCATTTGTAGCCATTTTTATATCAAATGAAGAACAATCATCAGAAGGGAACTATTCTATCATTGACGATGTAGGAAGTGTCTCAGTTTCAGCAGATGTGTTAAAACATCGAAAAATGGTAGAGAATTATGCGAAAGAATATGGGGTTAGTGAATACGTTTCTACGTTACTAGCAATTATTGAGGTTGAGAGTGGAGGGAGATTAACAGATGTTATGCAATCAAGCGAATCATTGGGGTTGCCACCTAATTCATTAGATACCGAAGCGTCTATTCAACAAGGAACAAAATATTTTGCAGATTTAATTCAATTAGCAGAATCAAAAGGTGTTGATGGAAATACAGTGATTCAAGCATATAACTACGGTGGCGGTTTCATTGATTATGTTGCACAAAAAGGAAAACAGTACAATTTTGAGTTAGCACAAAGTTTTGCAAAGGAACGCTCGGGTGGAAGTAAAATAACCTATTCCAATCCGATTGCAGTAAAGAAGAACGGTGGTTGGCGATATCTTTATGGCAATATGTTTTACGTGGATTTAGTCAAGCAATATTTTCATTCCCCCCAATTTGATGATGAAGTTGTACAACTTGTGATGGATGAAGCCTTAAAATATCAAGGTTATCCCTATGTTTTTGGCGGGGATAATCCGAATACTTCTTTTGATTGTAGTGGACTCACTCAATGGAGCTACCAAAAGGCCGGTATCAACTTGCCTCGAACAGCACAACAGCAATATAACGTTACTGAACATATTTCTTTATCCGAAGCAAAACCAGGTGATTTAGTGTTTTTTCATTCGACGTATAATGCAGGAACGTATGTTACTCATGTCGGTATTTATCTTGGAGACAATCAAATGTATAACGCAGGTGATCCGATTGGATATGCGGATTTAACTACTTCTTACTGGAAAAAGCATCTAATTGGAGCAGGGCGTATTAAACAATAGAAAGGATTGGAATAGATGAAGAACTTGTTTAGAAAAGGAGAAAAACAAAAGGTTGAAGTGAAATCTACCAAAACAAAAGTAAAGAGTGTTGGAACACGAAAGAAGTCGGTCATTGTTTTATGGATTGTATTGATTAGTAGTCTTGCTTTTGGTATTTATAAAAACTTTACAGCAATTGATCAACATACAGTTCATGAAAAAGAAGTCATTGAAACCAAGTTAATGGATACAAATGCCATAGAAAGCTTCACGAAAAGTTTTGTGAAAGATTACTATACTTGGCAAAACAAAAAAGATTCCATTGAACAACGAACTGAAAAGATTAATGATTATTTGACTGAGGAACTGCAAACTTTGAATACTGATACCGTTAGAGCGGATATTCCTACTAGTTCTAGTGTGAGCAATATTGATATCTGGTCAGTATCACCAGAAAAGGATGATACCTATGCGGTTGTGTATTCAGTAGACCAAAAGATTACAGAAGATAAAGATAGCCAATGGGTTCATTCCACCTATCGAATTTTGCTTCATCAAGATAATGAAGGGAAATTAGTAATTACACAAAATCCTACTTTATGGAATCTACAGAGTAAATCGGATTACAAGCCACAACAACCTGAAAGTAATGGTACAGTCGATTCCGATACGGTGCAAGAAGCGACAGAGTTTTTGGAAACGTTTTTTGCATTTTATCCTACTGCCACCGATAATGAACTCGCTTATTATGTTAAAAACAATACCTTACCAGTGATTGACAAGGATTATACGTTTTCAGAACTCATCAATCCTATATTCCAAGAGTCTGGAAATCAGATACAGGTTTGGGTATTTGTAAAGTATTTGGACAAAACAACAAAAGCAATACAGTTTTCACAGTACGAACTAACTTTAGAAAAAGATAACAACTGGATGATTATAAAATAAATGTATTAAAATAGTTGTTTGAATTTCAACTATGCAAAACTATTAAGTCTATAAAACTTGATACTACTCTATAAGATTAATATTTTCTAGAAGAAGATCATTAGTTGTATAAAATACTTTGTTCCGTAGATATAGCAGAACTTTTAAAAGCCATCTCCCTCACTTCCTTTGGATATTCCCTTTGTAAGAAGTGGACGATGGCTTTTTCTTTAATAATTTGTTATAGCTCAAAATATCCTGGATTAATAATAAAACCAAGCTTTTTCAGTACTTAATTGGATATATTAAGATTTAGAATTAAATTATCGAAGCACAACAGTTGCAAAACACAATCATTTATTATACATTATTCACAGGTGATATGATGGATAAAATAATTGAAACAAATCAAAGTGTTGAGGAAATGCATCATTTATTTGTAGTATTGGCTAGGCAATTTGGGTTGTTACAGAAAGAGAGCTCACAGTGTTGTGGGATCACAACAATTCAAAGTCATATTCTTTATGAAATTAAATGTGCGCCTAATCTGTCTCTCAATGAGTTAGCGGAAAAGCTAAGTTTGGATAATAGCACGATAAGCCGCCATATTCATGATCTTGTTAATAAAGAGCTTGTACTACGTCAGCCTGATTCTAATGATCGGCGCTTTGTAACATTAGATTTAACGGATCAAGGTGTTACTCTAGAGAAAGAAGTTAGTAATATGATAGTTGCTTGGATTTTGGATATATTAAGTTATCTTCCTGAAGATAAAATAAACTCAACTTTTTCTGAGTTAAAGCTTCTGTCAGAAGCTTTAAACAAGAGTAAATATTGTTGTCAGCCTCCTATTATTTAGAGAAAAGGATAGTTGGCTTTTCTTTTGATGGATAGTTGTAAAGTGCAACTATTGTATATTACATTGGATTTTCAGGAATTTAACAGATCTATAAAAGGTGGTGACTTTATGACTAGTCAAGAATCAAGTGAAAAAATTCACTTTACAATCTAAGTAAACTAAAGATAGGGTGTTTTCTTCATTACCTTGAGACTACTGAGGAAGTGAAAAATTTGATGTTGCTTAAACGAAAGGATGTTTCTGATGGATTGGATTGGATTTTTTAAAAACTTATTCGTGTTATTTTTTGAATTGACTGCTTTGTTTATAGTTATTAGTTTTCTTGTTAGTTTATTACAACAGGTTGTTACGGAAGATAAAATAAAAAGAATTTTACAAAAAGGCAATAAAGCAACAGGGTATATATCGGGAACATTATTAGGTGCACTTACTCCATTTTGCTCTTGTTCAACAATACCAATCTTGGCAGGCTTATTAAGTTCTGGTGCTCCTTTTGGACCATCTATATCTTTTTTAATATCGTCACCTTTATTAAATCCTGTTATTGTAATTTTATTGTGGAAACTTTTAGGTTTTAAAATAACAGCCTTTTATGTTATTTCAATGTTCATTTTTGCAATTTTGGCTGGATTAATCTTTAACTCTTTAGGATTAGAAAAACATTTAAGAAATGTGAACATAAGACGTTCACAAACTGGAAAAGAACAAAAAGAATCGAAGTGGATTATAGCTTTAAAAGACGCTTGGAACTTCTTTTACCCTGTATTGCCTTACTTACTTGTCGGGGTACTCATTGGGGCTGTGATTCATGACTTTATCCCAGCTGAATTTATATCATCAGTTGCGGGCAAGGATCATCCATTTGCAATACCGATTGCTGCCATTATAGGAATACCAATGTACGTTCGTGTTGAAACTATGATACCTATTTCCGAAGCATTAGTTAGCAAAGGAATGAGTATGGGGGCTGTAATAGCCCTAATCATTGGTGGAGCTGGGGCGAGTCTTCCTGAAGTTTTACTGTTAAACAAATTATTTAAGCCACGGTTATTAACTGCTTTTATCGTTTCGATTCTTATTGGTGCTACTGTCACGGGATATATTTTATACTTTACTTTTTAAGGGGGTGATAATATGGGTAAAGAAAAGAAAGAATCATTTTTCAAAAAAGTATTTTCTTCTAAGAAAGATTGTTGTTCTGTAGAGTTTGAGGAAGTCCAAGAAAACAATGAAAAGACTTCAAGTAAAGATACGGATATTAAAAGTGATTCTTCATGTTGCTCTCCAAAAACTGAATAAATAATGAAGTGGGCTGTTAATTTTTACAGCCCTTTATCTTTGTATGAGGTGAAAACGGTAATGATTATTCAGAATTCAGGTAAATTAAGTGTAGATTATTTTATATCCTATTTTCAACTTATTTTAATTTCATTTACATCTGATATAGAGGAAGCAAATAAGATAATATTTCAACATCTCTTTAATAATGACCCTCATAAATTAGGAAGGGAAACATACAGAAACTTCATAAAAGCTTATAATGTACTATCAAATAAATAAACACCGAAGGACGACTCCCCTTCGGTGCTTTCTTACTTATCTTCTTCTGCAAAAACTTTTATTCGTTCCTCAATTTTATTTCTAACTTGTTGGAAAACAGCCCATTTTTCGTCTTCTGTACCTTCTGCTTTCGCAGGGTCATCGAATCCCCAATGCCATCTTGTAACATGTGGTGGTGTCATAGGACAACTATCTTTTGCATCACCACATAACGTAATCACAAGATCTGCGTTGTTTAAAATATCTCGATCAATAATATCAGAAGTTTGAGTAGATATATCAACATCTACTTCTTTCATTGCTTTTACAGCATTAGGATTTAGTCCATGTGCTTCAATCCCTGCTGAATAAACATCATATTTTTCACTTAGATATTTTTTCCCAAACCCTTCTGCCATTTGACTTCTACAAGAATTCCCTGTGCATAAAAAGTAAAGTGTTTTTTTCGACATGATCATTCTCCTTTTAAAATATTGTAAGTGTTAGATAAAGGCCTAATAATGTAATGAATAGGATTGGAATTGTTATAACAATTCCCGTTTTAAAATAAGTTCCCCATGATATCTTAACTCCTTTTTGAGATAAGACATGGAGCCATACTAAAGTGGCGAGTGAACCAATGGGTGTAATTTTTGGTCCTAAGTCAGATCCAACCACATTAGCATAAATAAGTGCTTCTCGAATTACACCCGAAGTATCAGTTTCGGCAATAGCCAAGGCATCAATCATAACCGTTGGCATATTGTTCATAATGGATGATAAGAAAGCAGCGATAAAGCCCATTGCTATTGTAGCGATGAATAAGCCCTGTTCTGCTGTCGCTTGAATAACAGTAGCCAATGCATCTGTAAGTCCTGCATTTCCCAATCCATATACTACCACATACATTCCGATTGAGAAAAATACGATAGCCCATGGTGCTCCTTTAATAACTGTTTTTGTATCCACTGCTTTACTATTTTTTGCCATGAGGATAAAGAATATCGCTATAACACCTGCAACAATAGAAACAGGAAGATTAATGAACTCACTTACAAAGTAACCAACAACCAATAATCCAAGGACATACCAAGATAAACGAAACATTTTGTGATCCCTTATGGCATCTTTAGGTTCACTTAATTTAGATACATCATACGATCTCGGAATACTTTTTCGAAAGTAAATTAATAATACAGTGATCGTTGCACCCAGTGAAAAGAAGTTTGGAATAATCATTCGAGATGCATACTCGACAAAACCAATACCGAAGAAGTCGGCTGAAACGATATTAACCAAGTTACTTACTATAAAGGGTAAGGAAGTTGTGTCTGCAATAAATCCACTAGCCATAATAAATGGAAAGATCATTTTTTCATTGAAATTTAAATTACGAACCATTGCGAGTACAATTGGTGTAAGTATTAATGCCGCACCATCATTTGCAAATAAGGCAGCCACAATTGCACCTAAAACACTTATATAGACAAACATTTTTATTCCATTGCCTTTTGCTATTCTAGCCATATGAAGTGCTGCCCATTCAAATAATCCTATTTCATCGAGTATTAAGGAAATAAGAATAATAGCAACAAATGCGAGTGTCGCGTTCCAGACAATTTCTGTTACTGCAATTACATCACTAAACCCAACTACTCCTACTATTAAGGCGAGAATAGCTCCACCAATTGCAGACCATCCAATCGACAACCCTTTAGGTTGCCAAATAACTAAAATGAGTGTTACTAAAAAAATAAAAATAGCCCAAAAAAGCAAAATAAAGCTCCTCTCTATTTCATCATCAATTAATCACAAAGGACTCTTCTTCCTTCAACCACGAATGATTGAATATTTTCATTCTTTGAAGGTAGCATGCTAGTCAAATGAAGAACTAATGTATATAATTCATGCTCTTTATTGAGAGAATAGAAAATCCTTCTTCCTCTTCTCCTTCATACCAAAATGTAAAATAATTTACGGATCCCGCGAGTAAAGTGGGGAAAGGATCTCCTGTTCTTCCGAAACTTCCATGAAATCCTTTTTCATTTTTTTCTTTGGCTGTACTTCGCATACGTCGTTCTTGAAAGGGACGGATGATGGGTATTTTCCCCCTTGCTTTTTGAGTAGATATTCTACTGGCAATGGTGGAGGACAGCCTGCTCTCTCCGCTAGACGTAAAAACCGATTGCAAATCGCGGGCTTTAAATAATATTTCTGTGGCACGTCTTCCTCTAAAATCTGCCACGAGAAAGATACGTCTTCTTCTTTGAGCAAGTGTGGGCTTTCCCCAATATTGGGCATCCAACAATCGCCAAGCGATATCAACATCATTCCCTCGGACCATTCCGGCGTTTGCCCAGACTTCAGAAGCAGGCATTGGAATTTCGGTATTTGTGAACGATTCAAGCACGGCCTTAAAATCCAGCCTGTTATTTGATGAAAAAGCTCCCATGACGTTTTCCCAAACAGCGATAACTGGATATGTTCCATTCGTTGCACACCTCATTTCTTCTATAATTCGAATTGCGTGAAAAAATAAACTCGATTGACTTCCTGTAAGACCTTCTCGTTTACCAATATTGGAGAGGTTCTGACAAGGGGAACCAAATGTAATAATATGAACAGGTGGAATTTCTCCCCCTTTTACTTTTGTAACATCTCCTAAATGATGGATGTTAGGAAAATGTCGTTTCGTAATAGATATGGGAGCTTTTTCAATCTCACTAGCCCATATTGGTTGAATCCCATAACGAGAAGCTGCTAATGGAAATACACCAATCCCATCAAATAAACTTCCTAAAGTTAGTTTTGTCATATTCCACCTTCTATTCTCCGTTTTTAGGCGTAAAAAAAGACGTTCATTTTATTTGAACGCCTTACACTATTTTTATTCTATTGTGTTCCCACACCCCAGATTAATTACCACTGAAACGGTAATGTGGTTTTTCAGTACTTTATTTCTCGTTTTTTCACCTTCTCCTACAAACACGAAATGCTTGTGAAAGTGTTTAAAACTAAGGATTTCTATATAGTTTCTCTTTGTAGCAACGATACACACTCCACATGGTGACTCTGTGGAAACATATCCAGTGGTCTGACTTCTTTTGCTGTGTAGCCATGTTCCATTAAATACTTCATATCTCGCGCGAGCGTGCTCGGGTTACACGATACATAGACAATTTTCTCTGGTGACACTTCTATTAAACTATCCAAAAAGTCTGTGTGGCATCCTTTTCGTGGTGGATCGACAAATACGACGTCTGGTTTTATACCTTCTGCCACAAGTTCTTTCATGATGATTTCTGATGCACCCTGATAAAACGTCGCATTATCCACATTATTTAACTTCGCATTTTCACGTGCATCCACTACTGCGCTCTCGACGATCTCTATACCGAGCAGTTGTTTTACTTTATCCGCAACTGAAAGACCGATTGTGCCGATACCACAATACGTATCGACGATTATCTCGTTACCTTTTAGCTCTGCCGCATCGATTGCAAGTTGATATAGTTTTTCTGTTTGGCGATGATTCACTTGATAAAAACTATTCGTACGTATTTTAAATTGTTTACCCAAGAGCGTATCCACAATATACGGTTCACCATGGCGCACTTTATTTTCTTTACCCATGATTACATTCGTTTTACTATCATTGATGTTTTGCACGATGCTCTTGATGTTCGGGTATTCTTGTGCAAGTGTATTTGCAATTTTTTGGAACACATTGTCCTGACCGTTTGTCACAAATGCAATTTGTATTTCTTCATTGTCATGTGACGAACGAATGATGACGTGACGGAGTAGTCCACTGTGTTTCTTTTCATCGTAGATAGAAATATTCTCTGATTCTATGAGTTCTTTCGTCCGCAGCATGAGTTCGTTGTGAATGTCTTTTTGGATCAGGCAATGGTCAATATCGATTAAATCATGCGAACGTTCTCTGTAAAAGCCCATCTCAAGTTTTCCATTACGCATTTGAACTGGGATTTGCGACTTGTTGCGATAATATTTTCCATCGTTATCACCGACAGTCGGATGGATGATTAAATCTGTCGGTAAACGTCGCATATTGTTTTTTACGACGATGCGTTTAAATTCAAGTTGTTCTTCGTATGACATTGACTGAATTTGACAGCCACCACATTGGAAATAGTATGGGCATGGTGGATCAATTCGGTTTTCTGATTGATCTAAGATGTCAATCAGCTTGCCATAACCAAACTTACTGTTCACTTTGATCGCTTTAAATCGTATGGACTCATTAAGCAATGCATCCTGAATAAACACTGGGTAACCATCGACTTTTACGACGCCGAGTCCCTCATGTGTATAATCAACAACTTTTCCTTCATAGTAATTATTTTTTGTAATTGCCATAATCCACCTCATAAACACTAAATCCATTACCCAAATCTTTAATATGACGAATTGGCTCATCTTTTATAAACTGTTGTGCCTTTGTTGCTGATACGAACGTGTATTTTTTAGACGGCAACACTGTCAGCGGTGATGCTTTTGTGAACGTTCGCCCAGACTTTAAGTAGTCAATCAATAAATCGCGGACGAGCATATGTGATTCATAGACGACTTCAACGTCTGGTGTTTGCAACAGCGGTGTATTGGATGCGCGATAGTTATTCGCTGCGACCAGGAATACATCCTTCTCTTTGATACGCTCTCCTTTATACGTTGCCGATAAAAGACGTCGACTATCAGAAATCTGTGTGCCTGAACTGTTATATCTTGGCGGGCTCGTTATATCAATGATGTAATCTAAATCGTAAAACATATCAAAATTATAACTTGGGAACCCCGTTTTAGAATCATTCGAATCAAGCAGTGATGGTTCTCCGTGTGTTAAAAATTGAGAAGCACTCCACTCGAGCCACTCTCTCAATCGCTTTCCGCTAATTTTTAATATCGCAATTGTATTCGCATGTTTATATAGATTGATTGCATCTGATAGCGTTAATGGACCCGCTGAAATCTGAGTATAGTCATGTGCACCATCTCTCCCTGCACGCGTCGGTGCATTGAATGATAGTACGGGTAGGTTCGGTATGACACCGTCTTTAATCAATTTTTCCGCATACACTTTCGCCGCTTCACCTGACACCTGAACTGCAGGGGACGGCAACACTTGAGCAAAGTACGTATGCCAATCTTCTTTAAGCGTTGTAATTGGTTCTGTTAGATAGGCCTTCACATCTTTGTGATATGGTTTGAACTTGCCTAATAACTCTTGGTCCAGTTGCATTTTATCGACTTCTAATACTTTCGCACTGCGCTTCTTGATTTCCCATGAGTTTTCGCGGAACTCCAATTCGAAATCGAGCTGACCCAACTGTTTTGCCGACACGCCGGGTTGAACAACAGCTACATTATTGATCACACCATCCGTTATATCATGACGCAAATCGAGTGCATCAGATGGAAACACTTCATGCGTATGCCCGGACACGATGCCATCTATTTGTAATTCCTCTGACATTTGTGCAAATAAATACGCCTGATTCTCACCATGTACATCATACGGATCCACATCTACTTTTAAACCAGTATGCGCAAGCGCAATGACAACATCTGCACCCTGATCACGTACATGTTGCACTTCTTTTTTAAGTGCTTCTAACATCGGACTGACAATTGACGCGTCACTGCGAAAATGCACATGATCCCACTTTGTAACCTGGGTTGGTACGACGCTGACAAAAGCAATTTTTAGCACATGGCCATTGATATTCTTTTTGACAATGTGATGCGGTTTCACGACATCTTTCAATGAATTTTTAAACGAAATATTTGAATTGATTATCGGTGCTTTGTACTTAGATAGCACTTGACTCAAGTAATCGAAACCAAAGTTAAATTCATGGTTTCCAAGTCCTACAACATCATATATCTCATTGACCACCGTCGGTGCAAGCGCTAGATTGGGATGTTCTGCATCATAATCATTCCATGTATCCCCTTGTAAAAAGTCTCCATTATCAATAGTTAATACGACATCCTCTTTATGACGTGCCTGATATTCTTTAATATATGACGCTGCATGTAGCAAACTCGTCGTTTTATCTTCATTATCAAAATAGTTGTACGGATAAATCGCACCATGTACGTCCGTCGTCGCAAATATAGTCAGCTTCACCTGATTTCCCTCCAAAGTAAAAAACGCAAGCATATTTGCTTACGTTTAAGATTGTATTGTGCGCTTAAAATGAGCATTCTTCACTGCTTCTGGCACACGTATCGATAAAAATGCTTGTAAATTTTCAAACTTCGCTGGCAGTTTTCCACCGTATTCCCCATCTAAATTCAGCTGCATTGAATCATTCGTACTTTCCACTGAAATATTTTTCGCACGGATGATTTGAAGTTTCGGATGATCATAGTGTTCTCCTCTAGAAACGAGCGTCATTAAATGCGCAAGTTCAACGAGCGATGCATCTCTAACGATGAATAATGAAAAATAGCCATTATCAAATACGGGGTCTTCGACGAGCTTGTCAAATCCACCAATCGAGTTCGTTAAACCGATTAAAAACAACATGATTTTTCCTTGAAACACTTCACCATCATATTCAATTTTTACTTCAGAAGATGTAATCTGTGGTAAAAATTCGATACCTTTTACATAGTAAGCAAGCGGACCGATAATCGCTTTAAGACGACTCGGTGCTTCGTATGATACCTCTGTAATTTTACCACCACCAGCAATATTCATAAAGTACTTATCATTCATTTTTCCAATGTCCACCTCAACCGTTACACCATTAATAATCGTATCGATTGCTTCAAAAATATCATCTGAAATATGAAGTGCCTTCGCATAATCATTAACCGTTCCTACCGGTATAACACCGAGTGTCGGACGTGATTCACATTGCGCGAGTCCATTGATGACTTCACTGACTGTACCGTCACCACCAGCAACAATCAGCAGTTCAATCCCCATTTCACATGCAGCCACTGCCGCTTTCGTCGCATCGTTCGGTGCTGTAGTTGCATGCGTACTCGTGATAAATCCTGCCTCTTCAAACTTTTGTAACACCTTCGCCAGAGATTGTTTAAATTGTTCTTTACCAGATGTGGG
This sequence comes from Aliicoccus persicus, assembly GCA_020741755.1. Lineage (GTDB taxonomy): Bacteria > Bacillota > Bacilli > Staphylococcales > Salinicoccaceae > Aliicoccus > Aliicoccus persicus_A. The sequence goes on along the minus strand of DYYI01000014.1, from coordinate 7,979 downwards.
ATTATAGATAATTCGAGCTGTTTTCATATATGTCTCCTATCAATCACTGAGATGTACATCTCTAATATTTTCATGAAAATCAGAATGCCCGATGAAGAGCAATTCTACTGTAAAAGTGTGTTCCAAAATGCGAATCACCATCTTTTTAGGATCTTCTATTCTTAATTCTATGTTTTTATATTTATTGGATAAAGATTCATATATCGTTGGAAACACAATGTGCGCCTTAATAATTACAACGCTGTGCACATCCGCCTTATCCGTGACTTTATATGCTTTAAAATCAGGTAGGTGATGGATTTCAATAATTTCATTGTGAAAGTGTTCAATTAAATCCAAGGACGTACTTAAATATACATGCCTATGCTGTTTTAAATCATCACGGTTAGTCGCTGTCATGTAATCACCTAGCTTTTCTTTTATACACAATCCGTTTCATGTATAATATCATTAAATCATATTATCAAGCGAATTATTTTGCCCATGTTAGGAGTACTTTCACCCATGAAACAAATTATATTTTTTGTACTGGTTGCCTTTTTATTGATTGGTCTATACTTTAACTTTTTCTTCACACCAGATACAGCACTACAACAAGCAGAAATAGATCAAGATTCAGAATCTGTAGAGGACACTGAGACAGACGAAGAAGCAGTTGATGAAGAGCTAGAAGAAGAGCCAGAAGAAGACGTCGAAGAAGCAGATCCTGACGAAGAACTATCAGATGATGAGTCTGAGAACGAGGAAGAATCTGAAGAAGAATCAGAGAACGAAGAAGAATCTGAAGAAGAAGTTGAATATAATACAACGTTCCAAAATGAAGAGTTGAATGCCCTTTATCAGGAAAAGGTAGATAACGGTGAAACATTAAACATCAGTTTACAACTCCCGCCTTACTTTAATGCTGATGCTTTGATAGAGCGATTGAACGAGGCGTTTGATGATGAAAACATCAATTTTGAAAGTGAATCATTAGAAGCAAGTTCACTCAACTTATCGAGCATATTTGTTGATAATTCATTCGATGTCGTCATGTTTAATGCGATGCAAGTAACAGATTTTGATATTCAGATTTTACACAACCGTACACTCGGGAATATCGAGCAAGTGTATCAGGACTTGGTGAACCAGGAGTTTATCGTGTACTTGATCGGTGACCCGGATATTTATGAAAATGAAAATCTGTCGCAAGCACTTGAAGATGATTACGAGTATTTCATGGATAATGACTTTAACTATATCCATTTAAACGACACAGCTGAAGGATTGTTTGAGAACCAGCTGAACGAAGCGACTTTGGATAACGTCGCGGATACATTCTATGAAACATTAGCTGAATAAGAGATTTAATTTAGTCCCCGTTGCGTTTGTGATGGGGATTTTTTATGGGTTGAGGTAGGTGGAATAAAATGATGTGGGACTCAGCTCACCTTAAACCAATCTGCATGTCAGTGAACAAGTTTCATTGGAACGCAAATCAATCTGCGTGTCTGTGAGCAAGTTTCATTGGAACGCAAATCAATCTGCGTGTCCTTGACAAGGGGTCCACTTTAATCTGCGTGTCTGTGAGCAACTCTCATTGACGCGTAAATCGATCTGCGTGTCTGTGAGCAACTCTCATTGACGCGTAAATCAATCTGCGTGTCTGTGAGCAAGTTTCATTGGAACGCAAATCAATCTGCGCACACATTTTCTCCCACAAAAAAAGCCACGCAACATGCCGTGGCTTCAAATCATCTATCTCTTACTAATCTCTTCCAACAAAATCTCATTGACCATCTTCGGATTGGCCTGTCCTTTCGTTTCTTTCATGATCTGTCCGACCAAGAAGCCAACCGCACGGTCTTTACCATTTTTATAGTCTTCAATTGACTGTTCGTTGCTATCTAAAATACGCGTAACAATTTCAAGCAATAATTTCGGATCCGAAATCTGCTCCAAGCCCAAGTCCTTCACAACTTGACGTGCTTCGCCACCGTCCTTAAATAACTTCATGAACACTTTTTTCGCTTGCTTACTAGAAATCGTGCCATCTTCAATCAGCTGAATCATTTCACCTAAATTCTGAGGTGTCAAACCAGTCTCCGCAAGTTCTTTACGTTCTTTTCTAAGCGTACCCGTCACTTCTCCCATGAGCCAGTTTGCTGATAACTTCGCATCGGTTTGATACGATTCTACCATTTCATTTAAGAAGTCCGCCTGCTCTTTATTCAAAGTGATCTGACGCGCATCGGCAACTGGTAACTGATATTCATTGATATAGCGTTCATACAATTCATCCGGTAATACTGGCATCGTTTCACGAATTGCTTCTTTCCATGACTCACCAATATGAATTGCGACTAGATCAGGCTCAGGGAAATAACGATAGTCATCCGAACCTTCTTTTACACGCATCAAAATTGTTTCACCCGTCTTTTCATCGTAACGACGTGTTTCTTGTCTCACTTCTCCGCCAGAAAGATATACTTTCTCTTGGCGCACGGCTTCATAGTCTAACCCTTTGCGCACGAAGTTAAATGAGTTCAAGTTTTTAAGCTCTGTTTTCGTACCAAATGCTTCACGACCAACTGGTCTTAAAGATAAGTTCGCGTCACAGCGCAGTGATCCTTCTTCCATCTTCACATCCGATACACCCGTATACTGAATTATAGATTTTAACTTTTCTAGATAAAGATACGCTTCTTCAGGTGATCTGATATCTGGCTCTGAAACAATCTCAACAAGCGGTGTGCCTTGGCGATTTAAATCTACCAATGAGTGATCGCTATAGTGAGATGATTTACCTGCATCTTCTTCTAAGTGTAAACGCGTAATGCCGATGCGTTTTTTCTCACCATTTAATTCAATTTCAAGCCATCCGTTGCGTCCAATCGGTTCACGATCTTGTGTAATTTGGTACGCTTTCGGGTTATCTGGATAGTAATAGTTTTTACGGTCAAATGATGTGACATCGGCAATTTCCATGTTCAATGCCATCGCTGCTCGCATACCAAACTCAACCGCTTCACGGTTTACAACAGGTAATGTTCCTGGATAACCGAGGTCGACTGCATTTAAGTTGGAGTTAGGTGCTGCACCGAATTCATTAGGCGCACTACTATACATTTTGGATTTTGTTTTTAATTCAACGTGGACTTCAAGTCCAATTACAGATTCAAAGTGCATTTATTTCCCCTCCAAACTTAACGCTTTAAGTTCTTCATGTAAGTTAACTTTTTTCTCAAACTGATATGCCGCATTATAAATCGTCGCTTCGTCAAAGTGCTTACCAATCAACTGCATACCGATTGGCATACCCTCTTTATTTAAGCCGGCTGGGATAGAAATTGCAGGCATTCCAGTTAAGTTCGAAGACGCCGTTAATACATCATCTAAATACATGTCTAACGGATTATCGAGTTTACTACCTAAATCATAAGCAACAGACGGAGTTGTCGGCCCCATGATTAAATCATATTCAGATAAAACTTCATTCATATCTTGTGTAATGATCGTTCTTAATTTTTGTGCGCGTAAGTAATGTGCATCAAAGTGTCCCGCACTTAAAACGAATGTTCCAAGTAAAATACGACGCTTCACTTCAGAACCAAATCCTTCAGAACGTGTTTTGCGATATAACTCTTCTAAGTTATCGACACCTTCTGCCTGATACCCGTAACGGATACCATCAAAGCGCGCTAAGTTTGCACTCGCCTCACTTGATGAAATGATGAAGTACGCACTGACGATGTATTTCGTTTTCTTAAGTGAAACTTCTTCAACGACTGCACCTAACGATTCATATACTTCTTTCGCTTTTAGAATCGAAGATTTCACCTCATCCGTTGCACCATCGACGAATTCTTTTGGAATCGCAATTTTCATGCCCTTGATGTCTTTATCGATTGTAGATAAAAAGTCACTAGAAACATCAGGCATCGTCGTTGAATCTTTTAAGTGTGAGCCCGCTATAATTTCTAAAATCTTTGCATTATCTCTGACATTGCGTGTCATCGGACCAATGCAATCTAAACTTGAAGCAAAAGCGATCAATCCATAGCGTGATACTCGTCCATAAGTCGGTTTCATTCCAACAATCCCACAATATGAAGCAGGCTGACGAATTGAACCGCCTGTATCACTACCGAGCGCAAATGGTACTAATCCAGCTGCAACTGCTGCTGCAGAGCCACCCGATGAACCACCTGGCACCTTTTTCGTATTCCATGGGTTTTTAACTTCTTTGAAGTAAGAGTTTTCGTTCGATCCACCCATTGCAAACTCATCTAAGTTCAGTTTTCCGAGAAGAACTGGATTTTCCTTATACAATTTTTCCATAACTGTCGCATCATAAATCGGTACGAAGTCTTCAAGCATACGACTCGCGGCTGTTGTAACAACGTCTTTTGTGACGATGTTGTCTTTTATACCCATCGGTATACCGAATAATTCGCCCGCCATATCATCAGCTGCTTGACGCTCATCTAATTCTCTCGCGTTTCTCAGTGCTTCTTCTTCATTGACAAGTAAAAATGAGCCAATCTCCGGATCTACCGTTTTAATGCGTTCAAGATATGCTTCCACGACTTCTGATGGTTTTATCTCTTTAGACTTTATTTTTTCTGCTAATGTTTCTAATGATAAATGATTGATATCCATGTCAGTTCTCCTTAAAGCATACGTGGCACTTTGAATTGGCCACTTTCTGTTTGTTTTGCATTTTTTAACGCATCTTCTTGAGATATCGGTGCTTCAGGAATATCTTCGCGCATCACATTCGTTAAATTTAACGCATGGAATTGTGGTTCAACATCTTCTAAGTCTAATTCATCCATGACATGGACGTAGTTTATTATTTTATCGAGCTCACTCGTGAAACTTTCTGCAATATCATCGCTAATTTCAATTCTTGCTAAATTTGCGGTGTGTTTAACGATGTCTTTGTTGATTTCTGACATAAACATCTCTCCTTAAATTTAAATCATAACATTTAAATTTTATCAGAAAACATAATGAAAATCTAATAGAGACACGACGATGTAAAAATACACTCTTGCAAGTTTCTGTAAAGTTCGTTACGGTAGAAAAGAACAAAAATAAACGATGGAGGTAAATTACATCATGACTTTAGGAAACGTCTTTACATTCACAGCCGGTTGGCAAGAGATGATCATAATTGCTTTATATTTTGGTTTCATGATCTATATCGGCTGGTATGCGTATCAAAAATCAACCTCAAACATTGATGAGTACATGCTCGGTGGCAGAAACATTGGTCCTTGGGTAACTGCTTTATCAGCTGGGGCTTCTGACATGTCTGGTTGGATGCTCATGGGACTTCCAGGTGAAGCTTACAGTGCCGGTGTTTCAGCAGCATGGATCGCAATCGGTTTGACTATCGGTGCTTACGTTAACTACCATGTCACTGCACCACGTTTACGTGTTTATTCTGAAGTGTCGAACAACTCAATTACACTTCCCGAATTCTTTGCAAATAGATTCCGTGACCAATCGAGTATTCTCCGTACAGTAAGTGGACTTGTTATAATTGTATTCTTTGCGGTTTACACAGCGTCGGGTATGGTTTCTGGTGGTAAATTATTTGAGAATGCTTTCGACATTAACTACTACATAGGTCTATTCGTCGTAGCAGGTATCGTTATATTCTATACATTCCTTGGTGGTTACTTAGCCGTTAGTTTAACGGACTTGTTCCAAGGTACGATTATGTTTATCGCAATGATAATCGTACCAGTCGTTGCAATCTTCACATTAACGACAGAATATGACGTAGAACCGTTAGTTCGTTTGAACGAACTTGCTTCTATCAATGAAATCAGCTATCTATCATTATTTGCAGGCGTTACGTTCGTAACGATTGTCAGTGGTTTAGCATGGGGCTTTGGTTACTTCGGCCAACCACATATCATCGTTCGATTTATGTCAGCACGTAGCCATAAGATTTTACCTACCGCACGTCGCATTGGCATTTCTTGGATGGCAATCGCACTTTCAGGTTCAGTTGTCACAGGTATTTTAGGGGTTGTGTTCATCGATACGACGAATCATGAAATCGTTGACCCTGAAACAATCTTAATCTTAATGTCACAAGTACTCTTTAACCCATTTGTGGGCGGATTCTTCTTAGCTGCGATTTTAGCTGCGATTATGAGTACAGTATCTTCACAGTTACTCGTAGCATCAAGTTCATTAGTACAAGACTTCTTCAGACCAATTCGTAATTTTACGAAGAAGAAAGAAAATAAAACTGACGAACAATTAGATAGAATGTACGTAACACTCGGTCGTTTTGCCGTTGTATTAGTTGCTATCGTTGCAATCATTATCGCTTGGGATGACGAATCAGTTATCCTTGACCTCGTTGCAGAAGCATGGGCTGGATTTGGTTCAGCATTCGGTCCACTCGTAATCCTTGCATTACACTGGAAGAAGATGACACGTTCAGGTGCCGTTGCTGCAATCGTTACAGGGGCAACAACAGTTATCCTTTGGACATACGTATTCGATTCATTCGGAACAGGTCTATACTCTATGATTCCAGGTTTCTTCTTATCACTAATTGCTGGTATCGTCGTATCACTAATGACACAACGAGAAATCACGCAAGATATGAAACGCGAATTTGTACGTACAACTGAAATCGTTAAAGATAAGTAAATTATTGTATGATAAGACTAAGGAAAACTTCCTTAGTCTTTTTTGTTTGGAGTGAAGATGATGATTGATTTGTTATGGACGTTGGTTGTTTCGTTGTTTGCTGGCGCCGGTGATGTTGATATTGTGTCGGCAGACGAAGATGTGAATTCTGATGCTGGCGCTGGTTCTAGCGTCACTTTGATCGATACCTACCCAATTGAAGAAGAACTTTTTGTACAAGGTTTGGAAATAGATGATAATGGCCGAGTACTTTTATCGACTGGGTTGTATGGAGATTCTAGAATTGGCTATTTGGATGTAGATAAGGGAACATTTGATGAAGTCGATCGACTAGATTCAGAATATTTTGGTGAAGGTGTGACTGTGACGCCTAGCGGTGTCATGCAACTCACGTGGAAAGAGGAGACATTGTTCGTGCGTGATGTTGAGTCTCTAGAAGTTGTAGATACCATGTCTTATGAAGATGAAGGATGGGGACTCGCGTATGATGAGCATGCTGATGGCGTTTGGATGAGCGACGGGAGCAATACGATCAAATTGAGGGATCTTGATACTTTTGATGTTTTAGATGAGATTGAAACTGAGTATGAGAACATCAATGAGTTAGAATTCGTGGATGGATTTTTATATGCAAACATTTGGCTGAGTTACGACTTGATTAAGATAGATGTGTCGCAGGGAGAGGTCGTCGAAGTGTATGATCTAGAGGAAATTGTTTACTCGATTGACATGGATGAGGATGAGCTTGCCCAAATGGATACTTTGAACGGCATCGCACATATTGAAGATGATGAATTTTATCTAGCTGGGAAAAACTATCCCTATTTGTATCGAGTGAAGATTGAGTAATTTTTGAGAATCTAGAGCTGCTACTTCAATTAATTTTTTGAGCTCGAAGTAGCACGCTAGACTTTGGCCGTGCTTACTCACAGTGATTTTCTGGCTCGAGTGAGCACGAGACTCCAAACCATGCTTACTTACAACACTTTTTTCCACTGAGTGAGCACAAGACTCCAAATCGTGCTTACTCACAACACTTTTTTCCCCTGAGTGAGCACAAGACGCCAAACCATGCTTACTCACAACACTTTTTTCCACTGAGTGAGCACGAGAAAGCTAACTCAGATCAAATATCAGAGGTGAGTTAGCAATAGCATTGTCAACTGCCAATTCACCCTACTTTTTATATCTGAATTTCTTTGAATTAGCAGTAATAAACAAAATGTGCCAATTCGAATGATTTTTTCGGACTTGAATTGGCAGGTAAATCAAAATACTGCCAATTCAAACTGTTTTTCTAACCTGAATTGGCGACCCAC